>NZ_JAFHKI010000016.1 GCF_016937615.1 Pseudomonas lactucae | reverse complement strand
AGCGAACCACCTGGCACCATTAAGCCAAGCATTGCCGGTGTGACCGTCGGCGGTAGCGTCAATTTATCGGTTTTCATGGCGTATACCGCGATCACATAGTTGTGGGTTTGCCCTTCGGGTGGGCAGGCACCCAGATAGCCGGGCATACCGTTGTCACCGCGTATCTGCAGCGTACCGGCGGGCAATGTACCACCGACGCTACCTGCGCCTTCCTTCAGTTCATTGACGGTTGCAGGCACGTTAGCCAGCACCCAATGCCACCAACCCGAGCCCGTCGGTGCATCTGGATCATACAGGGTTACTACAAAGCTCTGGGTGTCCGGCGGGGCACCGCTCCAGGAAATCTCAGGGGAGAGGTTCTTGCCGGTGCAGCCGAACACATTGGCAAATTGACGCTGTTGAAAATGCCCGTCCTGGACACTGCTGCTTTGCACCGTGAACGACTGGGCTTGTGCAGTGGCAGCGATGAGTGAAAGGGCAAAAAGGCCCGCGGCGACACATGGGTATTTCATACCGACTCCTCTTGGTTTGGAGTGGTTAGTCTGGCGTGCCTGGTCAGCCAAGACTGTTTGCCAGCGCTCGATTTTCGTCGCAATCCAGTCAATATGCCAGGATCGTATGAGGCTTCAAGAGCGGTCGAGAGCGTCATCAAACAGGCTCTGCAAACTGCGCAAGCGCTTGCAAGCCTTCAATCAGCATGACGGAGGTGGTCTGGATATGCTGCTGCAACAGTTCACAGGCCTGGGTTGTATCCCTGGCCATGGCTGCGTCAAACAGTGCTTGATGTTCGCCATTAATGTCCCGCTGCGTGGCGGTCATGGCGATCGACATCGCGCGATAGCGAGCGGTTTGCTCGAACAACATCGAGCGAATACGTAATAGCCAGGTGTTGGGACAGGCACTGACCAACGCCTCATGAAAAGCATGATGAGCGCCCGTCCATTCATCCGTATCATTTTGATCAGCTCTTATGAGGCGGTGATGCGCGACTATCAGGCTTGCTTCCCATTCAAGGGTACCGCTATCCAGGGCGTGCCGAAGGCAACTTGATTCTATCTCCATACGGGCGAATGTCAGGTCGTTGAGGTCTGCCAGGGAAACGGCAGAAATGCGAAAGCCTTTCTGGGGCTCGGCAATCACCAACCCCTCGGAGACCATTCGCGACAATGCCTCTCTTACCGCTCCCGCACTGGCCTCATAACGTTCGGCCACGACTTTTACGTTGACGCGGTCTCCTGGGCGTAAAACACAGGATAGAACATCACGGCGCAAGCGTTCGTAGGTCGCTTGCGTGAGGCTTTTGGCGGGCTGAACGTTCATGACAGGGCAAATCTCTAAAAATATATTTTGTTGCAGAAAATATATTTTAGTCTCTATGATGGATTTATTCAATTCGGCGGGTTCGCTTCGCCAGCGTGGGCAGCGCCCTCGCGTTTGAGCGATGGATTTTCTCCACAGACAGACAATCGAGGTACACATGAAACTGTGTCGTTTTGGCCCGCGCGGTAAAGAGTGTCCGGGCGTCATAGATGCCAACGGGCGGGTGCGCGATCTTTCCGCGCATGTCGGCGATATCACTGCCGCGGTGCTGGCACCGTCATCGCTGGCGCAGTTGTCGATGTTGGATATTGCCAGTTTGCCCCTGGTCGAGCGCGGGGTTCGTTACGGTGTGCCCGTGGCGCATGTGCGCAAATTCATCGCCATCGGGCTCAATTACCGCGACCATGCGGAAGAAGCGCAAATGGCAATACCGAGCGAGCCGATCATTTTTCATAAGGCCATCAGTTGCCTGAACGGCCCGGATGATGAAATCCAGCAGCCGCGTGGC
The DNA here is from genome assembly GCF_016937615.1 of Pseudomonas lactucae. Taxonomy (GTDB): domain Bacteria; phylum Pseudomonadota; class Gammaproteobacteria; order Pseudomonadales; family Pseudomonadaceae; genus Aquipseudomonas; species Aquipseudomonas lactucae. Next base: position 129,030 of record NZ_JAFHKI010000016.1, on the reverse strand, counting down.
GCTACCCAACTGGATTGGGAGCTGGAGCTGGGCGTAGTGATCGGCAGTGAAGCCCGTTATGTGTCCGAAGCGGATGCCTTGAACTACGTTGCAGGTTACTGCGTCGTCAACGACGTATCGGAGCGGGCATTCCAAATGCAAAGTTCACAATGGGACAAAGGCAAGGGGTGTGACACCTTCGGCCCGGTTGGGCCTTGGCTGGTGACCCGCGACGAAGTCCCCGACCCGCAAAACCTGGATATGTGGCTGGAGATCAACGGTGAGCGACGTCAGACCGGGAATTCGAAAACCATGATTTTTACCGTGTCTCAAATCGTGGCGTACTGCAGCCGCTACATGACATTGCAGCCGGGCGATGTGATCTGTACGGGCACGCCACCGGGTGTGGGAATGGGCATGAAGCCGCTGCCGCAGTGGCTGTCACCGGGTGATGAAATCCACCTGTGGATTGATGGGCTTGGCGAGCAGCGGCAAAGGGTTGTATCGGCCGTTTAAACCCGACAATCATTGACGTGCTGCGAGCGTCCCGTCGACGCCGCAGCGCACGTCGATGGGACTCCTCATCTGGGTGTCTAGAGCTTGAACTGCTTGGTTAGATGGCTGAGATCGTTGGCCAGCTTCGTCAGTTCAGCGGTGGCAATTGCCGTCTGACTTGATCCTTCCGATGCTTCGCTGGACAAATCCCGAATACTGACGAGGTTGCGATCCACTTCGCGCGCGACTTGGGCCTGTTCCTCTGCCGCGGTGGCAATCATCAGGTTTCGCTCGTTGATTTGACTCAACGAGTCGGTGATCTCGCCGAGCACCTTACCTGCGCTATTGGCCATTTCGAGTGTCTGCCTGGCTTGGAGGCTTGTTTGACTCATCGATGTCACCGCGTTGCCTGTGCCTGCCTGGATTGAATCGACCATGTGCTCAATTTCCTGTGTGGATTTTTGAGTGCGATGGGCCAAGGCTCTGACTTCATCAGCGACGACCGCAAAGCCACGACCGGCTTCGCCGGCACGCGCAGCTTCAATGGCCGCGTTCAAGGCCAATAAATTGGTCTGCTCTGCAATCCCTCGGATGACATCCAGCACCTTGCTTATATCGGTTGCCATGGTTGCCAAGGCTTGCACTTCACCTGAGGTGCTTTGGACGTTGGAGACCATGAGGTTGATGGCCGCGACCGTTTCGTTAACCTGGTTACGACCTGCGATAGCGGCTGAGCTCGATTGTGAGGTCAGCACGGAGGTGGACGCGGCATTGCCTGCGACTTCTTCCACGGCTGCGCTCATTTCAGTGACTGCGGTGGCGGCCATTTCAATTTCATGATTTTGACGTTGAATGGTCCGCGAAGCACCCTCCGTCACGGCATGCATTTCTTCGGAGGTCGCGGCCAACTGGGTGGAGGAATCCCCTATCAGTGCCAGGGCATCACGTAAGTTTGACTGCATCGCGGCGATTGCTTTTACCAGTTGTGCCGCCTCGTCAGAACCTGTCGCATTGAAGTCTTGGCTCAGATCATTCGCAGCAATACGGCGGGCAATCACCAATGATTCATTAATAGGCACCGTCAGGCTTCGGGTGTAAAGCCAAGCCAAGAGTAACGAAGCCGCCACCGAAACAACCAAGAAAACGCCTACCATTATTTGGGTTTGCTGATAAATATCATCAGCATCCCGGCCCGCTTTTTTGGCTTTGTTTTCGTTAACGCTGATGAGATTGTTCAGTGATGCTTCGACACGATCGGCGGCATCTTTCATCAGACCATTTGAGATAGACACGGCTGTTTCCAATTGCTGCGCGGCCACGGCGGCGAGATACTGATCCTGCGCCTTTGAATAGTCACTTTTGGTTTCTCGCAGGCGTTCAAACGCTTCGCGACCTTGAGGCGTGACAATCAGTGCTGTTAAAGACTGCAAGTATTGATCGATGACTTGCCGCGATTGTTGGATGTCGCTGAGCGCCTTGGTTTTGCGCTCCTGAGGCTCGATCGGATTGCGCACCCGAGCATTGTTGCCTCTGATGCCTATGAATTCCCGGTCTAGTTGGCCCAGCAGTTTTACGCTGGGCAAGACGTTGGTTTCAACGTACTTTTCGGCAGTCTTCAATAACTCGGCTTGCCTTAAGGCGAGTAATCCCATCGCGATGATGATCAGGCAGAAGAAGCCAAAACACAGAGCTGAGCGGGGCGCGAGGTTCAGTTTTCGCAGGAGCATACGATGTCCTTAAGTTGAGAGTGTCCATCCGTGAAGTTAGTATCGACGATAGGTAGGAATACTTGAGCTTTGGGGGGAGGTTAAAAAGTCTACCGTTCAGTTGGTTGATGATATCGATAGGAGGGTAGGGCGTAGGATGATGTTTAAAACGGAAGTTCGGGAGCGAAAGGTCGTGTCTAATCTTTAAAGCACAGAATAAACGCGCCTGACAGAGTAGGCGCGTTTTGACTGGTCGTCAGCTTCAGATCGCTGTGGTGAGATAGCCCCCATCAACGGGCAGAATCACGCCATTTACAAACGACGCTGCATCCGATGCTAAAAACGCAATCACCTTGGCGACCTCTTCGGCACTGCCAAATCGCTTCATAGGGGTGCGTGACAGTAGACGGTCAATCCTCGGTTGATCATCGATTTTCGCCAGCAATGGTGTGGTGATCCAGCCCGGTGCCACCGCGTTGACGCGAATGTTGTCAGGCGCGTATGCCTCAGCGAGGGATTTGGTGATTTGGACAATGGCGCCTTTGGCCGCCGAGTAAGCCACCAGTTTTCCCCCGCCAAAGTAGGAGAACATCGACGCGATGTTGATGATCGAGCCACCTTGCCTGGCCAGCAGCGGATGCGCTAGGTTGATGAGGCGGTAAACCGCATTGAGTTGAACCGACAACACCTGGTTGAAGGCCTCCCATTCCATCTCCTTTTCGCCCAGGGTGCCCCCGGCGGCGGGCACCAGAATATCCAGGCGGTCGAGGCTTTGAATGACGCCTTTGAGCGCATCATCGTCGGTGACGTTAACCTCGCGAAGATCGAGCCGAACCCCATCGGCGACCACGGTCGCATCGGCACCCAAGCCGATAGCCACGACGCGGGCGCCATGCCGAGCCAAATACTCGGCGGTCGCCTGGCCGATTCCCGAGGTGCCGCCGCTGACGAGCGCGACCTTGCCTTCAAACAGAGTGCTGCTGAACATAGTCATCGTTACCTCATGAACTGAGTAAAAGTGTTATTCAAACCGCATGCTCACAGGCCCAGTACCGAGCCGATATCCAGCGCCACTTGCAGGCCCACCACGAACCCGTTGTTGCTCAATTGCGTCGCGCCTGGGTTGTAGAAATTGTCCGGGTTGATGATGTATTGGATGCTCGGTTCGATGGACAGGTTGCGAGTCAGGGCAAAATGGCCGTTGGCTTCCACGGCGTACACATTGCGCTCGCCCAATTCCGGATCGCCACCGGCCGCCGTGCGCAGGCGTTGCTGGAACTGCAATTGATGGGAATTGACTTGCAGGTAGCTGGTTTTGAGATTGAGCTTGTCCTGCGCTCGATCAAAGGGCGCCAGGTAAGTCAGACCGGCTTCGGCGAAATGGCTGAAAGGTTGTTTATTATCGGCCGCTGCTGACAGTGAACCGAATACCTGCAGGCCTTGTTGCCCGCCGCGCCACAGGGTCTGGCGAAACTTGAAGAAGCCGCCGGCGGTGCCGTGGTCGCTGGCGCCCGTCAGCGGGTCGACCTGCCTGGAAGAGTTGAAGTACGCATTCAATTCGTACTGGGTAGTGTCATCGCCGGGCTTGCTGCCCAGACCCACCAGAAAGCTGGTGCCACTCGCGTCGTCGGTGCTGAAATCCAAGCCTTTGCGCTTTTTCAGGTAATCCACCGGGTTGGATTCGAATGCACCGGCGTGCACGTAAACGCTTGGGCTCACCTGATACTTGAGGTAGCCACCCCAGGCACCGAAGGGCGGTGGCAGCATGCCGCTTGATGCGTCCAGGATCGGGTCGGTGCAGGTGACCGCCGTTTCGCAGTTATAGATGTAGAAGTAGCGCCGGCCGTTGGTCCGGCCGATGTGCATATCAAGCTGGCCATCGAGCCATTTCTGTTCGTAGGTCAACAGGCTTAGCTGGTTGCTGGCGATGTCGTTGTGCAGCGGCGCGCCTGCGAAATAGCTGCCGGCAGCACCTTGCCATTTGTTTGCGGTAGGCTGGCCGGTGCCGTTATCGAGGATAAAGACGGTCTGTTCGACATGCAGGGCTGCGCCGTCCAGGCCACCGAGCGTGGCGAGGTTAACGTCGGCACCGATATAGAGGTCGCCACTGTTGCCGAAACTGTAGGGGCGCGGGCCGGTGTCGAGGTTTTTCATCGACAGGCTGGTGAATTGCACATGGGGCTGGATGCCGTAGCCGGCCAATTGCTCGCCCAGGCCGGCCAGTGGACCTTCACGGTCCTGTGCCCAAGCTGGGGGGTAGGTAAACGCCAGGAACAAAAACGCGCACAAACGAAGAGTAGGGTGCATGGTCTGAGACTCATTTTATTGTTGTTGTGATGAGTAAATGCAGGAGCGTGGTGATCCCGGATCACGCACGCTGTGTGCAGGCTTGCATTGATCGGCGTTGCAGCACGCCAGGCGCGGTTTCCTTGAGCAGCAGGGACAGCCCTGCTGCCAACAAGGCGCCGCCGCAGGAGATCCACATCACAATCGACAACCCGAACTGATCGGCGGCGAACCCGGCAATGGTCGGCGCCACGAACCCTCCCACCAGTTCGCCAACGCCCATGATCATGCCCAGCGCCGTAGCCATGACTTCACGCGGGACGGTTTCAGCCGGAATGGTGGACATGAACAGCGTGAAGCAGCCAAGCCCGGTGAAGGTGAGCACCATCAGCATGCCGAGTATCATCGGCGAAGGCGCGAATAGCAGGGCTATCGGGCAGCAGGCAGCAACCAGCGAGAACAGCACCAGCGTCGGACGGCGGCCGATACGGTCGGAAATGCTCGGCACCACAAATCCCCATACAACCCATGCCGCACCCAGGCAGCTCATGATCGTGCCCATGCTCGGCGCGCTGTAACCGCGGACGCTGACCAGAAACGTCGGGGTAAAGGAGATCAGGATCACGAACCATGTCAGAAACACGCAACTGATCAATGTGCACAGCACGATGTTGCGGCTCTTGAGCAATGCCAGCCGGTGCCCGGTGGGTTTGGCATTAGTTGCCGGAGCCTGGTGGGGTTCATCCTGACGCACATAGCGCCAGATGAACCAGGCAATCAGCAGCCCGGGCAGCAGCGATACAATGAACGCATGCCGCCAGCCATAGGCTTCGGCCAGGGCGATCAACACCGGCGGGCCGATCACCGCGCCCAACAGACCCGCTGCCGAGCCTTGCAGCAAGCCCATGTTCAGGCCCCGGCGATGCGGCGATGACGCCTCCACCATCATCGATTGGGACAACGGCAGGATCGGCCCCTCGGCCAACCCCATGATGCCGCGAAACAGCAACAGACTGAGAAATCCCGAGACCAGCCCCGAGAGGGCCGAGCACAGGGAAAACAGAATAACCGCCGCAATCAGCAGCGGTTTACGCACCCCTCGGCGATCTGACCACGCACCGACCAATGTGCCCGAAATGGCCCAAGCCAATGCGAGCACCGAAGACAACATGCCGAGGTGGCTGTTACTCAGTTGCAGGTCTTTAGCCATGAACGGAAACAGGAAGGACAGGGCAAGGCGGTCGAAAAACACAAAACCGAACGTCAGGAACAACACGCAGAGCAGGGTATTCTCATAACTGGCTTTATTATTGTTGTGAGCCATGGTGGTTCTCCGTAGCACGGGGTTTAACGGAACAGACGGTCCACTGCATCAGCCCCCAGGCCGACCTTTTCGTAATGTTCACGGCACAGGGCAATGTAGGAGTGCACGTCGAAGTAGCCGGTGGACTCGCCTTGATCGTCGAGCCAGATCAGCGGCCCCTTGACGATGAAAAACACGCGCATGGGTTCCTCGTGCTCATAGGCCACCAGGGTGTGACCTTCGCCGGGCGTCTCATAGACGAAGTCGCCGGCCGTGGCGGTCCACTCATGCTCCAGGTAGCCCCACTTGCCCGACAGCGTGTAGGCGAACACTTCATGGGGGTGGTAGTGGCGATTGACCAGGCCTGCACGGCTGGACATCAAAATGTCGCACCAGCGGTTTTCGCTGGGGGAGATCCACAGGGGACGCGAAGAAACGGTCTCGGTGAAGGGCACGTACAGCCGCAGATCATCACTGGCGGCATTCGGCAGGTAAACCTCAGGCTTGGCGTCGGGCTTGAAGCAGTTCGCGATAGGCTGCAGGTCTTTCCAAAATTCGTTGCGGGCTAATTCGGGCATGTTGGGCCTCTGATTGTTGGAATACAGGGCCCACTCTAGGGGGAAAAACACGCGGCGATTTGATCGAAACCGACGTGATTGTTGTCCGTATCGGACGGATGTTTTCAGTTCATCGGTCGCTGTGGTTTTGTATCGGCTATTGATTGACAGCGTGCCTGGGTCGGCGGTTAATGGGGCTCTGCGGGCCCCGTAATCCGCCTTGCGCGGGGCCGAGCGGTCAATAAAAACGAGAATAATAAAAATGCCTCGATCCGCCCCCTTGCTCGATACTCAGCGTGCCAGTACCGACGACCTTCCTCAGGATCAGCGCGTGGCATTCTGGGAGCAGTACAACGCCTCGACACTGGTCGGCCTGAAGTGCTCTTCCTTCAGCGAAACCGGATTCAGCGCGCGGGAGGACAACCTGAGCCTGGACCGTCTGCGGGTGGCGCATATTGTCGGTAACCAACACGTCATCGAGCGTGACGGCTCAATGGTTCGCACGGTGCCCAAGGAGTCGGTCTTCGTATCGCTGGTCATGGGCAGCGCGTCGTTTTTCTTTCAGAACGGCAACTGCCATCTGCTGGAACCGGGCGAGATGATGGTGTATCGCACCGACAAACCTTACTTGTTTGGTTTCTCCGGCTCGATGCACAAATTCATCTTCGATATTCCTCAAGACGTGTTCGCCTCCCACTGTCTGCGCCGCTTTGACAATGCAGTGAAGATCAGCGCACACACCGGTACCCAACGGTTACTGCTGCGCACGTTGAGTGAGCGCACTGGCGGTTTTTTCGAGCGGCCGCTCAGCCAAGGGGCCGACAGCTATCAAGAGGATGCCCTCGACCTGTTGGGCACTATCATCGCCGGCCAGATGGGTAATCGCCGAATCAACGCCCTCAGTGCGTCCTACCTGTTGGCCGCCAAGCAATGCATCCTTGAGCAACTGGCCGACCCTGCCTTGAGCTGCGAGCGGGTGGCGCTTCAAACCGGGGTTTCCACCCGACACCTGGCCAGGCTGTTTGCCCTGGAAGATACGCAGCCCCATCGGTTTATTCTGGAAAAACGCTTGCAGGGCGCGTTCCGTCTGCTAAGCCAGTCGCAGGGTTGCGGGCTGGATATTGCTGAAGTTGCCTACCGCCACGGGTTCACCAGCCAGGCGCATTTCGCCAGGGCCTTCAAGTCGCACTATGGGCGCACACCCAGCGACGTGCGCGCATCGGCACAGGGCCTGTAGCTCGGGGCTGCGATGTTCATTCTCGACTGCGCGAGACGAGCCCGTGGTCCAGTGCGTATTTCGCCAACGCTGCTGGTTTGTCGATGTTGAGTTTGCGCCGAATACTGAGCCGATGGGTTTCAACGGTGCGCACGCTGATGTCCAGATCGCGGGCCATCTCTTTGTTGTTCATGCCTTGAACCATCTTGTACAAAACCTCGCTTTCGCGAGGGGTCAGTTCTTTGTCGGTGTCTTTATCGGCGATGAGCTTTTGCGCGATGTCTGCACTGTAAAAGGTGCCGCCACTGGCGATGGCTTCAATGGCCGCGATGATTTCCCTTGAAGGGGAGTTTTTCAGCACATAACCACTGGCACCGCAGCGAATGGATTCGCTCACGTATTCGAAATTGTCGTACATGCTGAGCATTAGAATCTTGAGCGCAGGCGAATGTTGTTTGAGCCGGCGAGTCAGTTCAAGGCCGTTCATGTCCTTCAAACCGATATCCACCAGCAACAGGTCCGGTTGGCACTGTTCGACCAGATTGAGCGCCTCGTGACCGTTCTCGGCCTCGCCGATCACCTCGACGGTGTCCACGATGGCGAGCAACGCTTTGATGCCGTCGCGAACCAGCGAGTGGTCGTCGACCAATCCAATACGTATGCGACCTGGCACTTTCATCAATGTGTTTTTCCTGTTTGGTGACGTCATCAAACGGTATTGTTGCCGGGTTTTTTCATCGGTAACAGGACGTCCAGTGTGGTTCTGCCTGGCGCTGAAGTCAGCTGCAGCTGCCCCTCCAAATGCTCGGCGCGCTCGCGGATATTGCGCAGGCCAATACCATTGTGGCGGCGCAGTACCTGGAGCACGTTGAACCCGACGCCGTCATCCATGATCGTCAACTTCAACTCCAGGTCCGTCGCCAGCAGGGTGATCGAGACGTGCGTGGCGTGGGCATGCCGCTCAATATTCATCAAGCCTTCCTGCAGGATCCGAAATAATGCGTCTGCCACCCCTTGCGGCAGTGGGTAATCGATGCCCTCACATTCACAGCTCACTACCAGGCCGCTGCGTTGTTCAAACTCCCCGGCAAGCTGATCGATGGCGGCCGGCAGGCCCAGGGTGTCCAGCAGTGAAGAGCGCAGGTCGTGGGAGATGCTGCGCACTTCGCCAATCGCGCTCCCCAGCCGCTGCGTGGCTTCCCTGAGAATTACCAGGCCCTTGCTCGGCTCCGGCCCCTCAAGCACATGCCCGGCCAGTTCGAACTGGAATTTGATCGAAACCAGCAACTGACTGATACCGTCGTGCAACTCGCGGGAAACGCGGGCGCGTTCTTCTTCCTGCAGGCTGACGATACGCCGGTTCAGGCGCTGCAGTTTTTTGTCGGCCAGGCGGTGCTCACTGACGTTGAGCGCCATGCCGCCGGCGAATACCAGCAGCACCGCCACCAACGCCACGACGGCAATGGCCAGCATCGTTTTGCGGATGCCCTGGGCCACTTCGTCGCGGGCCTGCTGAGTGGCGCGCTCGACATCCTCCAGGTAAATGCCGGTGCCGAGCATCCAGCCCCAGCGGTCCAGCATGATCACATAAGCGAGCTTGTCGGTGACCTGGCCGGAGGAGGGTTTGTTCCAGGCGTAACGCTGAAAACCTTCACCGGATCGGGCGCTTTTGAACAGGGCCTGGATGACGGGCAACCCGTGCGGGTCTTTCATGTCCCACAGGTACTGCCCCACCAATTCCGACTGACGCGCATGCATCAGGCTGCGACCCGCGTGGTCGTAAACGAAGAAGTAACCGTTGATGCCAAAGCTCAGCTTGCGCAGTTCCTCAAGCACTTGGCGCTGCGCCTGCTCGTCGCCTGCGCCGTCGTTATACAGCGGCGCGATCAGGCTTTGCGCCATGGCTACGTAGTTTTTCAGTTCTGCGCGTTTGCTGGCCAGGATACTGTCTTCAATCAGACGGGCTTGCTGGTCACCTAACTGGCTATTCAAGGAGATGACCAACGCGCAAATAACCGCGATGGCCAACACTAACGGCAGTATCCCGAGTGCGACGATTTTATGTTTGAGTTGCATCGCGACTCCCGTGCGTCTCAGTAAAACTACGTAGACGCCTGCGTAGTAGTGCGGATGTATTTGTTAGCGGTGTGCGCGGATATTAGCCACCGCCGCCTGGCGGACACAATTATAAAAATTATCGTCGCAGCTCAAGAGCTGTCGACAGGAGACACGCAATGAACCGTATGGCTAAACACCTCGCCTGGTTTGCCGTGGCTGTCCTGGGTGCGTTTGCGCTGAGTGTCGTGGCCTTGCGCCGTGGCGAAGCGATCAACGCACTGTGGATCGTTGTCGCGGCAGTCGCTATCTATCTGGTTGCCTATCGTTACTACAGCCTGTTTATCGCCAACAAGGTGATGCAGCTCGATCCTGGTCGCGCCACGCCGGCGGTGGTGAACAACGATGGCCTGGACTTCGTCCCCACCAATAAACACGTACTGTTCGGCCACCACTTTGCAGCGATTGCCGGCGCGGGCCCTTTGGTCGGCCCGGTACTGGCGGCGCAAATGGGCTACCTGCCCGGCACGCTCTGGCTGATCGCCGGCGTGGTGCTGGCCGGGGCGGTGCAGGACTTTATGGTGCTGTTCATGTCCACGCGGCGCAACGGCCGCTCGCTGGGCGACATGGTGCGTGAAGAAATGGGCCGCATTCCTGGCACCATTGCGCTGTTCGGCTGTTTCCTGATCATGATCATCATCCTCGCGGTGCTGGCGCTGATCGTGGTCAAGGCCCTGGCCGAGAGCCCATGGGGCATCTTCACGGTAATGGCGACCATCCCGATCGCGATGTTCATGGGCATCTACATGCGCTACATCCGCCCGGGTCGCATCGGTGAAATCTCGGTCATCGGCGTGGTGTTGTTGCTGGGTTCGATCTGGCTGGGCGGGCAAATTGCCGCTGATCCGGTCTGGGCCAAGGCCTTTACCTTCACGGGCATTCAAATTACCTGGATGCTGATCGGTTACGGCTTCGTCGCGGCGGTACTGCCGGTGTGGCTGATCCTGGCACCGCGTGACTACCTGTCGACGTTCCTCAAGATTGGCACCATCGTGGCGTTGGCGATCGGCATCCTGATCACCATGCCCGACCTGAAAATGCCGGCGTTGACGCAGTTTACCGACGGCACCGGCCCTGTGTGGAAGGGTGGCCTGTTCCCGTTCCTGTTCATCACCATCGCCTGTGGTGCGGTCTCCGGTTTCCATGCGCTGATTGCCTCGGGCACCACGCCCAAGCTGTTGGCCAGCGAAGGGCACGCCCGTTACATCGGTTATGGCGGCATGTTGATGGAATCATTCGTGGCGATCATGGCGATGGTTGCGGCCTCGGTGATCGAGCCGGGCGTGTATTTCGCCATGAACAGTCCGGCCGCTGTCGTCGGCGCTGATGCGGTAACCGTCGCGCAAACTATCACTAGCTGGGGCTTCGCGATCACGCCGGACGCTCTGCACGCGGTCGCCCACGACATCGGTGAGACCACGATTCTGGCCAGAGCCGGCGGCGCGCCGACGCTGGCGGTAGGCATCGCGCAGATCCTGCACCAACTGCTGCCGGGTGAAAACACCATGGCGTTCTGGTACCACTTTGCGATCCTGTTCGAAGCGCTGTTCATCCTGACGGCGGTCGATGCCGGTACCCGTGCCGGTCGCTTCATGCTGCAGGACCTGCTGGGTTCCTTCGTGCCGGCGCTCAAACGCACCGAATCCTGGACCGCCAACCTGATCGCGACTGCCGGTTGTGTGGCGATGTGGGGTTATCTGCTGTACCAGGGCGTGATCGACCCACTGGGCGGCATCAACACCTTGTGGCCGCTGTTCGGTATCTCCAACCAAATGCTGGCAGGTATCGCGCTGATGCTGGCAACCGTTGTGCTGATCAAAATGAAACGCCAACGCTACATCTGGGTGACTATGCTGCCGGCGGTCTGGCTGCTGATCTGCACTACCACCGCGGGCTTCATCAAGCTGTTCGACGCCAACCCCGCGATCGGCTTCCTGGCCCTGGCTAGAAAATACAGCGATGCGGTCGCCAATGGGCAGGTACTGGCACCGGCCAAGAGCCTGGATCAGATGCAACACGTGATCTACAACGCCTACACCAACGCAACGCTGACGGCGCTGTTCCTGGCGGTGGTGTTCAGTATTTTGTTCTTTGCACTAAAGGTTGGTATTGCTGCATGGGGCACCCAGGAACGCACCGACAAGGAAGCGCCTTACCAGGCGGTGCCGGATGCCTGACGGGAGCGCGCCATGTTCAATGATCTGAGCCGTCTGGGTAAATACCTAGGTCAGGCCGCACGGCTGATGGTCGGCATGCCTGACTACGATACGTATGTTGAACACATGCAAAGCAAGCACCCGGACAAACCACTGATGGACTATGAGGCGTTCTTTCGCGAGCGCCAACAAGCCCGTTATGGCGGTGGTAACGGTCAGCCGCGCTGTTGCTGACAAGTCGACCCGGAACGCCCGATGCCTGCATCGGGCGTTCCGCTTCCGGACTGTGCACTGTCAACTGCGGTGTGGCTGTTTTATGATGGCCGACTGATAAAACCTGGATGCGGCATCATGAGTACACGTTCCGACCTTCTAAGCAGCGCTGAAATTCTGTTGCGTACCAAGGGCTACGCAGCCTTCAGCTACGCTGACCTTGCCGCTGAAATAGGTATCAAGAAGGCAAGTATTCATCACCACTTCCAACCAAGGAAGGCCTTGCGATTGCTATCGTCGAGAGCTACCTGTTCCGGTTCAAGAAACAGTTGGAGCAGGTCAATGACGAGAACACGGATGTCGTCGCGCGCCTGAACGCGTTTGTCCTGATGTTTGCACAGAGCAGTCAAAACGGCTTGTTGCCGCTGTGCGGCGCGCTGGCTGCCGAGTTAATGGCACTGCCGGAGAGCCTGCAGGAGCTGACGCGGCACTTTTTCGAGATACATCTTGAGTGGCTTCAGACCAATATCGCGCTGGGGCAGTCGAACGGGGAGCTCAAGGCGCAGTTGGACGTCAACAAGGTCGCCAGGCTGATCCTGAACACGCTGGAAGGCGGCAGCTTTGTGGCGTGGGCGATGAGCGATCAGTACGAGCAGTCGTCCGGATTTGACTTTATTCTGGAGGCGATGCGCACACTGCCTAAACCCCACTGACAAATTAATGCGTTGAAAAACCTCGACTATTCGAGGTTTTTTTTGGTTTGAAAATCAGCAAGGACAGGGCTGAAAGTTAAATTGCTTGATTGATTACCTACTAGTTGGTAGGCTTGTTCCATTCCGAGCCGAACGCCCGGTCCATCCGAAGAGGAATGTACACATGAGCACTAACCTGAACGGTATCGATGTTGCCGCACTCCAGCAGTTTGCCCAAGGCGTTGCCGAGGATGCGACCAAGCGTCATGCCAGTTTTAATGTCAAAACCCAATGGAAGGGGCAGACGCGTTCCGTCGCGAAGGTCAATCGCTACAGCCTGGCTGGCGAAACCTATTCGCGGGACTTCGAAATTGCCGCCGACGAGCCAAACGAACTGTTGGGTCAGAACAGCGCGCCCAACCCGCAAGAGCTGCTGATGGCTGCGCTGAACGCGTGCATGTCGGTCGGTTATGCCGCCAATGCCGCGATGATGGGCATCAAGATCCACAGCCTGGAAATTGAAACCGACGGCACCCTCGACCTGCGTGGTTTCCTCGGTATCGACGAAAGCGTCAACCCTGGCTACGACGAAGTCAGCGTAGTGGTTCGCCTGCACACCGATGCCTCCCGTGAGCGTGTTGAAGAGCTGCATAAGGTCGTGCTGAAAACCTCCGTGAACTACGCCAACTTCTCGAAAGCCATTCGTATGGTACCGACGCTGGAAGTGCGTGAAGGCTGATTCACCTGTTTCGAACCAAAAACACTTGGCGTGCACCGGCAGACGATTGCCCTGGTGCAGCATTGACTAACTTTGAAATCCGGAGTCTGTAATGAACGATTATTTTAAAGGCAAAAAATTGTTGGTCGTCGGCGGCACCAGCGGCATGGGCCTGGAAACGGCCCGCATGGTGCTGAAGGCGGGCGGCAGTGTCGTGCTCACCGGCAGCAAGCAAGACAAGGCCGATGCGGTGCGTAACGAACTGAGCCCACTGGGTAACGTGTCGGTGATCGTGGCTAACCTGATGACCGAAGAGGGCATGCACAGCGTTCTCGAGGACATCAATTCCAACCACAGCGATATCAGTCTGATGGTCAACTCAGCAGGGATCTTTGTTCCCAAGCCGTTCACCGAGCATGATGCGGCCGAGTATGACATGTACATGTCCCTCAACCGTTCGACGTTTTTCATCACCCAGGCCGTGGTCAAGAACATGCTCGCCGCCAAGCGTGAAGGTTCGATTGTCAATGTCGGTTCCATCGGCGCTCAGGCTGCGCTGGCCGGCTCGCCGGCCTCTGCCTACTCCATGGCCAAGGCCGGTTTGCATGCGCTGACACGTAACTTGGCGATTGAATTGGCGCATTCGGGTATTCGTGTCAATGCGGTTTCCCCTGGCATCGTACACACCTCGATTTACGAAGGCTTCATGGACAAGGACGCGATCCCGGAAGCAATGAAATCGCTTAACGCCTTCCACCCGCTGGGACGCGTCGGCGTGCCGGAAGACGTGGCCAACACGATCCTGTTCCTGCTGTCGGACAAAACCTCTTGGGTGACCGGTGCCATCTGGGACGTGGACGCCGGTGTCATGGCCGTGCGCGCCTGAATACCCCTTAGCCGATGATCAAGGGCTGAACGCTGGCCGCTGGAGGCTCGAATGTCTGTGACGACAAAAGCCGCGCTGTTGAATGCCGCGCAGATACACATGCGTTCCAAAGGCTATTCAGCGTTCAGCTATGCCGATCTTGCGGCGCAGATCGGCATCCGCAAGGCCAGTATTCACCATCACTTTCCCACCAAGGAGTGCCTGGGGGCAGAGCTGATCAAGGACTACATCCAGCGCTTTGAAGAGACGCTGGTCGCGATTGAGGCCATGCATGCCGATCCGCTGTTGCGACTGCGTGGTTTTTCTCAGCTTTTCGTGATCAGCGCCAACGAGGGGCTTTTGCCGCTGTGCGGCGCATTGGCCGCGGAAATGGCGGTATTGCCGCTGTCTCTGCAGGGGCTCACTCGGTGCTTCTTCGAGTCTCAACTCCATTGGCTGCAAGGCACGCTCAGTGATGCCGCCCGCCAGCATCACTGGGTGCTGGATAAACCTCTGGAGGTCTACGCCGCTATGTTGCTGGGAGCGCTTGAGGGCGCCAGCCTCATTAATTGGGCATTGAGCGGATCAAACGATCCCTTGTCGGGTTTCAACCATTTACTTGAAACACTTGCAACGCGGTCTTCACTTATTTGTGCAGGATGACTTATGCAAACCCCTACGAAAAAGTACGTCGTCGATATCTGGTCCGACTTCGTTTGCCCCTGGTGCTGGATTGCCAAGCGCCGTTTTGAAAAAGCGCTGGAGCACAGTTCTCCGACAAGGACAGTGTTCAAGTCAATGTCAGAGCTTATCGTCTAGCCGCCAATCAGGCCCCGGAGCCCATGGTCGCGGCGCTCAAGCGCAAGCTCGGCAATCCTCATTCCGCCGATGCGATGATGGATACCGTCACCAAATACGGACGGTCCGACGGGTTGGAATATCGTTTTGGCACCATGTTGTTCGGCGATACCGCTGACGCCCACATTCTGGTCAAGTCGGTACAGGACCCCGTGGTGAAAAAGCGGCTCGTAGAGAAGCTGTATGAACAGAGCACTACGTACGGCAAGTCATTGTTCGATCGCACCAGCCTGGCGGCCATTGCCAAAGCGGCGGGTGTATCGGATGAGTCAATCGAACAAGCGTGGTCGTCGCCTGAACTGCGCGTAGAGATGGAAGAGGACGAACATTTCGCCGCGCAATTGGGCTCTGGCGTGCCGTTGTTTGTCTTTAATAGCGCGTTCACTGTCGCCGGCGCTCAGCCTGAGGCGGCGTTCCTTGAGGCGCTGAACAAGATGCAGGAGAAGGCACGGGTCGATGAGGGCGCGTTTATTGGCCAGGTCTGCGGCATCGACGGCTGCAAAATTTGACTGGCAACGTGGCGCGGCCTCACAAGAGGTAGCGCTCAATGAGGTGCTGATGAACCGTATCGTTGAATTGAGTGCCCCACAGTTCGCTCGCTTTGTTGCCAAAGGCAGCAGTGTTGTGTTGTTTTCGGCGTCTTGGTGCAAGCCGTGCCAGGAGATGAAGTCTGTATTCCATGCGCTGGAAGACAAGCTCCACGCCCTGGCTGCCTTTGGGAAAGTCGACGTCGCCGTCTCGCCCACCATCGCGCAGATGTATGGCATTCGCGCCGTACCGTCCCTGGCGGTGTTTCACCAGGGACGGTTGCTGCGCGTCATGCCTGGCTCACGTTCAGTCGCCGCCCTGAAGAAAGCCGTACTGGCGGAGCTGGAAGAGGCTCGCTGATCGAGTCTAGTCCGCCTGGTGTGCTCGCGTTGCCGATTGGGGCTTGCCAGGCCCGTTATCGATAGGATGGGCGCGGTCCTCATTGAAGATGTCCGTCAGCATCGCATTGGCGCGTTTATAAGCATCATATTGGTACTCGGTGTCTTCTTGCGGTTGCGCGGCCATTTCCTCAAGCATCGCCAGATTCAGGCGGCGAAACCGATCCGCGCGCTCACGGGCTTCGTAACGCCCCACACCCAGTTGTTCCAGCGCTCTGCGTCCCAGCGCCAGCGCGCTCTCGAAGGTTTCCCGCTCGACCGCTCCGATACCCATCCGGCGCAACATAATTATGTGTCCCATGTCGCGGGCGCGCACCACCAGTTTCAAGGACGGGAAATGCTCCTGGGCCAACCGGGTCAGCGTCAGGTTGTCGTCCGTGTCGTCAATCGCGTTGATCAGCACCAAGGCCTGGTCGGCTCCAGCGGCATGCAATAAATCGAGGCGTGTTGCGTCCCCGTAAAACACCTTGACCCCAAATTTGCGTAACGTTTCAATGTGGTCGGGATCGTGATCGAGCACGACGACTTCAAACCCGCACGACATCAAGAGACGCCCCGCGACCTGGCCGAAGCGACCAAAACCCGCAATGATCACGCGAGGATTGTGCTGGTCGATGGTGTCCGCCGGCTGATCGTTGCCTTTGTTCGCCGATTCCAGGCGGTTGAGCACAATGATCAGCAGCGGTGTGACGCACATGGACAACGCCACCGCCAGGGTCAGGCTTTTGCCCCACGGGTCGACCAAGACGCCCGCCACGGTAGCCGCGCCGAAAACCACGAAGGCGAACTCACTGCCCTGGCCGAGAAACACGGCCTGCCAGGATCGTTGCTCTGCAGGGACATTCAGAAAGCGTCCCAGGAATTTAATCATCAGCAGTTTGATGACGATAAAACCAAGGGTCAGCGTAATCACGGTCAGCGGTGAATGGATCAGCGTGCCGAAGTCGATCGACATGCCGACGCCGATAAAGAACAGCCCGAGCAATAGCCCCTTGAAGGGTTCGATATCACTTTCCAGGGCATGCCGGTATTCTGAACTGGCCAGCAGCACGCCGGCCAGAAAGGCACCCATGGCCATGGACAGACCGGCCTCTTCCAATAGCAAGCCGAATCCGAATACCAGAAACAAAGCCACCGCACTGAAGATTTCACGCAACCCCGAGCGTGCGACGAAACGCAGCACTGGGCGGGAGACGTATTGCCCCAGGAGTACCACTGCCACAATCGCCCCGACGATCTTTGCGATGGACAGCAGCAGCTCGGCACCGGAAGGTGTGCCGCCATTGGCGGCCAGCAGCGGGATCATGGCCACCAGCGGAATCGCCGCGATGTCTTGAAACAGTAGTACGGCAAAGCTGCTGCGGCCCACTGCGGTGGGCGTCATGTTACGTTCGTTCATGGCCTGCATGGCGATCGCAGTGGACGACAGACTCAGCGTCAGCCCCACCAACAAAGCGGCGCTCCAGTTCAAGCCCAGGGCTGCGCAAAACAAGGCAATCGCCGCGCCACAGACCAGCATCTGCAAGGCGCCACCCCCAAAGACCATCCGACGCATCGCCCAGAGGCGCTTGGGGTCGAGCTCCAGACCAATGATAAATAGCATCAGCACCACGCCGATTTCAGCGAAGTGCAGGATGGATTGCACATCCGTGACCAGCTTCAGGCCCCAAGGGCCGATCAGGCAGCCGGCCAGCAGATAACCCAGCACCGGGCCCAGTCCCAATCGCACGGCGATAGGCACAATCAACGCAGCGGAGCCCAGGTAGATAAGCATTTCAATCAGGCTGTGAGTCTCCATATCAATCTTCCTTCCAAGAAGCCAGGCGGGCGCCGTATCGGCGTATTTGAGAGAGCAGGCCGTTTTGGTCGGCACCGTATGCGCCGTGTATTACCACCGGCGCCAACCAACGCATCTGGCAGTAGCTCGCGGTGGCATGCAGCGGCTGAGCCAGCACGGCAAAGCCTGGGTGATCACCGAGGTCGAAATGATCATGATCGCCGCCGGTGGTTACGGCCCAGAGCATGCTTTTGTCTTTTAGCCCGGTAGCGCCTTTGCCATAGGCCCAGCCTTGGGTGAGGACCTTGTCGATCCACAGCTTCAACAGTGGAGGGTAGCTGTACCAGTAAAGAGGGTGTTGCAGCACCAGCAGTTGTGCCTGTTCTACGGTCTTTTGTTCAGCCTCGACGTCAATATTGAAATCGGGGTACAGGTCGTACAGCGAGCGAATGGTGACATCCGAATTATTGGCGGCCAACTTGAGCATCAGTTGGTTAACCTTGGATTTATCGGGGTAGGGGTGGGCGAAAATAATCAGAATCATGGAGGTACACTCCGACAAATGTGCTGTTCCTTCAGAACGGAAAAACTCCCGGCCGCTGAGCATAGGGAGTGCTCAGCGCGGGAGTTGTGGAGTTTAAAACTAAAACCGCTTATTGACCGGCTTGCAGCTTCAAGACTTCCTGAGCCGTGATGGGGTTGCCGGCAATACCCCAATCTCCGCTCTTGACCTCTTCGAAGATGACCCAGGTGAGGGCGCGCATGTTTTCACCCTCCACCGAGACCATGGCGTCGGTCACTTTGCGAATGACCTCAGCTTTCTGTTCATCGGTAAAAACGCCTTCAATGCCTTTGATGGTAACGAGTGGCATGGTGTGCTCCTTGGGGTTGGAAGTGAGATCAAGCCTGGGTTTGCGCGTATTCCGGATAATCCGTGTAACCTTTGGCGCCGATGACGCCGTAGAATGTGGAGGGATCCGGTTTGGCCAGCGGCCAGCCGTTCTTCATACGTGCCACCAGGTCCGGGTTGGAAATGAAGGCAGTGCCGAAGGCGATCAGGTCGAGTTCGCCCTTTTCCAACTCCTGGTCGGCGAGGTCCTGGGTAAAGCCGCCGGCGCCGATGAGGGTGCCGCGATAAGTCTCGCGGAATGCTGCGCCGAAGCCTTCAGGTGTACTGGCAGCGGAAATGGTCGTCTGGTAGTTAAGGTGCACGTACGCCAGATCGCGTTCGTTCAACGCCGACCCCACGCTCATCCAGGCCTCGGCCTCGCCGTCAAAGGCCTCCATGTCGTAGATCCGACCGAAGGGTGAAACCCGTACACCGACTTTCTCTGCGCCGATTTCGGCGGCCAGTGCATCGACGGTCTCCAACAGTAGGCGCTGGCGATTGGCGATGGAGCCACCGTATTGGTCAGTGCGCGTGTTCAGTTTGCTACTCAGGAACTGATCGAACAGGAACGCATTGGCCGCCATCACCTCGACGCCATCGAAGCCTGCATCCATCGCCCTGCGTGCAGATGCGACAAAATCCTGGATAACGCGCTGGACTTCATCGGTTGTCAGGGCGCGCGGTGCACTTGGCAGCACCGGGCCTTCTTTGCCAGGTTCGACCCAGGCGTAAACCATGGTCGTGGTGGCGGGAACGGTGCCCGACGAAACGGGCGCCGCGTTGCCCGGTTGGAGCGACACATGTGACAGGCGGCCGACGTGCCACAGTTGGGCGAAAATCTTGCCACCTTCAGCGTGCACCGCATCCGTGACTTTGCGCCAGCCTGCGGTTTGCTCATCGGTGTAGAGGCCCGGGGTATACAGATAGCCACGGGCTTCTTCCGACACCGGCAAACCTTCGGTGATGATCAAGCCGGCCGAAGCACGCTGTGCGTAATAGAGCACGGTCAAATCGCCGGGAATGTTTTCCGGAGTGCGCGTGCGGGTCATCGGCGCCATCACCACGCGGTTGGCCAATGCCAGGCCGGCTAGATCGTAAGGAGCAAACAGCTTATTCATGAGTTATCTCGATGTCGTAAGAGGGGAGTGCAGGCTTATGACTTGTCGAACGCGTCCAGCACGTGCGTGCTGTAGACCAGTGCGGCACCGGCGTTCATGTTGATCGCCACGCCTAGTGCTTCAGCGACTTCTTCGCTGGTCACGCCGACTTTCTTGGCCTCGGCAGCATGGAAGGCTATGCAGCCATCGCAGCGGGTGGTCACTGCAACGGCAAGGGAAATCAACTCACGGGTCTTGGCATCCAGATGGTTGGTCTTGGTACCGGCACTACCGAGCGCTGCCATGCCCTTCATGGTTTCTGGGGTGAGTGCGTTGAGTTCCATCAAGCGAGTGTTGATGTCTTTGCGGGTTTGCTTCCAGTCTTGCATGGCGATTCTCACTGTGTGCGTGGGATTTAAACTGAAAACAAGGCTACCATCCAGTTGGTAGGCATACAATGTTGTTTTGTTAATACCTACTATCACTGAAATTTTTCGCGCAGATTGGCGACGGTTTGGCTTTGATGGGGGCAGCGATTGCTCTTTATCAGCGCGGCAGGCTTACCGTGAACCTCTAGGCACGCGCTGAGGGGCCGGCGCTGAGCACCAGTCCAATCCCGCTCAGTACGGCCAACGATGTCAGGATCAAGCGAGCGGTGAGCGGTTCATTCAAAATAAATACGCCGGCCAACGACGCTAGTATGGGGACGCTCAACTGCAGGGTTGCCGCTCGAAACGATGACAATGAGCGCAAGGCTGTATACCAAATGGCATAACCGACACCCGAGGCAAGGGTCCCAGAGGCAATCGCGCATAGCACGCCTTGGATATCGATCGATGCGTCGGCGATGAACACAATCGCCGCGCCCAGCATCATGGGCACGGCCCTCAGAAAATTGCCGGTTGTAGAGGCTAATGGGTCATGGGCGCGCTTGCCAATGAGCGAGTATGCCGCCCATGCGACACCAGACAGCAGCATGATCGCCGCACTGCCCGGTGCGGGTGCGCTTGCACCAGGCAATAACAATGCAATGAGCCCGCCAATTGCGAGGGCAAGTCCTGCAATCGCAACGCCCTGCATCCGCTCTCCACGCCAGTACCCGAAGCCCAGCATGGTGAGTTGGACTGCGCCAAACAGCAGTAGTGCGCCGGAGCCTGTCTCCAGGTGCAGGTAAGCGTATGAAAAGGCAAAGGCGTAGATAAACAGCGTAAAGCCTCCCAGCCATGTGCCGGCAGGGCGTTCAGTACGGTTTTTGATCACCATGATCAGCCAGAGCATCATCGCTCCGCTGAATAAGCGAATCAGCGTGAACGTTGCTGGATCAATTTCGGTGTAGCGAAGTGCAAGTCGGCAAAGAACCGAATTGGCAGCAAACGCCAGCATCGCCAGCCCGGTGAGCAGTACTACTTGGTGGGTTGTTGGATTAGTCGACACTTCGGAGGAAGGCATCACAGTTAACCCGCCACTGGTGTGCGCAGGGTGACGAACTCTTCCGCAGAGGTCGGATGCACGGCGATAGTCTCATCGAAGAGGCGTTTGGTCGCGCCTGCTTTTAATGCGATCGCCAAGCCTTGAATTATTTCACCCGCATCCGGCCCGACCATATGACAGCCCAATACCTTGTCGGTCTTGGCGTCCACTACCAGCTTCATCAAGGTGCGTTCCTGGCATTCTGTGAGCGATAGCTTCATGGGCCGGAAACGGCTTTCGAAGATCACCACATCGTGGCCGGTTTTGCGTGCGGCTTCCTCGGTGAGGCCCACGGTGCCAATGTTGGGTGCGCTGAACACCGCCGTCGGGATCAAGTTGTAATCCACCGGGTGATACTGCTCAGGCTTGAACAAACGTCTCGCCACGGCCATGCCTTCGGCCAGTGCCACCGGTGTCAGTTGCACACGGCCAATCACGTCGCCGAGCGCAAGAACGGATGGTTCGCGGGTCTGATAGTACTCATCGACCTTGATAAAACCTCGGTCATCCAACTCAACGCGGGTATTGTTCAGCCCCAGGTTGTCCAGCATCGGGCGGCGACCGGTGGCGTAGAACACACAATCGGCTTCCAGTACGCGACCGTCTTTGAGGGTGGCCTTGAGGCTACCGTCGGCCTGCTTGTCGATGCGCTCGATGTCGGCATTGAATTGCAGGTCCAGGCCGCGTTTGGTCAGCTCTTCCCGCAGGTGCTTGCGCACCGCACCGTCAAAGCCACGCAAGAACAGGTCACCGCGATACAGCAGCGAAGTCTTGGCGCCCAGGCCATGGAAAATACCGGCGAATTCGACCGCGATATAACCGCCACCCACCACCAGCACACGCTTGGGCAATGTCTTGAGAAAGAACGCCTGATTGGAGTTGATTGCATGCTCATGGCCTGGAATATCCGGAGCTTGCGGCCAGCCACCTGTGGCGATCAGGATGTGTTTGCTGGTAAAGCGTTCACCGTTTATCTCGACGGTATGGGGGCCGACGATTTTTGCATGCCCTTCGTGTAACGTGGCGCCGCTGTTGGACAATAGATTGCGATAAATATCGTTCAGGCGGGTGATTTCGCGATCCTTGTTGGCGATCAGAGTTGCCCAATCAAACCTCGCTTCACCCAAGCTCCAGCCGAAACCGGCTGACAGCTCAAATTCGTCTGCGAAATGCGCGCCGTACACCAGCAGTTTCTTCGGGACGCAGCCCACGTTTACGCAGGTACCGCCCAAATAGCGACTCTCGGCCACGGCTACTCTTGCACCAAATCCAGCGGCAAAACGCGCCGCTCGGACGCCACCGGAACCGGCACCGATTACGTAAAGGTCAAAATCGTAGGTCATTTCAATTTCCTTGGCAGGCCAGCAGCGCGAATTATCTGCTGTTCGATAGCGGTTAACGTAGGTGGAGGGAGGCCGTTAATCTTAAAACACACTCCCATCCGGTTGGTAGGCATTCGATTCGGCGTGTCATATTAACGAACTGCCCCCTCTGAAAACCGTATCACCCGAGCAAACGGTTGAACCTCTCGAACCCGCGCTCCAGATCCGCAATCAGGTCATCCGGATCTTCAAGACCAATATGAAGGCGGACTAGGTGCCCGTCGGCTGCCCAGGTCGTAGCACTCCTGACGGGTGTTGGGTCTGCAATCATCGCCAGGCTTTCAAAACCTCCCCATGAGTAACCAATCGAGAACAGCGATAAATTATCCAGGAGTGCATCCGCCGCCGCCTGCGGGGAAGGTTTAGTCAGGAACGAAAGCAGGCCTGAGGCCCCCTTGAAGTCTCTTTTCCACAAGTGATGCTGCGGATGAGAGGCCAGCGCTGGATAATAAACGGCCTCAACTTCGTCCCGGGTTTCCAGCCACTTAGCCACCAGGGTCGCGTTTTTGAAATGACGCTCTAGTCTCACTTCCAGCGTGCGCATGCCTCGCAGGGCCAGTGAGACGTCATCCGGGCTAGCAAACAATCCCGTGTTGAAGTGATATTTTTTGAGGCTGTCCCAGGCTCGCTCCGAGGCCGAGACAGTTCCCAGGATGGCGTCGGAATGACCGACGATGTACTTGGTTGCGGCCATGATCGAAAGGTCCACGCCAAGCTCCAGCGATGGAAAGTAAAGCGGGGTCCCCCATGTATTGTCCGCAATAACCAGAATGTCATGCTCGTGGGCAACCTTAGTGATTGCGCGAATGTCTGGTATTTCCAGGGTCAACGAGCCAGGAGACTCGGCGTAAATGGCTTTTGTATTCGGCTGGATAAAACCTGCGATGTCAGCACCGATGGCCGGGTCGTAAAACGTAACTTCAATACCCAGTCGGTTACCGACGTGTTCAACAAATGCTCTGATGGGTGAATAGACGTTGTCGGCAATCAGCAGGTGGTCGCCAGCACCTACCACACTGAGGATGGCGGTCGTACACGCTGAAAGCCCCGATGGGCAAAGTACCGTGCCTTGGGCGCCCTCCAGTTGCTGCAGAGCCTGGGTGAGTGCTTCAGTCGAAGGGTTATTCCAGCGGCCATATATGTATTTCTGGCGACCTTCGCGCATGGATTCACAGGTGGGGAATACCACTGTCGAACCGCGATAGACCGGGGTATTGACAAAGCCATGATGCTGCTCGGGCTCGATCGACGCATGAGCGAGCAGGGTTTTTACGCTTTTATATTTTTTCATGCGACCTTCCAAGAATGTCCTGAGGGGCTGACTGCGCGTCTCTGACGCTGTCTTGGATTAAGCTATCAAAATAATTAATTGTCTACCATCAGGATGGTGTTTTTTAAAAGTCTAGAAAAATCAATAAGGTGTTGGCTTTTATAAAATACTCGTTGAACGGCATTCATGTGGATGGTAGGTTTTTTAGTGTTTGAGGTGTCCGGTAAAAAAATAACAATGCGCCGGAGGCGCTTCAAAAAGGTGCATCGCGACGTATCAGCGATAAGTTATAAAGCACTGTGTGGGATTGCGCACTAGAAGTGGACGGGCATCTTAGATAACACGAAAAAAACACAAACTGCACATCAATAGCGTGGGTGGAATATGAAAAAGAATAATGCCCTGGCAGGACATGACGAATCAGTAACGCGATCGAACTGGCTCGATTCCCATGAGACCGGCTATGCGAAGCATCTAAAAAAACGCCACGTGCAGATGATGGCATTGGGCGGAGCAATAGGAACGGGATTGTTTCTAGGGGCCGGCGCGAGGTTGCAAATTGCGGGGCCGTCATTGGCCATTGTGTATTTGGTCTGTGGGGTGTTTGCTTTCTTTATCTTGCGGGCGTTGGGTGAGCTGGTGATGCACCGTCCGAGCAGCGGCAGTTTTGTGTCTTACACCCGGGAGTTTATGGGGGAGGGAGCTTCATTTGTTGCCGGTTGGATGTATTTTTTGGTGTGGGCGTTAACCGGCGTCGTGGACATAACAGCGATCGCGATCTACATGAAGTACTGGAGCGTCTTCTCGGATATCCCGCAGTGGGTATTTGCCCTGAGTGCGCTGGGTGTAGTCACCGTGATGAACATGGTCAGCGTTAAATGGTTCGGCGAAATGGAGTTCTGGTTCGCGGTCATAAAAGTGTGCGCCATCACTGTGTTTTTAGTGGTCGGATCGTTCTTTTTCGCTACCGGGCATGCGGTGGCCGGCAGTGTTCCGGGTCTGCATCTGATTTCAGATAACGGCGGGCTATTCCCACACGGGCTGCTGCCGGCCATTATCATCGTGCAGGGAGTGATCTTTGCTTACGCAAGCATAGAGTTGGTGGGCACGGCCGCTGGTGAGACGGCCGATGCCAAAAGCGTGATTCCCAAGGCCATCAATGGCGTGATCTGGAGGATAGGGCTATTTTACGTGGGCTCCGTGTTTTTGCTGGTGACGGTTTTACCTTGGACGGCCTATAGCGCGAATGTCAGCCCATTCGTAACTTTTTTCGAGGCGCTCGGGATTCCAGGAATTGGTTCGGTGATGAACATTGTCGTCATGACCGCCGCGCTCTCAAGTCTTAATTCCGGTTTGTACGCCACGGGGCGCGTTCTGCGGTCGCTTGCCATGGGTGGCTCTGCGCCAGCTTTATTTAAACGAATGAGTAAGCAGGGCGTTCCCTATATGGGAATATTGGTGACCATGGGCATTAATATCATTGGGGTTGTGTTGAATTTTCTGATTCCGGCTCAACTCTTCGAGTTGTTGCTGAATCTGGTTACCCTTGGGATTCTTTCGACATGGGCTTTTATCGTCTTGTCCCAGATCAGTTATCGGCGTGCGGTGAAACGGGGTGAGGCGGTAATGGTTTCATTTAAGATGCCAGGTGCTCCCATTACCGCGTGGCTCACCCTCTTATTTCTTGCCGTGGTATTGGTATTAGTCGGGTTAGACTATCCAAACGGCACTTACACGGTGCTTTCAATTCCACTGGTGGCGGCTGCGTTGGCCATGGGGTGGTGGAAGGCCGTTCGTTCAAAAACGCAAGATGCAGGCAAACTTGAGCCTCTTGCGAGTCGTATAGGCGTTTAGTGCGGTGACCAAGAGAGGTCGATTACCTCGTCCTCTCTTTATTGGAAATAGGCGACTTGCTTAACGATAGCTTTAAGAAACAGGTACGCTTCATGAGTACGCGATCCAAACTTTTAGTTACTGCCGAGTTATTGCTACGTACCAAAGGTTACGCCGCATTCAGTTATGCGGACCTAGCACACGAAGTGGGTGTAAAAAAGGCCAGCATTCATCATCACTTTCCTACCAAGGAAGGATTGAGTGTTGCACTGGTCGAAAGTTACCTATTCAGATTCGATAAAAGCTTGGCGCAGATCAACGAGGATCATGCTGATGTCACTGCACGCTTAAAGGCTTTTTCGGCCTTTTTTGCCGAGAGTGCAAAAACGGGAATGCTGCCTCTTTGTGGTGCGTTGGCTGCTGAATTAGCGGTGCTGCCAGATCGCCTTAAGGCGTTGACCAAAACGTTTTTTGAGATTCATCTCGCCTGGTTGGAAGACAACCTGTCGACTGGCCAGCGGGTCAATACTGTCAAAGCGGAAATCAACCCTAAAGAAATCGCCAGAGCCATTTTGAGTGTACTTGAAGGTAGTTGCTACATCGCATGGGCGCTCAAAGAGACTGTCGTTGATCAATCGGGGTTCGAACTTATTCTGAAATCGTCCACTGTTTCCTATGCTGGCATTGATTAAGCGTATCTCTGCGATCACTTCGATTTATTGAAGGGGCCCCACCACTTGCCGATAACGCTCTTCCCCTTGCGGCGTCTGGCGGGTCAGCTTGATCTCCAGGCCGAGAGGGTCGTTCTTGCGGTTGCCGGCGAGCTGACGCCAGCCTTTGCCGGCCTCCCAGAAGCGTACCTGCAGATCACTGACGCTGGACAATACCGCCACTGTTTTTTTGGGAGCAGGTAAGGGGTATCGGTCACTGGCCGCTGATGTGGCGCGATACAAGGTGTCACCGTCCAGCCACCAGCGCACGCGTTGCAAACCGATCTCTGGAGGTGCTGCGCTACGGATGATGTCCAGTTGAAAATCATGATTGTCGGAGCTGCGAACGCTGACTGCCGGGAGGTCGTCGGGCTGCTCATCCTCGGTCAGGCCTGGGGTGCGCAGTTCGATACTGGCGCGCAGGGCCAGGTCGCGTTCCAACTGGTTCAATGTGCGCAATAACGCCTGGGTCTGTTCCGTGCTGCTCTGCAGATGGCTGTCGGCCCGGCTCACGCTGTCGAGGCCGCGCCAGGCGATAAGGCTGACAATGGCCATCAGCATGATCGCCACCATGACCTCTATAAGCGTAAAACCGTGCTGGTCTGTTTTCATGGTTCGTTCGCCACGCGAACTTGCCCGGTCGCGGTGAGTTGAACTGTGAGGTGGTGCTGGCCATCCGAGAGCCGCAACTGGAGAGGGGAGGCGAACCATTCGGCATTCACTACCACTCGTTGCCTGGGGGTTACGCGCACGCTCATTGACGGAGTTTCCCAGGCCCGAGGACGCAGTTGCGGGTCGTTCACAAAGTGATCCCAGCCGTGGCCTGATTCGTTGCGACGACTGAAGCGGAACCCTTTATTGTCTGCCTGCCAGGTGATTGGGCGGCCGTCGGCACGGGCTTCGGCCTGGGCGACTTGCAGCCTCTGGGCCACTTGGTTGGCGTCCTTGCGCAGTAACTGCAACGGGTCGGGTTTGATACTCAGGCTGATGGCTGCACTGGCGATACCGATGATCACCAACACCACCATCAACTCGATCAGGGTGAAGCCCCGCTGGTTGTCTTTGTTCATGACACAACGCTCCTTCGTCGTGGATCTCTCCTGTAGACTGCCCGGCAGGACAACAGGGAGGTTTTGTCTTGGTCTCTAATTTTCGTTTAACGGTACCGCGGCTGTTGCAGACCGTGGCGTTGGCCACGGCGCTCGTGGGTGTGCTGGTCTGGTCTTCTGTCCTGCTGACGTCGGCCGAGTCCCAGGCGCCGCAGGTTGAGCCCCGCGTTTTGGCCGCTCGCCCCGATACAACGGCGCTGCAGTGGTTTTCCAACCAGCCGGCCGCGGTGGATATCAAGGTCTCTGGCGTGATGGCCGGTGCGCGGGGAGCGGTGGCGATCCTGAGCTTGAACGAGGGCCCGCCGCGCAGCTTTCTGGTGGGCGAATCGTTGGCCCAGGGCGTTCGCCTGGCGGCGATCGAGGCGGATGGCGTGGTCATTGAGCGCGGTTCGCAGAACACCCGCATCACCGTCAGCACGCTGCCGGACGCCGTGGTGCTGCCCCGATTGACCCAGCCCTGAGTACGCTCATTGGCGCGTTTCCGTTGGCGGATTCAGCAGGGTTTCCAGCCGCGCCAAGGGCGGCGCCTCGCGCTTGCGCTCCGACACCTCAACCGTGACACGCAATAAACGTCCATCGGCAGCGGGTGCAATGGTTTGTTCGCAGCGCAACTGTAATTGCCCCTGATCACAATCAAACCCTTTGTGCCCCGGCGGTAGCCGCCCGTCCAGGCGCAGTTCGGCGAGCCGGCTTTGAGCCGACAGCAACGCAATTGAGCGATCGCGCAGTAAGCCGTTGCTCTGGGTCATCAGGCCTGCAACGCGGACGGCGGCCGACATCGCGACGGCAATGATCGCCAAGGCCACGAGCACCTCGATCAGCGTAAAACCTTGCTCCTTGCGCGACAGCTCCATGGGCCACTCTTGGTGTAAAAAACACGTCGCAGGATAGCACTCGCAGAGCCGCAGGCAGCGGCCAATTAATTTTGCTATCCGGCTAGTTAGTTTTGTTACACTGCGCGCCGAATTAGGATCAAACCAAGGATGGTGGATATGGATTTCGCGCGCATCAAATATGGGCCTGGCGGCCGTCACGCTCAGCACGGTTTCACCCTGATCGAGATCATGGTGGTGGTGGTCATCCTTGGCATCCTGGCCGCGATTGTCGTACCCAAAGTGCTTGATCGCCCGGATCAGGCCAGGGCGATTGCGGCGAAGCAAGACGTCGCCGGCCTGATGCAGGCGCTCAAGCTTTATCGCCTCGACCACGGCACCTACCCCAGCATGAACCAGGGCCTCAAGGTGTTGGTCGAGCGCCCGGCGGATGCAAAAAATACCCAGTGGCGTTCTTATCTGGAACGCCTGCCCAACGACCCCTGGGGCCGTCCTTACCATTACCTGAATCCCGGCGCGAACGGCGAGGTCGACATCTTCTCTCTCGGTGCCGACGGCCAGCCGGATGGTGACGGCGTGAATGCCGATATCGGATCCTGGCAGCTTTAAGCGCCGTCATGAAATCGCAGTCGCCGACAGTGGCGAAACAGCGCGGTACGGCGATTATCAGCGCCTTGCTGATCGTCACGGTGGTCGCAGTGATCGCCGCCGGCATGCTCACTCGCCAAAGCATTTTTACCCGTTCACTTGAGGCTGAGCAGGCGCGTGTGCAGGGCAGCGCATTGTTGCTGGGCGGGTTGGAAGTCAGCAGGCAATTGCTCAGGGACGTCCGCGAGCATGATGCGCTGACCCGGCTCGACCAGCCTTGGGCGCGGCCGATCAGTACGGCGCAGGGCGGCCAATTTGAAGGTCATCTTGAAGATCAGCAAGGCAAGTTCAATCTCCGTAATTTAGTCGCCCGCGAGCACGTTGATCTTGGCCAGGTGCGCAGCTTTGAACGGCTGTGCGACATGATTGGTATCGAGGCCCACCTGGCACAGCGCATCAGCCAGCGGGTCATTGCGGCTTACCCGCGCATGCCGGTTGCATCAGCCTCGGGACAGCCTGGGCCGCTGTTACCCGCCACCCAGCCGATGCTGCGCACACTTGACCAACTACGCGGTATCGATGGTCTCAGTGAGCGACTGTTGGCACGGTTGGCGCGTTACGTGAGCATTATTCCGGTCAACACATGGGTCAACAGCAACACCGCCAGCGCCGAGGTCCTGGCGGCGGTAGTGCCCGGCTTGTCACTGTCGCAAGCCGGCGCGTTGGTCGCTGAACGTGACCGCGGCCAGTGGTTTGTCAATCGAGGTGACTTCGTCAATCGCGTGCAATTGCCCAACCTGAGCGTGGATGAACTGCGCGTGGGGGTTACCAGTGAGTGGTTCATGCTTCATGGCCAGGCCCATCGCAATCAACGCCGTGTACACATGGATGCGCTGTTGCATCGCCCCGAAGATGCAATGCCGAAGGTCATCTGGTCGAGGATGGGCGTATGACCGGCCTGCGCATTGCCCTGCCTGCGCTGGATACCTTGACGGCGCAGACCGAGCTTGAGTTCGCACAACTGGACCGCAAGGGGCAGGTCAGCCAGGCCGGCATCAGCACCCTTGAGAAGCTGGGCCGACCCGACAAGTTTCAGGCCGTAGAGTGTTTCCTTCACCCGTTGGATACGGTACTCACACGCATAGCGCTGCCGCCTCTATCATCGGCCCGTATCGGTGCGGCTGTCACCTGCGCCGCGCAGGCGCTGATCCTGGGGCGCAGCGAACAGATGCATATAGCGCACAGTGCCCGGCACGCGGACGGGCAGGTGCATTTGAGCTGGCTGCCAACGTTTGGCCTGGATCGTCTTGGTCAACTGTTGGACCGGCATCGACTCAAGCTGCGCGGCCTTTACCCGGCACCTTACCGCTTAGCCGTACCACCGGCGGGGCAGATCAATGCGTGTGTGGTGGACGGCCAGTTGTTGCTGCGTTTCGCCCTTGAGCATGGGACGGTGGAACCGTTGGTTGAGGACACTCTGCAGGCGCTTGCAGCCACTGGCGAAACGCTGTTGTGGTCAGTCGATCACCAGCGCTGGAGCGGCGCAGCCCCTGGCTGGGGGCTGCACGGCGGGGTAGGTAAGCGCATCGCCCAAGCTGCTGGCTGGGGGCGGGCATTGGGCTGTTGCGCACTGGCTGTTGGCATTTGGGTGATCGGGCTGAACCTTTACGCAGCCCGCGAAGTGGCGCAAGGGCAGCAGCTCAAACAACGAATGAGTCAACGCGTAAAGCAAGCATTTCCGGAGCTGCCGGTGATTCTCAATCCCTTGCAACAGGCCCGTCAGCAACTGGCGATTCGGCAAGGGGGCGGGGCAATGCAGGCTAATCATGATTTTGCGTTTCTGGTGCGGCAAGCCGCGCTTGCGCTGCCGTTCATGGCGGGCAGCGTCGAGCAAATGACATTCGGCCAGCGTCAGTTGCAAGTGCGGATGACGGACGAGGCGCCTCCCGTTGCCGACGCGGCTGCGCAACTGACATTGCACCAGGCCGGGCTCTCCGCCAACCGCGATGAGCGCACCTGGACGTTGAAGAGGCTGGAGGAAACCGTGTCGCGTGAACGTGATGCCTCCTTGGAAAGCGACGATGAATAATCAGATGCGGGTCATGTTTCGAGGACGTTGGAAGGCGTTGGCCCCGCGCGAACAGCGCATGCTGATTGGCGTGGCGGTGTTCCTCGCGAGCTTGTTGGTGTGGTCGTTACTGATCCGGCCGCCGCTCAAGGACATCGAGTATTGGCAAACCGAAACCCCGAAATTGCGCGCCCAGAACCAGGCGCTGGAGCTATTGCTTGGCGAGGTCACGACACTCGCTGGGCCGAGCATTGAACAATCATTGCAGCAATCACTGGACACTGCTGGGTTGGCCGGACGCTACCGATTGCAGGCCAGGGACGCATCCTGGCAACTGACATTCGCACAGGCGCCCGCCGATGTGGTGATCGCCTGGCTATTGAATTACCCCAATCAATTTTCACTGGAAGTGGTCGAGGCTCGCCTGCGACGTGCGGGTGAAGTCACGGCCGATAACACGGCTGGCACTCTCTCAGGAACCGTCCGTATGGATCAGATGCAAGGCGCTAAGGAAGCATCATGAAGTGGTCAGGTTCCAATTATGTACGCACGGCCGCGCCGTTTCTGTTGCTGGCGCTGGGCGCATGCAGCTCACTCCCTTCAGCGCAGTCGCCGCCGGACAGTGAGCTCGGACTGCCCCTGGCCACCACCCAGCGCAGCGGCGATGCGTTGGTCGACAGGCAGCGCGCGCAAGTGCAGATCGAACGACCGCCGCGGCCGTTGCACAAAGTCACCAGCAGCGGGCGCAACGGCTCTGTCGGTCGGACGCAAACAGCACCGAGAAAGCCTCTGGGTGATCAACCCATTACGTTGAATTTCGTCGAGGCCGATATTCAAGCGGTAGTGCGAGCGTTATCCCGCGCCACCGGTCAGCAATTTTTGGTCGACCCCCGCGTCAAGGGCACGCTCACTCTGGTCTCCGAAGGGCAGGTGCCGGCGCATCAGGCCTATGACATGCTGCTGGCGACGTTACGTATGCAAGGGTTCAGCGTCGTGGATGTGGGCGGCATCGCACAGGTGGTGCCCGAGGCTGATGCCAAGCTGCTGGGCGGGCCGGTCGACAGTGCAGACAGCGTCGGCAGTAACGGCATGCTCACCCGTACGTTTCGCCTGCAATACGAAAACGCAGTGAACCTTATCCCGGTATTGCGCCCGATCGTTTCGCCCAACAACCCGATCAACGCCTATCCGGGCAACAACACCATTGTTGTCACCGACTACGCCGAGAACCTCACACGGGTGGCGCAGTTGATTGCAGGCATCGATACCCCTAGCGCCATTGACACCGACGTGGTGCAGGTTCAGAACGGTATCGCCGTGGATATCGCCGAGATGGTTGCGCAACTGCTGGAACAGCCGGGCAGTGATGTGACGCAGAAAATCACCGTGGTGGGCGATCCACGCTCCAATGCCATCGTGATTCGTGCCGGCAGCCCGGAGCGAACCGAATTGGCGCGTAATTTGATTTACAAGCTCGATAACGCCCAAGCCAACCCTAGTAACTTGCACGTGGTGTACCTGCGCAATGCCCAGGCGACGAAACTGGCACAGTCGCTGCGTGGTTTGCTCACGGGTGAAAGCGACAAGGGAGGGGGCGACAATGCGCGCTCGGTGCTCAGTACGATGGGCGCCACTACCACGGGCAGCCTGGCCGGGCAGAGCAGTGCCCAAGGCACTGTCAACAACGGCAATGATGAGTCGGCATTGATGGCAAGCAGCTCGACCGGCCAACCCGGCGAGCAGCAGAGCGAGCAGAACGTTGCCTTCAGTGCCGGCGGGGTGACCCTTCAAGCGGACTCGACCACCAACACCTTACTGATTTCCGCCCCTGAACCGCTGTACCGCAACCTGCGGGAAGTCATCGACATGCTTGACCAACGCCGCGCCCAGGTCGTCATTGAAAGCTTGATCGTTGAAGTCAACGAGGACGATGCCAACGAGTTCGGTGTGCAGTGGCAAAGCGGCAACCTGGCCGGTAAAGGCGTGATCGGCGGAGCCAACCTGGGCGGTACGGGCTTTAACCTCAATGGCAAGACCAGCGTTGACGTGCTGCCCGGCGGCCTCAGCCTGGGCTTTATCAACGGCACCGTGGATGTGCCCGGCATTGGCAAGGTCATGGACCTCAAAGTGTTGGCCCGCGCACTGAAAAGCAAAGGCGGCAGCAACGTCCTGTCGACGCCGAACCTGCTGACCCTGGATAACGAAGCCGCGAGCATTTTCGTGGGGCAGACCATTCCGTTTGTCAGCGGCAGTTACGTCACGGGCGGCGGCGGTACCAGCAACAACCCGTTCCAGACCGTCACCCGCGAAGAGGTCGGCTTGAAACTGAATGTGCGCCCGCAGATCTCCGAAGGTGGCACGGTCAAGCTCGATATCTACCAGGAGGTCAGCAGCATCGACGAGCGCGCCTCCAGCAGCGCGACGTCGGCCGGCATCGTCACCAACAAGCGCGCGATCGACACCAGTATTTTGCTCGATGACGGACAGATCATGGTCCTGGGCGGCCTGCTCCAGGATGGCTATAGCCAGAGCAATGAAGCCGTACCGTGGCTGTCGAGCATTCCGGGACTGGGGGCGCTGTTTCGCAACGAGCGGCGGGCCATCGCCAAGACCAACCTGATGGTGTTTTTGCGCCCGTATATCATCCGCGACAGTGGCGCCGGGCGCGCAATCACCCTGAACCGGTACGACTACATGCGCCGCGCTCAGGGGCGTTCGCAGCCGGAACATAACTGGGCATTACCCGACATGCAGGCGCCTCAATTACCCGAGGCGGCCCAGGCCGTGCCGATAGGGGCGGCCCAACCACGCACGACGCACCGTGCGGTGCCGCAGGCTGCCGCGCCAGCGGGGCGAGAGGTGTATTGAGTATGAGTGCGCTGCCTTACGCCTGGGCCAAGGCACACCGTATTCTGCTGCGTGAGAGCGAGGAGGGCGCGATGCTGACGGTGTGCCCGTCCACCGCGAGCTGGGCGATCGCTGAAGCCCGCCGTCAGTTCGGCCCCCTGCGCCTGGAGCGGGTAGGTGATGCCGAGATCGACGGCCTGCTTGCCCGCGCTTATGCCGACACAGGCAGTGCCGCCGCCGTGGTCGGCGCCGCGGAAAATGAAGTAGACCTGGATCGACTGATGCAGGACATCCCCGAGATCACCGACCTGCTCGACACCCAGGACGGCGCACCGGTGATCCGCATGATCAACGCCTTACTCACCCAGGCGGCGCGGGACGAGGCGAGCGACATCCACATCGAGCCCTACGAAAGTCATTCGGTGGTGCGTTATCGGGTCGACGGCACGCTGCGCGATGTGGTGTCGCCACGCAAGGCCTTGCACGGTGCACTGATCTCGCGGATCAAGATCATGGCGCAATTGGATATCGCTGAAAAACGCTTGCCCCAGGACGGTCGCATCACGTTGCGTGTGGCCGGGCGGCCTATTGATATCCGGGTGTCGACGGTGCCTACCGGGCATGGCGAGCGGGTGGTGATGCGTCTGTTGGACAAGCAAGCGGGTCGCCTGCAACTGGAAACCCTCGGCATGGCGCCCTCGGTGCTGACCAGGCTCGACAGCCTGATTCGCCAGCCCCACGGCATTGTGCTGGTCACCGGGCCCACCGGCAGTGGTAAGACCACCAGTTTGTACGCCGCCCTCGCACGGCTGGATGCAAGCACCAGCAATATTCTCACCGTAGAAGACCCGGTGGAATATGACCTGCCGGGTATCAGCCAGATCCAGGTCAACGCCAAGATCGACATGACCTTCGCACTGGCCCTGCGCGCGATTCTGCGTCAGGACCCGGATGTCATCATGATCGGTGAAATCCGCGACCTGGAGACCGCGCAGATTGCGGTGCAGGCCTCACTCACCGGGCACTTGGTGTTGGCGACGTTGCACACCAACGACGCAGTTTCAGCCGTCAACCGCTTGCTGGACATGGGGGTCGAGCCGTTCTTGCTGGCGTCGTCGATGCTCGGCGTTCTGGCTCAGCGCCTGGTACGCCGGCTTTGCCTGCACTGCAAGGAAGAAGATCAGGCCAGTCCGGGGACTTGGCGTGCGCCTGGATGCCCGGCATGCAACCACACGGGCTACAGCGGCCGCACCGGCATTCATGAGCTGTTCTGCATTGACGATGACATTCGCACGCTGATCCATCAGGGGGCCGGTGAACAGGCGCTCAAAGCCGCAGCACGCCGTGCGGGTATGTTCAGCATGCGTGAGGACGGCGAACGCTGGGTTAACAGTGGCGTGACCGCGCCCGAAGAAGTGCTTCGCGTGACACGGGACGCCTGATGAATCGCTATCGTTTTGAAGCCGCCAACGTCACGGGCAAGATCGAGACCGGGCATCTGGATGCTGACAGCCAGCGTGAAGCCTACAGCCTCTTGCACCGGCGCGGCTTGACCGCATTGTCGGTACAACTTGAGCGCGGTACGGGGGCCGCGAGCGCAGGGATCTTCGCCGCAAAACTGTCAGACAACGACCTGGCCTGGACTACGCGACAACTGGCCAGCCTGCTCAGCGCGAGCCTGCCGCTGGAGGCGGCGTTGAGCGCCACGGTGGAGCAGGCCGAGCGCAAACACATCGTCCAGGCTCTCAGTGCGGTGCGTGCCGATGTGCGCAGTGGCATGCGCCTGGCGGACGCTCTGGCCGCGCGACCACGGGACTTTCCGCAGATTTACCGTGCACTGATTGCGGCAGGAGAGGAGTCCGGCGATCTGGCCCAGGTGATGGAGCGGCTCGCCGATTACATCGAAGAACGCAATAACCTGCGCAGCAAAATCCTCACCGCGTTTATTTATCCTGGGGTCGTAGGGCTGGTGTCGATTGCTATCGTGATCTTCTTGCTCAGCTACGTGGTGCCGCAAGTGGTGAGCGCGTTTTCCCAGGCACGCCAGGATTTGCCGGGGCTGACCCTGGCCATGCTCAACGCCAGTGATTTTATTCGCGGTTGGGGGTGGCTGTGTTTGAGTGCCCTGGTGGCGTGTTTCTGGGGCTGGCGTGTTTACCTGCGCAACCCTGTGGCCCGCTTGAGCTGGCATCGGCGCGTGTTGCGCTTGCCGCTGATCGGGCGGTTTGTGCTCGGGCTCAACACTGCGCGGTTCGCGTCGACCCTGGCGATCCTCGGCGCTGCCGGGGTGCCGCTGCTGCGCGCACTGGAAGCGGCGCGCCAGACCTTGTCCAACGATTGCTTGAGCCAAAGCGTGAGTGACACCACTGCGAAGGTACGTGAAGGGGTCAGCCTGGCCGCGGCCTTGGCGGTGGAGAAAGTATTCCCGCCGCTGCTGATTCACCTGATCGCCAGCGGTGAAAAGACTGGCTCGTTGCCGCCCATGCTCGATCGTGCGGCGCAAACGCTGTCCCGCGATATCGAACGCCGGGCGATGGGCATGACGGCACTGCTTGAGCCCTTGATGATCGTGGTGATGGGCGCGGTGGTGCTGCTGATCGTGCTGGCAGTACTGTTGCCGATCATCGAGATCAACCAGTTGGTGCAGTAGGCACAGGCACGAAAAAGCCCTCGTCACCGAGGGCTTTTTTATATCACTGACGTTGCACTATCGCTTAGAGCTTACCGGCTCCGGCCTTGGCTTTGACGTCCGCAGCGACCTTGTCGGCAGCCAGCGGCGTGTAGCTGTAGGGTGGGGTCCAGCCGATGCTCGAACTCCACGAGCAGCTCAGTGCGCTGCCATTGAGTGTCGAGCCGGTGTCACGGTAGACGCTGCCGCCGTAATCGCCGGCGATCTTGTCGCAACCGCTGATACCGGCGATCTCGAAAACGTTACGTTCGGAGAAGATCTTCGAGTTCTTGCCCACGCCATGGGCATATGAGAACGGGTACACCTTATGGCTGGTGCTGCCCACGTGGTAGTTGTTGTACAGATGCACTTGGCCGTAGCGCACGCGGGGCGCACGGGCGGAGATGTTCTCGAACAGGGTGTTGTGGATGGTGACCTTGAGCTTGCCATCGTCGGTGGTGCGCGAGTCGCTGGAACCGATCAGGTTGTTTTTTTCGTGGGACTTGAACACCGAGTAAGAGATGGTTACGAAGTTGGCGCCGTTCTTGACGTCCAGCGCGCCGTCGTGATGTTGCTTGGGACGCTCGTGTTCGGTGCCGTTCTGGTCATCGGTACGGCGGCCGTCGGTGAAGGTCACGTGATCGACCCACACGTTGTTGGCGCCTTCGACGGTCAGGCCGTCGTACTCGGAGTTCCAGTTGCCGTCGGCACCATCGTCCTTATCAAAGATTGGCTCGGGGTCCCAGGGATTTTCGACGGTGATGTTGCGGATGATTACGTCATTTTCTTTCGCGTAAAAGAAACCTTCGCGGATCTCCGCATTGCTGCCGATGCCCACGATTGTGGTCTTGCCGGGAATGTCCAGGCGGCCGCGAACTTTCATGTCAGCCGTTTTGGTGTAAACCTTGCCTTCGCTGACGTCGATAATGCCGGTGATCTTGATGATGCGACCGTTGCTGCCTGCCGAAGCACTGAGGGCTTTTTTCAGTTCGGCTGCGTTTTTAACGGTGTAGATGTCGTTCGCGGCAGCCCGGGAGCCGCCCTTGGTCCCGCCATTCTGCGTGGCCCAGCCGGTCGTGGCGACGTCCAGCCAAATATCCGCCGCATGTGCGGGAACGCTGGAAAACAGCAGGGCGCCGAATACGGCACTGGCCAGTTTGCAGGCGGTGAAAGTTGAGGGTTTTGTCATGAGTAATCAGATCCTTGATTAACTTGAGTTTTAAACGCGCACAGGGTTTGCGCGTTTCTCGAGCGGACGTCCTTGCCACCGGTGCAGCGAATCGAACGTCCGCTGCATTAGAAATACTATCATGTGTCTCTTGCGATGTCGTACAACTGATTGCGTTATGATTTGCTCTCTTTCGCAAGACTACAGCCGCCGGCCGGACTGGACGGCAATGAGCCCTTCGTGGATGGAAGGGCATCAAAGTGATTTCTAAACGGCTACAGCCGATTGGTGGCTACTGCTCAAAACCGTGAATTTCTCGATCAAGTCTGAATGCGGAAATTTTATCTACGATTTGCCGTGAGGCCATCCTGATTGCCTTCGTAGTATTGCCGGCGATATGCGGCGTCAGTTGAGCATTGGCTATGCCCGTCAACGGCGAACTGAAACGGTCCTTTTCCAGAGCAAAAGTATCGATGGCGACCGCCTTGATATGCTCGGGAAAGCGCCTCATGAAGATAGCCAACTGCTGTTCGTCGACAATGCCACCACGAGCGGTGTTGATTAGAATCGAGCCTCGACGCATTTGACTGAACGCTTCGGCACCGAATAGGCCCCGGGTGAATGCTGTGAGCGGAGTATGAATTGATACGACGTTGGCTTCGGTCAGCAACTGCGCGAGGGTTTGTCGTCGTTCAAGCCCGAGAGTCCCTGCGACCTTATCCGTAAAGCGTTCCGAACCGGTGGCAATGACCTTCATGCCGAGTGCGTGAGCCTTGCGAGCTACCTCCTGAGCGATGTTGCCAGTCCCCACCAGCCCGAGGGTGAGTTCGGAAAGTTCCAGGCCAGGTGCCAGACTTCCCTTGGACCAATGGCCGCTGTGTGTTTCGGTATTGTAGTGGTTCAGGTCTCTCGATAAGTAAACGGCCTGAGCCACCACATATTCGGCGACGGCTGTAGCGTTGGCGCCCGGAGTGTTCAACACCGTCACGCCAGACCGCTCGGCCTCTTGTCTATCGATATGGCTGATTCCTACGCCTGCCTGAGCGATTGCTTGTAACGGAGTTGCCAAGTCTGATGACGCAGCGGACCTGATCACTTCGCTATCAAGAGGGATGTTCAGGCGAGTCTTGAACACGCTGTAACCTCCAGCATGCTTCACTGCAGCGATGAAGGCGGGCTTGTCGTGGCAGTTGATATCGACATATTGAATGCGCTCGCCATAGTGCAGTTTGATGTGGGTCTTATCGATGAAATAGTGAACGTTCAGAGTGATGGCGATGCCCGCTTCAAGGAAGCGGTCGACTTCCTCAAACAGCAGCGGTGGGCCAGGGGCGTCCAGGATCAGCGTGACGAATGCCATGCGTGTGCTCCTTTCGGAAGAATACCTGCAAGTACCTATACCTGATTGCCTTGGATTTCGGTGGGTTATTTACCAATGAAACTGATCTCAAAATCCTCGACGGCGTAATGAATGGCTTTCCGGCATACCGGCCATTCAAAAAGCAGCGTCAATGCCAAGCCAATCGCGCCCCTATCGCCAAGTATTAGTCCAATCCTTCCGAGCGGCCATTGATCCTGAGCAGGAGAGGGCTCCAGAACATCTGCTCATGGTCTACCAGCCCGAAGAGTTGCCTGCGGTGGTCGATATTCGTCGGTTGTGAGTTGCCTGGTGAGCGGGGGAGGTTGGGACGTCTTTTCGGGGGGGCTCATACCCTGTTGATCCTATGAAAATGACACCGCCGGCTTGATGATCGTTCGTCCGATTGGCTATGGGTAGAATCCAATAGCCTTGCTTAGAGTTACCCCTTTTTTCGCTCTTGAAACACCGCAGAAACAAGTCCAGAATTGAGTCTTTCCCTGCTTCGGCAAGAAAAGAAACCCCTTAGATTTCAATGAGTCGGACACCAGATACGAGTCTCGTTTCCCGCTCCAAGTATTAAAAAATGGATCTCTGAAAAGAGGTCCATTTTTTTCGTCCAAAGAAAAGTCTCCCTTTGACTTTTGCCGCGCCGTCCCGTGAAAACACTATCGGCGTATGAAGCGCAATGCTGGGCGCCTGACAAAACCTCCAGGAACAGAAGTGGCCAAAGCTGCCCACCTGTAGCGGGAAGTTCACAAAGATGCACTTCGGCGTTGCGTGCTACGTTTCGTAGCGTGGTGTTACGGCATACCGAATACCATAAGACATCACGATATTTCTGATATCGCTCTATCCCGCCGCTTTCCGAGCCTTCCGATATTATGGCGTGCATATTACTTGTCTGATGGGACTTACCCCAAGAGTCTACGTCATGGTCAGTTTCGCATTTCGACCCGGCATAACGTGCATCAGCCTACTTGGCTGGGCAACGTTAGTCCCGTGCGGAGCCATGAAGAACTTTCTACGTCGTTCGGTTGCGCCTTCCCACGTGACTCTGAAGCGTCTTCCCTCCTGCGTTGCCGCCAAGCAAAACGGCTTTTGGCAAATAGTCAGATAGTCCTTCCTAGAGAATATTTCTCGTACTTTCCGTAGCCCGCGATTGCGGTGCCTGCGCCTGGTTATTCATAGCTATCAGCGAGCCTTGCGGCTATCGCCTGGTGCTCTGCAATTGGAAGAAACCTGATGACCCAAGACACGGCTTTGCTCGTGATCGACCTTCAGAAAGAAGACGGCTTCCCTCTGGAGCGGTTCAATCAAGTAATCAAAAACGCAACAGCGCTGGTTGATTGCGCTCGAAAAAACAACATCCCTTTGTTCTACACCCGTCATGTCAACGATGCCCAAGGTTTCGGCTTGGCGTTGGGCGAGCCCGTAGATGCCGAGGGCAAACCGACAAGCTATCGCGCTGGCACAGCTGCCATAGATATCATCGATGTGTTAGCCCCACAACCCGGTGACGTTGTCATTGATAAGCAACGCTACAGTGCTTTCCACGGTACTCGGCTGACTCCGATGCTGAGGGAGCGCGGCATCAAACATCTCGTGGTGATGGGCGTGCTGACTGACGTCTGTGTGATGAGTAGCCTGTTCGATGCCTATCAGAACGACTTCCACTTGAGCCTCGTGGCCGACGCTTGTACGGCGACAACTTGCGCAGCCCATTACTCGGCCTTGTTTATTCTCTCCAACTGGCTTTACGGACTGGACATGCTTTCTACCGAACAGCTGTTGCGGCGCTGGAGGGGCGAGCCAGCACCTTCACTTCGTACGATGGAACCAGACCACCTTGCCTCCCAGCCGGAAGAGTTTATGCAAGCCATTGCGCGCCTGGAAAGCTGCCTCGTTGCCAAGACTGAGCGGAGAGCACGATGAACGTAGAAATAAAGAAGCATCGATTTCATCCCGGAAACCGAACGTCGGCGAACCCCGTTCTCTGTTCTTCGTGTGGTTTGGGGCCAACACCAACATCACCACGATTGCGGCCGGGGTGGTGCCGATCAGCCTGGGACTGAATCTGTTCTGGAGCGCTTTATCGATCCTGTTTGGTTCCTTGATCGGGGCGGTATTCATGGCTTCGCATTCTGCCCAGGGGCCGAGGTTGGGCATCCCGCAGATGATTCAGAGTCGTGCGCAGTTTGGGGTATTTGGAGCCATTGTTCCGCTGTTGTTCGTCATGCTCATTTACTTGGTTTTTTTTGTGAGTAATACCTTGTTGGCAGCCCAAGCGGTCGCCGCCTCAAGCCCCCTCAGCAGTGAGGCGAACATTGTGCTGCTTGGTTTACTCTGCTTTCTGGTAGCGCTGTTTGGCTACACGCTCATCCACCGCCTGCAAAAAGTGCTGTCGTTGGTTTCGGTTGTTTTTTTCGGGATCGCGACCCTGCTCGCCCTTGCACTGCCAGTCGACGCGGACCAATGGACGGCGCAGGGCTTCAACTTGGCGAGCTTCCTCGCCTCGGTGAGCATTGCGGTGACTTGGCAACTGTCCTACGCCCCTTATGTGGCCGACTATTCTCGCTATTTACCTACCTATACTTCTGCACGCCAGGTCTTTTGGTACAGCTACACGGGCACGGTTATTGGTGGAAGCTGGATGATGCTGCTGGGTGCGGTATTGACCAAGGGCGTCACAGGTTTCTCAGATAACGTTGGCCTCCATTTGCTCGGTGTTCTGGGGGGGAGCACCTTGCTGGCCGTGGCCTTCGCGCTCTATGGTCAGATCGCCATCAACGTGTTCAACCTCTATGGAGCCTTCATGTCGACGGTTACCGTTATCGAGCGTTTTGCTGCGCTCAAGGTCACTCCGAAGGTGCGCGCCAGCTTTATGCTCGTTATCTGTGCTGTTGCAACGGCGTTATGCACCATGGCTCAAGATGACTTCATTCAATTTTTCCTGAATTTCATCTTTTTCATGAGCTATTTTTTAATCCCTTGGACGGCAATCAACCTGGTCGACTACTACGCGCTACGCAAAGGCGTATACAAGATTGCGGATATCTTTGACCCGTCGGGGATTTACGGTCGGGTGAACGGGATTGCTATCGGCGTGTTCCTCGCGACCATCGTATTGGAAATTCCATTCATGAATACTTCCCTCTACGTCGGCCCTATTGCCTCCGCACTGCAGGGTATCGATCTGGCGTGGCTTGTTGGTCTGCTGTTCCCGGCATGCGCTTACTACGGATTAATGAGTCGGCGCAGTATTGGGGTGATCAAACCAACCCATTGACGCCCATCGCCCGGTTGCGCAGTGACACCGTGCAGCTCAAACCCTCGCAGCGTGACGGAACATCCACTTCATGCCCGTCACGCAATGCGACCACCGAGCACTTCAGCCACCCAGTCGGCAATGTAGTGACCCGCATTGATACTGTTGTCGAAGCTCGAATGCTGCACGCCACCCTCGCGTTCGGTGAAAATTTTCAGTTCGCGCTTGGGACTGTTGACCAACTGCTCATAGGTGCGGTGTGCCCACTTCAAGGGAATCTGTGAATCCTTTTCACCGTGGGTGACCAGGAAAGGCACCTTGATGCGATCCAGGATGCCGTCCAGATGAACATCTTCGGCGATGGTCATGAATTCGTCGGTGTCCTTGGCGCCCCATACCCATGAGACGTGCGACCAGTAATGCGGGACCGGGAAGCTGCCTTCCTTTTCCAAGCGGCGTTTCTGCACGTCGCGCCAGTCATGGTTGGCTCCCCACACGACACCGCACGCGAAACGCGGCTCGAAGGCTACCGCGCGCGGGCAGTAGTAGCCCCCAAGCGACACACCTTCCAGACCAATGCGTTTGACGTCGACGTCGTCGCGGGTTTCCAACCAATCCACCACGCGACTGGCCCAATGTTCGCTGTCAAAACGCGCAGTCAGGTTATGTAGCCGGAGCGCTTCGCCTGTCCCGGGCTGGTCGATGATCAGCGACGACACGCCACGTTTGGCCAGCCAGGCGGGCAGGCCGACGCGGTATTTCATTTCTTTGGTGGAGTCGAGTCCATTGACCTGCACCAGAATCGGCGCCGGGCCGCTGACACCTTCGGCACGCACCAGCAGGCCGGAAATATGTTTGCCTTCGTAAGGGATTTCCACGCGCTCGCAGTTTTCTCGTGCCAGTTCGATACTGCACTGGAACGTCTGCAGAAAGCGCTGGTACAGCTCCGTGCGGCCTGGGGCGCCATGGGCCTGCAGGCGTTCGCAGCTCAGGTAATACGTTGCGGCGCGGTTATATTTTTCACCGGCGGACAGCATCCGCCCCTTGCCTTCGTCTTCTTCCGCCAGGCTGCACAGTTTGTCGGCCATGTTTGCCCAGGTTTCACGGAAGGCCTTGCTACCGGCGGCGTCCGGTTGTTTGGCGGCCTCTTGCAGTGGCGCGCACATCTCTTCGATTTCGCCGATACGGGCGCCCATTTCAATGGCCAGGTCGACTGAAAGATTCCACACGTAATTGGTCGGGAAGTAGCGAAACATGATTGTTATTGTCCTTGTGCAAGCAAAGGCAGGCGGCCAGGTTCTGAACGGGAATCGCTAGACCTGACGGTTCGAAGCAGGCTAAGGGCAGTCCCATAGTTTGGCTAATCGCAAGTCGGGATGGGAGGTATTGCGAATGGAGATAGAGTCGACTACTGCTCCAGCTCATTGATGATCTGACTGATTTTTGCCCGCAGCCAGCGGTGCATCGGATCCCCCTCCATGGTCCGGTGCCAGAGCATGAATTCACGCATCACCGGGATTTTCACCGGGGGTTGCACGATGCGCAGCGGCAGGTAATTGGCGTATAGCCTGGCCATGCGCTGGAGCATGGTGGCGACGCGTTGGGTGCCGACGATCAACTGCGGCAGGGTGTTAAAGTCGTGGGTCACAACTTCCATGCGGCGCGTAAAACCATACTGGCCCATCAGCCATTCTTCGACGCTCAGTTGCCGGTTGCGCCCAAAAATCACCGAGACATGGCCCATCTCGATGTACTGATCGAGGCTGATGCTATCGCCAACCAACGTGTTGCCATCCCACACCACGCAAACGTGCTCTTCCTCAAACAGCAGTTGCGAGGGGTGACCTTCAATGAGGTAGTGCTCAGGCACGATCATCATGTCGGCCTCACCGCGCATCAGCATCTCGGTGGACGTGTCGCCGGGGCCCAGCAGTTCGAAGGTGATGTGCGGCGCTTCCAGGGAGATTTTCTGGATCACCCGGGCAAACAGGACGCTGATCAGATAGTCCGACGTGATCAGGCGAAAATGGCGCTTGCTGGTGGCGGGGTCGAACACCGGTTTGGCGGTG
Source organism: Pseudomonas lactucae (assembly GCF_016937615.1). Taxonomy (GTDB): domain Bacteria; phylum Pseudomonadota; class Gammaproteobacteria; order Pseudomonadales; family Pseudomonadaceae; genus Aquipseudomonas; species Aquipseudomonas lactucae. The sequence goes on along the minus strand of NZ_JAFHKI010000016.1, from coordinate 84,542 downwards.
ATCGAGGACTGGATCGTCAGCAGCACCTGGCGCACCGGCGCCGCCAGTTCACGGGCATAAGGCGTGGGCTGCATCTTGCGTCCGACCTGCGCCAGCAGCTCATCTTCGAAGTAGAGGCGCAGCCTGCCCAGTACACCGCTGGTGGCGGATTGGGTCATATGCAGGCGTTCGGCGGCGCGGGTGATGTTCTGCTCTTCCAGTAACACATCCAGCGCCACCAGGAGGTTGAGGTCCAAGTGGTTAAAACGCATGGCGGTCTCGATTTTTGTATTTATTTTGTAAATACCTTCCGACCTTCCCATCGCGGCGTCAAGAGGCGTGAATGGGCGAATCGGGCGGTCCGTGTTCGATTTTCAAGCCCTTTGCGCTTCGCGGCCAGGTATCGCATTTGCCGATAGGTCGCATCCTGACAAGCGATTAGTCAGTGAGTTTTTAGCCCTTCACTATCAGCCCACAGTCGGTTGGCCGTGGCGCTTTATCGGCTCCAAGACCCGCCTCGGCAGCGTACCGCCGGGCACTGCTCCCATAGCGGGACGCCAGGCCTGCGCTGAATAATGACAATGGAGTGGTAACTCAATGAGCATCATTGGCCTAGACGCGCTTATTTTTGGTGTCGACGACATTCAAGCCTGTACCGATTGCCTGCGTGACTACGGCCTGCTTCCTGTCGATGTCGACAGCGAGGGGGGCCGTTTTGAAGCGCTGGACGGCACTGCCGTGATTATCCGCCGGGCAGACGATGCCAGCCTGCCGGCGGCCATCGGGCCGGCGCCTTCGATACGTGAAACGGTGTATGGCGTGGCCAGCGAGGCTGATCTTGAGGCCATCGCTGATGAGCTGGGGCGCGATCGCCCGGTGACCCGCGGTGCCGATGGCTCCGTGCACAGCGTGGACGATATGGGCTTTGCCATGGGTTTCCAGATCAGCGTGCGGCGCGCCTACAGCGCGCCAGCCGATCTGACCAATGCACCGGGCCACGCCCCCCAACGCCCGGTCAACCAACCCGGCATCAATCCTGACATGCAGGCCTTGCCACGGACCCTGTCCCATGTGGTGTATTTCGTGCCGGATGCAGTCAGGGCCGAGGCTTTTTACAAGCGCTTGGGCTTCGTGACCACCGACACTTTTGTCGGTGCCGGGCCGTTCATGCGTCCGGCCGGTTCCGATGACCATCACTGCCTGTTCATGATCCAGACGCCGCCGCACATGAAAGGCTGCGAGCACTTCACCTTTCACATGGGCAGCGGCACGGAAGTGCTGTTGGCCGGGCGCCGCTTCGAGCAGCAAGGCTGGACCAGTTTCTGGGGGCCGGGTCGTCACCTCTTCGGTTCCAACTGGTTCTGGTACTTCAACAGTCCGTTGGGCTGCCACATCGAATACGACGCCGACATGGACAAGCACGATGACGCCTGGCAAGCGCGCCAGGCGCCGTTGTCGGCGGATAACTCACAATTGTTCCTGTTCACGTCCCAGGAAAAATGGTTCCCGAGCGGCCCGCCGCCCAAGCAGGCCTGAATGCGGATTTCGTCCATGAGCCACGACGCGATTGTTCTCTGTCGCCTGGATGAAGTGCTCGAAGGGCAGTCCCGCGGGTTCGATCCCCTGGATACCGGTAAGGACAGCGTGTTTGCCCTGCGCCATGAAGGCGAGGTGTGTGTCTATCGCAACAGCTGCCCGCACCTGGCGGTGCGCCTGGAGTACCGCAAGGATCGTTTCCTCAGCGTCGATGGTCGCCAGATCGTCTGTTACGCCCACGGTGCGCGGTTTCTCCCTGACACGGGCCTGTGCGTCTACGGGCCATGTCTGGGGGAGCGCCTGAGTGCACTGAAATGGCATGCCGAGGCCGATTGGCTGGTGCTCGAAGCGGGCCAGCTGGAGGCGTATGCATCCTGATTAACGTATCGCGATTGCTGATACATCGTATCCCTACATGCGATTAGTCAAAGGTCTGCTTTGCCGAGAAAGTAAACACAGCGCGGTACTGAATGCGTGCAAACACTGCCAGTGGTGAAGCCTGGGATCGCTCCCGCAGAACGCTGGCGTGAATAACAAGAATAAGAATGAGACGAGCATGAACGCAGACGGATTCTCGACGTCACGGCTGCTCCCATCTGAGGCGCCGGCAAAACTGAAACTCACTCTCCCATGAATGCTTCATGCCTGTGCAGGCTTGGCCCGGTTCGACTGCGGGCGCGGTTTCACCAGAAGAGCTGACATACAACAACAATAAAGAGGGTTACTTCGATGGCTATTGGCAAGTTCGCCGCGTCGCGGCGCGTCCCCTTCACCCTGAGCCTTGCGGCCAGCCTGGGGCTTGGCGCTTCGGCGGCCCAGGCGTTTCAGATTGACACCGGCAATCCTGATCTGAGCCTGCGCTGGGACAACACGCTGAAGTACAGCGCGGCCTGGCGCCTCAAGGAACCCAGCAGCAAACTCAGCGAAGGGTCGACGGCCCTGAACCAGAATGACGGCGATCACAACTTCGGCAAGGGGCTGATCTCCAATCGCCTGGACGTACTTTCCGAACTGGACATCGGCTTTCACAACTTCGGCGCCCGTGTGAGCGGTGCCGCCTGGTATGACACCGTCTATCAGGAACGCAACGACAATCACGACGCGGCTAGTGCCAACCAGCGTTCGGTAGGCTTCGATGAATTCACCAGCGATACCCGTCAATTGCATGGTGGTGACGGCGAACTGCTGGATGCCTTTGTCTACTGGAACGGTGAGCTGGCGGACCGTTCCTTGTCAGTACGTGCGGGGCGCCACGGCCTGATCTGGGGCGAGAGCCTGTTCTTCGGCGGCAACGGCATTGCCGGTGCCATGGCGCCAGTGGATGTGGTCAAGGCGCAATCGGTGCCCAATACCCAATTCAAGGAAATCACTCGACCGGTCAACCAGCTGTCGACCGCCTACCAACTGACCGACGATGTGTCGTTGGGCGCCTTCTATCAGTTGGAGTGGGAAGCCACCCGCTTGCCGGGCGCCGGCAGCTATTTCTCCACCAGCGATACCATCGGTGATGGCAATGAAAGGCTGATCACCGGAGCGCCGTTCCCGGATTTCCTGGGCGGTAATGCCAACAGCCCGGCTGCGTTTTTCCATGGCAAAGACAAGAAAGCCAGGAACTCCGGCCAGGGCGGCCTGCAGCTCAAGTACAACACCGGGACGACGGATTACGGCCTGTACGCGCTGCAGTATCACGAAAAAACGCCCACGTTGTACTTGAAGCCGAATGCCACCGGGCCGAACTTCAGTACCGGGCAAATCGGCGAATATTCCTGGGTCTACCCGGAAGACATCCGGGTTCTGGGCGCCAGTTTCGCCACCTCCGTGGACGAGTACAGCTTTGCCGGCGAGGCATCGATGCGCTGGAACATGCCGCTGGTCTCCAACGCCCAGACCGTCCTGGCGGGTGTCGACGCGGACAACAACGATGACGCTCTGTACGCCGTCGGCCGAACGGCTCACGTCAACCTCAACGTCCTGGCATCGCTGGGGCCTTCCTTCGTCGCCAATGAAGCCAGCCTGACAGCGGAGGTGGCCTGGAACCGCCTATTGGCCGTGACCCGCAATCGCGCAGCCCTGGACCCCAACGCCACCGATGACGGCCTGGGCTTGAAGCTGGTGTACACGCCAACCTACCGCCAGTTCTTCCCAGGCATTGATATCAGCCTGCCGGTGGGCATCAGCTATTTCCCCATGGGCAAGTCGGCGGTGATCAGCGGGTTCGGCGCCGACAGAGGAGGGGACATGAACATCGGCGTCTCCGCCACCTACCTGGACCAAGTGACCGTGGGGCTGACCTACACCCACTTCTACGGTCCCGAGGACACCAGCCTCAACGCCGCCAACCAATTCAATTACAAGCAGTCGTTGAAGGACCGGGACTACCTGGCTTTCTCCGTCAAGACCACGTTCTAAGAGGATTTGCGCATGACCATTCAGTTCACTCTAAAGGCCTTGTGCTTAACCCTGCTGGTCGCCGCCGCGCCGATGGCCTTGGCCGCCAGCGCCGAACAAGCGGCCGCGCTGGGCAAGACCCTGACGCCCTTCGGTGCCGAGAAAGCCGGCAATTCCGACGGCAGCATTCCGGCCTGGGACGGTGGCTACACCAAGGTCGATCCGGCTTATGTTCCGGGCGGCAAGCGCGGCGATCCGTTTGCCGCAGACAAACCCTTGTTCAGCATCACCGCCCAGAACCTGGCCAAGTACGCCGACAAGCTCAGCGACGGCACCAAGGAGCTGTTCAAGCGCTTTCCGGACACCTATCGCATCGACGTGTATCCGACCCGGCGCACGGCGGCCGCGCCGCAGTGGGTTTATGACAACACGCTGAAGAATGCGACCCGCGCCAAGCTGGTCAATAGCAGCGCCGGCCTGATCCCGGATGGCGCCTATGGCGGGATCCCGTTTCCGATTCCACAAAACGGTACCGAAGCCATCTGGAACCATGTGCTGAACTGGCGCGGCACTTCGGTGGCGGGGCATTTTCGCCACTATCTGATGACGGCCGACGGCAACCAGGTGATGACCAGCGACGGCCTGTTGACCCAGGAAATGCCCTACTACTTCCAGGAGGGCGGCCCTGAAAACTACTCGGGCGACTACTGGCAGGTGCACTTTGTCAATCTCGGCCCGGCGATTCGTGCCGGCGAGCAAATCCTGGGGCGCGAGAACATCAACGGTGACAAATCCCAGGCCCATGTCTACCTGAGCGGCCAACGCCGGGTACGCACGCTGCCCAACGCTTGCTGCGACACGCCGACGCCGTCCACCGCTGGGGTCATGTCCTTCGATGAGTTGAGTGTGTGGGGGGGGCGTACAGACCGGTTCGACTGGAAGCTGGTGGGCAAGCAGGAGATGTATGTCCCCTACAACACCAACAAGGTGCAAAACGCTGCCCAGCCGCAGGACCTGCTGGGCAAGCACCATCTGAACCCCGATTACGTGCGCTGGGAATTGCACCGCGTCTGGGTGCTTGAATCGACGGTGGCCGCCGGCAAGCGTCACCAGCTGCCCAAGGGCCGTTACTACCTCGATGAAGACACCTGGCAAGCGCTGCTCGGCGATCGTTGGGATGCCAGCGGCCAACTGGCCAAAACCCTCTGGTCGCTGCCGTCGGTATTGCCCGACCTGCCGGGGCTGGTGCAGCTCTCTTCAGGTTTTTATGACCTGACGTCCGGTGCGTGGTTTATCCAGAACCTCTATGCAGGGTTGCCGGAGCAGTACCGCGCGGTGGATCGCTACAAGGCCTCGGAGTTCTCGCCGGCAGCGATGGCGGGGCGCGGCGTGCGTTAGACCTGAGCCGAGCGTGAAGGGCAGGCCGGTCGCCTGCCTTTGGGATACGAGTGTTTGTCCGAGGTAGGTTATGAACAGAATCAATCAGGCGAGCGCGTTGCTCCTGGCCCTGTATTTGCCCTTCGCCACGAGCGAGTGCCTGGCCGGGTCGGCTGCGGTGGGCGTGCCGCTCAATACCCCGGCCATGCGGGTACCGGTTGCACAAAACGGCGTGTTGATCGACCTGGCGCGTGCCGGCACACGTCTGGTGGCCGTGGGCGAGCGCGGCCTGGTGCTGTTCTCCGACGACAACGGGCAAAGCTGGCAACAGGCTGGGGTACCGGTTTCGGTCAGCCTGACGGCGGTGCGCTTCGTGGATGCGCAAAAGGGCTGGGCAGTCGGTCACGCGGGCGTGGTGCTGGCGACGCTGGATGGCGGCGAGCACTGGACGCTGCAGCTCGACGGCGCGCGCGTGGCACAGCTGGAGCTGGACTCCGCCAAGGCGGAGCAAGCCACGGCTGCCGACCCGGATGCCGCCCTGGCGCGGGTACAAAATGCCGAGCGTCTGGTGGCCGATGGTCCGGACAAACCCTTTCTGGCATTGGATTTCGTCGACGCGCACCGTGGGCTCATCGTCGGCGCCTACGGTGTGGCGCTGCAGACCACCGATGGCGGTGCTACCTGGCACTCGCTGATGGGGCATATCGCCAACCCGAACGGGATGCACTTGTACGCGATCAGTCACCAGGGCACCCGCTGGTTCCTGGCTGGCGAGCAAGGTTACCTGGCCCGTTCGGACGATGACGCCGTGTCGTTCAGTCAGTTGGACAGCCCTTACGAAGGCAGCTATTTCACGCTGCAACGTCGTGACGATGGCGCGCTGGTGGTTGCCGGGCTGAAGGGCAATGCCTTTGTCTCCCGCGACGCCGGCGTCAGTTTCCAGCGTCTGTCGGTGCCCGTACCGATCTCCTTCAACGATGCCACCCGTTTGGCCGACGGCCAGCTGTTGCTGGTCAATCAGGGCGGCATGCTGTTTCGCCACAGCGAGCAGACCGGCGCGGCGATGCTGCCGTTGGGAGCGCCCTTGGGCAAACCTGTTTCAAGTGTGATCGAGGCCGCCGATGGCAGCCTGATCGTTGCCGGTTTCACCGGGCTGCAGCGTCTTGCGCGGCCAGCCACTGCCGCTTCGGAGTGAGGTTATGACGTCTCCTGGTAAGTTTTTCCAGCCCCCTGCCAATGCGCTCGATGATTTTGATCCGCGCTCCGGTTCGCTGCTCGAACGCGCATTGTTCAACCATCGCCTGTGGGTGTTGCTGCTGTGCCTGGCGACCACGTTGGTGCTGGGTTGGCAATCCGGCCGTGTCGAGCTCAATGCCAGTTTCGAAAAAATGATCCCCACCCATCAGCCCTATATCGCCAACTACCTGGAGCACCAGAAGGAGCTGAGCGGGCTGGGGAATGCGGTGCGTATCGCGGTGGTCAACAAGCAGGGCGACATCTACGACAGCGCCTACCTCAAGACCCTGCAGGCGTTGAGCGACAAGATCTACCTGCTGCCCGGTGTCGACCGGGCGTACATGAAGTCGCTATGGACGCCGGCCACCCGCTGGGTGGCGGTGACCGAGGCGGGCCTGGAGGGTGGGCCGGTCATTCCGGATAACTACGATGGCGGCGCAGCGAGCCTTGCGGCATTGCGGCGCAACGTGCAGCTGTCCAACGAAATCGGCCAGTTGGTGGCGTTCGACCAGGCCTCGAGCATCATCCAGGTACCGCTGTTGCAGCGCACCCCCGACGGCAAACCCTTGGACTACAGCCAACTGTCGCAACAGTTGGAATCGCTGCGCAGCCAATACCAGAGCGACAGCATCGACATCCGCATCACCGGTTTCGCCAAGAAAGTCGGTGACCTGATTGCCGGCCTGCGGCAAATCCTGATGTTCTTCGCCGTGGCGATCCTGATCACCACGGTGGTGCTTTATTGGTACACCCGCTGCATTCGCAGCACTCTGTTGGTGGTGTTCTGCTCATTGGTGGCGGTGGTTTGGCAGCTCGGCTTGCTGCCGCTGCTCAATTATCAACTGGACCCCTATTCGGTGCTGGTGCCGTTCCTGGTGTTTGCCATTGGCATGAGCCACGGCGCACAGAAGATGAACGGCATCATGCAGGACATCGGGCGCGGCATGCACCGGGTGGTCGCCGCACGCTTTACTTTCCGCCGCCTGTTCCTTGCCGGGCTCACCGCGCTGCTGTGTGATGCGGTCGGTTTCGCGGTGCTGATGATCATCAAGATCCAGGTGATCCAGGACCTGGCGATGATCGCGAGTATCGGCGTGGCGGTGTTGATCTTCACCAATTTGATCCTGCTGCCGATATTGCTTTCTTATGTCGGGGTCAGCGGCCGCGCGGCGCAACTGAGCCTGAAAAGCGAGCACGCCGAGCTGGCTGGCCACAATCGCCACGGGTTCTGGCGCTTCCTCGACCTGTTCACCCAGCGCCGGTGGGCGGCGCTGTGCATCGCGCTGAGCCTGGCGCTGGCGACGCTCGGCTTCATCGTCAGCCTGCAACTGAAAGTGGGTGATCTGGACGCCGGCGCGCCCGAGCTGCGGGCCGACTCGCGCTACAACCAGGATGATGCATTCCTGACCCGGCATTACGGCGCCAGCAGCGATCTGTTCGCGGTCATGATCAAGACCCCCGACAGCGCCTGTTCGCGCTATGACATCCTGAACAAGGTCGATGCCCTCGATTGGCAGTTGCGCACCTTGCCAGGGGTGGATTCGACCAATTCCCTGGCACTGCTCAACCGCCGCATGCTGGTTGGCCTGAGCGAAGGCAGCCCGAAGTGGTATGAGCTGCAGAACAACCAGGCAATGCTCAACATGGTCACCGCCGGGGCGCCGCGCGGGCTGTACAACGAAGATTGCAGCCTGCTGACGCTGTACGTCTACCTCTCCGACCACAAGGCGCAAACCCTGAACCGTCTGGTGGATCACGTCGAACAATTCGCCGCGGCGAACAATACCGACGAGGTCCAGTTCCTGCTGGCCGCGGGCAATGCCGGGATCGAGGCCGCGACCAACATCGTCGTCAAGCAGGCCAATCGCGAAATGCTGTTCTGGGTCTACGGCGCGGTGATCCTGCTCTGCCTGATCACTTTCCGATCCTGGCGCGCCACGATTTGCGCGGTGATTCCGCTGATGCTTACGTCGATCCTCTGTGAGGCGTTGATGGTCTGGCTGAACATCGGCGTCAAGGTCGCGACCTTGCCGGTAATCGCCCTCGGCGTGGGCATCGGCGTCGACTACGCGCTGTATGTGATGAGCATCCTGCTCGGTCATATGCGCCAGGGCACAAGCCTGTCGCAGGCGTATTACCGGGCACTGCTATCCACCGGCAAGGTGGTGATGCTGACCGGTGTGACCCTGGCGATCGGCGTAGCGACCTGGATGTTTTCGCCGATCAAGTTCCAAGCTGATATGGGCGTGCTGCTGGCCTTTATGTTCGTCTGGAACATGGTGGGCGCGCTGGTCCTGTTGCCGGCCCTGGCTCACTTTCTGTTGCCGAGCAAGCGGATAAGTACAGGGCCGGCCGAGGCCAACCCCAGCCATTCGACGAGCTTGCCGCTGATGCCTGCCGTAGCCGAGGAGGGGGCTTGCGTGAAGCACTCGCTACGCCTGACTTCAGAGCACGATCAAACGATAAAAGACGCCAATCCCGTCGCGTCATAACAACAAGAAAGGACGTTCCCATGCCTCGTGTGCATTTGTTCCAGCGGTCCCTATGGCTTGACCTCTTCGCCGGTCTGAGCGCCTTTGGCATGGCGTTTTGCGCGGCGCACCCTGCGGAGGTGCACGATGAGCGTTGAGCGCCAGGCAGGTTTGCCACAATCATTGTTGCTGTTGCTCGGCAGTTGCCTGCCAGTGCTCGGTGCGGTGCTGCTGGCCCCCGTCCTGCCGCTTATGCAGCAACACTTCGCCGACACACCGGGTGTGGCCGTGCTGGTGCCCATTGCCCTGACGCTGCCGGCGTTGATGATTGCGTTGTTGGCCCCCGTGGCCGGAATCATCGCTGACCGACTGGGGCGCAAACCGTTGTTGATCGGTGCGATGGTGCTCTACACCGTCTGCGGCGTGCTGCCGCTATGGCTGGAGTCGCTGCAGGTCATCGTGATCAGCCGCGCCGGCATCGGTGTGGCCGAAGCGGCGATCATGACCTGCTGCACCACGATGATGGGCGACTACTACAGCGGCGCGCGACGTGAACGCATGTTCGCCCTGCAAATGGTCGCGACCTCATTGTCGGCGGCGATCTTCATTGCCATCGGTGGAGTGCTCGGCGAGCACGGCTGGCGTACCCCGTTTGCCCTGTATGGGCTGGGGCTGGTGTTCCTGCCGCTGATGGCATGGTTGCTGTGGGAGCCGCGTGCGCAGGCGGCCACCCTCACAACGGCGGGCAGGGCATTCCCCTGGCGCCCGCTGGCACCGTTGTATGCCCTGGCATTCCTGGCGGGCCTGAGCCTGTTCATCGTGCCGGTACAAGTCGGTTACCTGCTTAACCTGCTGCATGTCGAAGGTTCGCAGCAGATCGGCCTGACCATGGGCGCCAGTCAGTTCGGCGTACTGGTCGGCGCCCTGAGTTTTCGTCTGTTGAGCGGTGTGCCGGCGCAGCGGCAGATGCTCCTGGCCTTCGTCGCGGCCGGGATCGGTGGCGGGCTGCTGGCGGTAGCCGACAGTCACGGGCTGGTGGTGATCGCCGTCCTGATCAACGGTCTGGGCATCGGCCTGATGATGCCGACCCTGCTCACCTGGATCATGAGCCAGGTCGACTTCCAACAGCGCGGCCGCGCGCCGGCGGCTTCACGGCGATGTTCTTTGCCGGGGAGTTCGCCAGCCCGCTGGTGGTGCTCGCGATCACCGGCGGCGTAATCGGCGCCTTGCCAGCGGCCTTGGGCATCGTCGCGGGCGTTCAATTGATGGTAGCCCTGGCCTGTCTCCGGTTGCGTGGCAGCGGGTCTGTTTTTGCCACGGCGGTGGCCGCAGACCCTGAGCACTGACCTGCCCATTCGACGCTTCAACACAATAAGAACAACGAGGAGAACCGCATGAGTTATTTGCTCAATACCTGGTACATCGCTGGATGGGCAGACGAGCTGGCGCAAGGTGGCATGCTGGGCAGAACCATCGTCGAGCAACCCATTGTGTTCTTTCGCGATAGCCACGGTGTGATCCAGGCGCTCGCCGATCGTTGCCCGCACCGTTTTGCCCCGCTGCATAGGGGCAAGGTTGTCGGCGACAGCGTCCAGTGCCCGTACCACGGCCTGCGTTTCGATGGCAGTGGCCAATGCACGCACAATCCCCATGGCGAAGGAAACATCCCCAAGGCCGCCTGTGTTCGCGGTTTCGCGGCCGTTGAGCGCCACGGGGCGATCTGGGTCTGGCCGGGCGATCGTCACCTGGCCAGCGATGCCTTGATTCCTGATTTTTCCTTTTTCGAGCAGGCGCCCACCCATGCCAAAGGGCATGGGTATTTGCCGACCCGTGCGCACTACGAGTTGCTGTCCGACAACATCATGGACCTGAGCCATGTTGATTTCCTGCACCCGGATACGCTCGGTGGCGGGGCGTTGTCACACACCCGAGCCACCATCGAGGAATTGCCCAACGATCGCGTACGCATCAGTTGGTGGGCGCCGGACGATGTGCCCCCGCCGGCTTTCGGCGCTCACCTTGAAGATCCGAGCCGGGCAGACGTCTGGGCCGAAGTCATCTGGCACGCCCCCGGCCTGATGCTGCTCGGCAGTGGCGCCACGGCGCCAGGGCGCCCCAGGGCGGAGGGACCAGTGACATGGAACCTGCATCTGATGACGCCGCAGGACGCGGCCAACACCCATTATTTCTTTGCCAACACGCGCAGTTTCGAGCAGGACAATGCGCAGTTGAATGCCTTCGTCCAGAAGATGTTGATCGGTATTTTCGCCGGTGAAGACAAACCCATGGTCGAGGCTCAACAGCGCCAGATTGGTGAGGTTGAACTGCTTGGCCTCAACCCTGTGTTGCTGCCAGTCGATGCAGGGGCCGTGCGCTGTCGACGTGTTCTGCGTCGATTGATGGAAGCCGAGCGAGCGGAGACGCAAGCCAGTCGGTCATCAAACTATGAAAAAGAGGAACTGCGATGAGCTTTCTACGCAACGTCTGGTACGCGGCCGCCTGGGGAAACGAGATCAAGGCTGGCGAGTTGTTCCAACGAACCTTGCTCAATGAACCCGTGGTGTTTTTTCGCGACACCCAAGGTAATGCCCAAGCCATTGCCGATCGATGTCCCCACCGTTTCGCGCCCCTGGGCATGGGCATCCTCAAAGGCGATGCGGTGCGTTGTCCGTACCACGGCCTGGAATTCGATGGCAGTGGCGCCTGTGTGCATAACCCCCACGGCGATGGTGCCATTCCCAAGGCGGCTAAGGTCAAGGCCTACCCGCTGGTTGAACGCTACAGCTTGCTGTGGATCTGGATGGGGGATCCTCACTTGGCCGATGCGGCGCTGATTCCGGATTTCAATTGCATGGATGAAGACCATTGGTATGTCGGCAAACGCTACCTGCACGCAAAAGCCAACTACGTGCTGGAAACCGACAACATCATGGACCTGAGTCATATCGAATTTTTGCATCCGTCTACGTTGGGTGGCGATGGCGTCAAGGGTGCATTGACTAGCGTGCAAGAGGAGGGCAACACCGTTTGGTCCAACCGCCAGACGGTTGCGGAAATCATGCCAGAGTTCCTCTACACCGCCTGGAACATCCCCCAAGGTACGCCGGTGGATCGTTGGATCGATGTACGTTGGGATGCGCCTGCGAACATGTTGCTGTTTTCCGGTGCAGTGGCGACCGGTCTCCCAAGAGATAAGGGCGTTTCCACACCGATTCCGCATCTGTTCACTCCAGAGACCGAGACCACGACTCACTACTGGTTCTCAGTCTGTTTCCCCAAGGCAATGGGCAAATTTGCCGAGCGATTCGCTGATGAGCAGGCGGCCGCGATCAGCCGGCCCTTTGCCGATGAAGACTTGCCAATGCTCGAGGCGCAGCAGCTCATGATGGGCGCTGCATCGTTCTGGGACTTGAAACCGGTGCTGCTGATCGGTGATGCAGGAGCGGTCCGGGCGCGGCGTGTACTCGACCGCATGATTGCTGCCGAGCAGCCTGCGGGTGCCAAGTGATGATTGAAGTCATCGTCACTCGCAAGCGCCTCGAAGCCGAAGGCATCTACAGCTTCGAACTGGCCCCCGCCGAGGGCTCCATGTTGCCGGCTTTAAGTGCCGGCTCGCATATCGACGTGCATCTGCCCAATGGCCTGGTGCGCCAGTACTCGCTGTGCAATCACCCGCAAGAACGCCACCGCTACCTGCTGGGGGTGTTACTCGACCCGGCGTCTCGCGGCGGTTCGCAGGCCATGCACGAGCAGGTGCACGAAGGCAGCCCACTTCGCATCAGCGAACCTCGCAACCTGTTCCCGCTTGAGCATGGGGCCGGGTACAGCGTGATGTTCGCCGGCGGTATCGGCATCACGCCGATCCTTTGCATGGCCGAGCGCCTGGCGCGGATCGGCGCGCCTTTCGAGCTGCACTATTGCGGCCGCTCGGCCGGGCGCATGGCCTTTATTGAGTACCTGCGTCATTCGGCGTTCGCCGATTGCGTGCACGTTCATATGGACGATGGCGAGGATGCCCAGCGCCTGGACAGTGCTCGGGTCCTGTCCACGCCGGCCAGTGACCGTCATCTGTACGTCTGTGGCCCCAACGGTTTCATGGACCACGTGCTTGGCACGGCGCGCGCGCAAGGCTGGGCCGAGGCGCAACTGCACCATGAGTACTTTACCGCCGCCGCTGCCCCGGTGGGTGAAGTGGGCGGGTTCGAGGTGCAACTGGCTAGCACCGGGCAGTGCTTCCAAGTGCCGGCCACGCTCAGCGTTGCCCAGGTATTGCTGGAGGCTGGCATCGACATCCCGCTGTCTTGCGAACAAGGCATCTGTGGCACTTGCATCACGCGCGTGCTGGACGGCGAGCCGGAGCATCGTGACATGTTCCTGACCGATGCCGAGCGAGCCCGCAACGACCAGTTCACGCCTTGCTGCTCCCGTGCGAAGAGCGCGCGGCTGGTGCTCGATCTTTAAGGTTTTTTCATGAATTCATCGTTACCCGCTGGCGCGTTTCGCCAACAGATTGAGGACTCGAATATGCAACAGCTTCCTGGTTTCAAACGCGTGGTAACCGGGCACGATGCCCAGGGCCAGGCGGTGGTCGCGCTCAGCGGGCCAACGCCGAACAGTTTCCCGCTCAAGGCCGTGCCCGGCACGGTCTTCCATGAGATCTGGAACAGCGGCGCCAGCCGGCCGCGCTGGATAACGGCGACGACCCCACCCACCAGCCGCTTCAACTGAGCCCCGCGCCATTGGGCAGTGTCATCCGCGTGGTGGATATTCCCCCGGACAGTGTGCAGAACCAGGTCAGCGCCGAGGAGGCCGCGGCGGCCTTCGCCGAAATTGGCCAGGCCCATGCCGGCACGGGGCAGGCGGATTCCAGGCACAAGCTGATGCATCGCACCCAAACGCTGGATTACGGCGTGGTCACCGAGGGTGAGGTCTGGCTGGTGCTCGATGGCGAGGAGGTGCATCTCAAACGCGGCGACATCGTGGTGCAGCGCGGCACCAACCACGCCTGGAGCAATCGCACCGAGCAGATGGCCCGCATGCTCTTTGTGCTGCTCGATGGCCGCTTTGCTCCTGAACTGCAAGGAGAACACCCATGAAGCTCAGCACCCTCAAGAACCTAAATCGCGACGGTCGCCTGGTGGTGGTGTCGCGCGACCTGGCCTGGGCGGTGGATGCCGGCGATATTGCCGCGACGCTGCAGGAGGCCGTTGAGCGCTGGGCGCATGTCGAAAGCGTTTTACGCGCGCGGTATGACGCCTTGAACGAAGGCACGCTGGCCGGTGCCTTCGCCTTCGATCCTCAGCAAGCCGCCGCGCCTCTGCCACGTGCCTGGCAGTGGCTGGACGCCTCGTCTTTCCTCAGTCATGGCAAGCGCATGCAGAAGGCTTTTGGGCTGGATCCGATCGAAGGTGTTGAACATACGCCGCTGATGTATCAGGGCTGTGGCGACGACTTTCTAGGCGCCCACGACGACATCGAGCTGCCCAGCGAAAACCACGGTATCGATTTCGAAGGCGAGTTTGCGGTGTTGGTCGATGAGGTTCCCATGGGCTGCTCGGCGCAAGACGCCGTCGAGCATATTCGGCTCATTGTGCAAGTCAACGACGTCAGCCTGCGTGCGCTCGCCCCCCGAGAAATGAAGACCGGCTTCGGTTTTATCCAGGCCAAGTCCGCGTCCAGTTTTGCCCCGGTGGCGGTCACCCCCGACGAGTTGGGCGAGGCCTGGCGCGACGGGCGCGTGCACTTGCCGTTGAAGGTTGAATGGAACGGTCAGTGGTTCGGTCATGCCCAGGGCGGTGCCATGCATTTCGGCTTTCATCAGTTGATTGCTCACGCGGCGCTGACCCGGCGCCTCAGGGCGGGTTGCCTGATCGGTTCCGGCACGGTTTCCAATGCTGACCCCACTGTGGGCGCTGCCTGCATCGCCGAACGTCGTGCCGTTGAGATGATCGAGCACGGCGTACCACGGACGTCCTTCATGCGCTTTGGCGACCGCGTGCGCATGGAGGTCCTCGATCTGCAAGGTCAGTCGGTGTTCGGGGCGATAGACCAGTGCATCGTGCGCGGAGGCCTCCCATGCGCGTGATGATTACCGGGGCCAATGGTTTTGTTGGCCGGACGCTGGTGAAACGGTTGCTCGAAACCAATGCGTTACAAGGCCGCTCGATCAGCGCGTTGATCCTGCTGGATAAAGAGTTGGTGGGGTTTGCCGAGGACAAGCGCCTGCGCCGGCATTGCGGCAGTGTCACCGACGCCGCGTTATTGCGCCGCGCGTTGGCCGATGGCATCGATGTGGTCTTTCACTTGGTCAGTATTCCGGGGGGCGCGGCCGAGCAGCATTATTCACTGGGCTATCAGGTCAACCTGCTGGCAAGCCTTGAGTTGCTCGACCAGCTGCGCGAGCAGCCGGGACAGCCGGTGCTGGTGTATGCCAGCAGCGTGGCGGTGTACGGCGGCGACGTGCCGGCCCGCATCGACGAGCGTGCGGTGCCGAGCCCGCAGTTGAGTTACGGTGCGCACAAGGCGATGGTGGAAATGGCGATCAATGACCTTGCCCGACGAGGCGAGGTGGACGGTCGCGCCGTGCGTCTGCCCGGCATCGTTGCCCGTCCACGTGAACCCAATGGGCTGCGCTCGGCGTTTATGAGCGACGTGCTGCACGCCTTCGCCGAAGGCCAGCCCTATTGCTGCCCGGTGTCGCCGCAGGCGCAGGCATGGTGGATGTCGGTGCGGTGTTGCGTGGATAACCTGCTACGGGCCGCCGAACTGCCGTCTGCCCAGCTCGGCGCGTCACGCGTCTGGCAACTGCCGCTGTTGCGCCTGTCCATTGCCCAGGTCATCGATGCCCTGGCCGCTGCCTACGGCCAGGAACGCCGCGCGCTGATCAGCTTCGCACCGGACGCGGGGCTGCAAGCGTTATTCGGCAGCTTTCCCGCAATGAAAACCCCTCTGGCCCGTGCCCTTGGCTTTCGCCATGACGGCTCGGCAGCTGCCTTGATACGTAACAGTTTGAATGCCGCTACCCCGACGCGTCGTGCGCGTGGGCGGGTGGGACTTGGAGTGAGCGAACATGCAATCAACTAAACGCCGCCTGGTGGACCTGTCCGTGACCCTGGACAACAACCCCTACACCGATCCACCGCCGTTGCTGCCTAAAATCGACTACATGGACCATCAGCAAGGCTGGCCGGAGATGGCCGCGATGTTTCCCGGCCTGTCCAAGGCGCAACTGCCTGGCGACGAATCCTGGGCTGCTGAGCGCCTGCAGATCACCACGCACAGCGGCACGCACATGGACGCCCCTTGGCACTACGCTTCGACCACGGATGGTGGCAAGCCGGCGTTTGGCATCGACGAGTTGCCGTTGGACTGGTGCCTGCAACCCGGCGTGAAGCTGGACTTTCGTCATTTACCGGATGGCCATGTGGTTAACGCTGCCGAAATGCAAGCTGAGCTAGAGCGTATTGGCCATGTTCTACGGCCGCTGGACATTGTCCTGGTTAACACCCGTGCCGGCGCGCTGTTCGGCCAGCCAGGGTATCTGGACGCCGGGGTCGGCATCGGCCGCGAGGCCACGTTGTACTTGTTGGAGCGCGGCGTGCGCGTAGTCGGCACCGATGCCTGGAGCTGGGACGCGCCGTTCAAGTACACCCGCGAACGCTTCGCCGCCACGGGCGACGCTTCGATCATCTGGGAAGGGCATAAGGCCGGACGCGAC
This sequence comes from Pseudomonas lactucae, assembly GCF_016937615.1. Lineage (GTDB taxonomy): Bacteria > Pseudomonadota > Gammaproteobacteria > Pseudomonadales > Pseudomonadaceae > Aquipseudomonas > Aquipseudomonas lactucae. The sequence continues at coordinate 67,838 of NZ_JAFHKI010000016.1, read as the reverse complement.
ATCGGTTACGGCCAGATGGAGAAACTGGCCAACCTGGAATGCCTGCCGGCCTATGGTTTCCAGGTGTCCTGCTTCCCCTACAAGATCAGGCACGCTTCGGCCGGTTTCGTCCGCGCCGTAGCGATTTTCGAGGAGTGAACGTGCCAGTGGCCGGTGGAAAAAAGCGCGGTAGTCTGTCCCAGGGGCTTGAGGCGCTGCTGTCGGAGCACATTGTCGAGGGACGGCTGCGTGGCGGCGAACAGTTGCCCACCGAGTCGGCTCTCATGCTGGAGCATGGTGTCAGCAGGACCGTGGTGCGCGAAGCCATGTCGCGTCTACAGGCTGCCGGAATGGTTGAGACACGCCACGGTATCGGGACCTTTGTACGCGGTAGCGCCCTGTCGTTGGGGGCATTCATCGACCCGGCGACGATCGGTCTCATCACCGATTCGCTGGCGATCATGGAGTTTCGGATCGGTCTTGAGGTAGAAGCCGCCGGGCTCGCGGCCCAGCGACGCAACACGGATCAGTTGACGGGGTTGCGGGCACTTCTCGATCAGCTCGGGCAGCCGGATGTCAGCGTCAATGATCGGGCGGCGTTGGATTTTCAATTCCATTTGGGCATTGCCCAGGCGACCGGCAACCCCTACATCGCCAGCACACTGCTCAACCTGGGCGAGGTCATCATCCCCCGCAGCCGACTGGATTCTGCGCGTCTGTTTCACGATGAGCCTTTGCATTACGAACAGCGCATGCAAAGCGAGCACGAGCAGATTTACCAGGCGATCTTTCATCAGGACGCTGAATGCGCGCGTGCTGCGATGCGCCTGCATCTCCAGGACAGTCGCGAATACTTGCACCAGGCCCGCCAAGAGTTGATGACATGACGGAGAACCAGAGCTACCCGGTGCCGGACATGGCCACGCAGCCTACTGCCACGGCGCTCACCATCATCGATCCCCGCTGGACTTTGTTCGTCCGGGTCGTGGCGGCTGCAGTCTCAGCAAAGCGGCCGTACTGCTGGACATGCCGCAGTCCATGGTGAGTCGCAATATTGCCCTGCTCGAATCGCAATGTGGCGAACGCCTGTTCTATCGCAACGGACGTGGGGTGGTTCTGACCGAATTTGGCGAGCAGTTGCTGCCCTGTATATCGGATCTCCTGGCGAACGCTGAAAGCCTTGTCGACGACATTCGCAACCTGCGAGGAAAGCCGGTGGGGGAGGTGGTCGTGGGCATGTTGCCTTCCGCCGTACGCCGGTTTGCGGGAACGCTTTTTTCTGCGGTGCGCGTGCAGATGCCCGGGGTGAGATTGCACCTGATTGAGGGCGCGAGCGCTCAACTCGAAGAACAGTTGCACGATGGTCGTCTGGATATGGCGCTGGTGCTGCGCGAGAGCGAGGCGAGCATCGGCCAAGCCCATCTGTTGGCCAGGCTACCGCTGCACCTGGTAGGACCCGCCGCCGATCCGCTGTTCGGCAATCGAGATATTGCGCTGGAAAATCTATCGGGGCTGCCATTGGTCGTGCCTGGGCGGCCGCATCTGCTGAGGGCCAGGCTCGATCATTTGGCCGCCGAGCAAGGCGTGGAGCTGTGCGTGGCCGTGGAAGCCGACTCGGTCCAGCTCCAGTACGAAGTCGTCGCGGCAGGCGGAGGCTATGCGATTGCCTCTGTGCTGCCCGGCTCGCTGGATCAACGACTGATTTCATCGCGCATTATCGAGCCCGTGTTGGAACGCTTTGTCGTGCTGGTCGAGTCGCCCCGGCGCCCCTTGACCCGTGCTTCCCGTGAAGTGCGACGGCTGATTTGCAATCTGTCCATGCCATCGATTTAAGCGATAGCTGCTTTGCATCCCCAGCAGTATTCGGTGGGGGGCGCGCCTCGTAGGGTGTCAGTCAACCAACGACTGATCCCCGATTGCGAGGTTTGCGCCATGCATCACGCCCAAGAACTCCAAGTCATTGCCCCGACGCTTTTTCTCAGTGACGCCGATGTGGCCTCGCTCGCCGACTGGAGCACCGCCGTCGCCGCGCTCGCCGAGGCGTATGCACGCCCTGCATCGGATGCCACGGTGCCGCCTCGCTCCATGGCCCGGGGCGATGGCATCTGGCTGCGCAGTCTGACCGCTGTTTCCCCCTCCGGCGGCCATATGGGCTGCAAGCTGATCGCGGCCTCCATGCGGGCGCGCTGCGCCAGCTACCTGATCGCATTGTTCGATCAGCAAACCATGGCGCTCAGTGCCCTGATCGATGCAATCGGGTGACGGGGTTGCGCACCGCTGCAACCGCTGCGCTGGCGGTCGATCTACTGGCGCCTCAACGAGCGCTGCGGGTGGGCGTGATTGGTGCCGGATTCGAGGCGCGTGGTGCACTTGACTGCCTCAAGGCCGTGCGCGATGTCGCCCGTGTCCGGGTGTTCAGCCCAACGCCCGCGAGCCGCGAGCGCTTTGCCGAAAGCTTCAGGCCTGGACTGGATATCCAAGCGGTGAACAGCGCGCAAGAGGCCGTGCAGGAGTGTGATGTGGTGATCTGTGCCGCCCGCAGCCGTGACGAGTCGCCAGTGTTGCAAGGCGCGTGGCTTTGCCCGGGTGCCACGGTCGTGTCGTTGGGCTCCACCTTGCCTGAGCAACGGGAAGTTGACCCGGTCACGATGGAGCGAGCCGTCTGCATCGTCGCTGATATGCCGCAAGAGGTGCTCCACGATACCGGCGATGCCATTGCGGCGATCAGTGCCGGCGTTTATGTCGCCGACAAATTGGTCGCGCTGTCGGATCTCGTCGCGGGTCGTGTCACCCCGCGCCAGAACGCAAGCGACATCGTTCTCTACAAATCGGTGGGCTCGGCGCTGCAGGACGTCGTCATCGCACAAGCGTTGTACGAGCGCGCCAGGCAACAAGGCCTCGGCATCGAGCTGCCTGCCAGCATTGTCCCTGTCTCGAAATAACCCCTCCACTGTTCGAAGGAAAGTCATCATGGCCACATACAAGAAAGCGGATGCCCGTGCCTGGGCGCGGGAAAACCTGGTGGGCTGCTCGGCGGTCACCATCCCAAGTTTCAGTGCCGACCTGAAGCGACTCAACGAACGTGGCATTCGCCACGACATTGAACATACGGTCGGCCTGGGCTACAGCGCCACGTTGCTGTGCAGCGAGCTGGCGATCTCTCCCCAGGAGAACGCACAGTTCACCGCCTGGGCCCGTGAGTCGGGGAAAAACCTGCTCCTATTCTTCCATGCGGCGTTTGGCACGCTTGCCGAGAACATCGAGGCGGTGAAGCTCGCCGAGAATGCCGGTGCGGATATCGTCCTGCTCTCCTATCCACCGCAGTTCTGGCCGACCAGCGAGCAGGAAATCTACGACTACACCAAGGCATTCTGCGACGCGACGGACCTTGCGGTCATGCTCTTCCCGATTCCGCTCTGGGGCTTCGAGCGCGTGCATCCGGCGGGTATGTCGCTGGAGTTGGTCCGTCGGCTGTTGGCCGATTGCCCGAATATCGCGGCCATCAAATCCGAGCAAGGGTTTCCGCTTCCAGCGGGCATTTGTGAGATGTATCACCACTTCCGCGATCAGGTGGTGATCAGTTGCCCGATCGAAGGCGACGCAATCCCCTTGATGAGCCTGATGAAGTTGCAGTTTTCCGGCACCAGTAACACCGCCTGGATGAGCGACTACTACCCGAAAGCATTCGAGCTGGCACGCACGGGGCGCTTCGAAGAGGCGATGGAGTTGTATTGGAAGGTCAACCCGGCACGCAGCGCCAACGGCGCCGCCGCGCAGAGCTACGCTGGCGGTACTGGGGTGCTCAATCGCACGATGTGGAAATACCAGGACTGGCTCGCCGGCTTTAACGGCGGCCCACTGCGTGCCCCAGCGATGCGCGTGCCGGATCGCTTCATGAAGTCGCTGCGTCAAGGGTTGGTCGCGTCGGGGTTGCCGGTGACTTCGGATCCTGACAGCGCCTTCATGATCGGGCGTTATCCGTGCTGATCGGGAGGGTTGCACAGTGAAGCATTTACTTAAGGATCCTACGCTGTGGCGTGACGGTGCCTATATCGCCGGTGAGTGGCTGGCCGAGACGCCGCACGGTCAGTACACGCTGCGTAATCCGGTGGATCAAACGGTGCTGGCCGAGTTGCCGCGCTGCCGTGAAACTGAAGTCCGGCACGCCATCGACGCGGCGCATGAGGCCTTTGGTCCATGGCGTCGCCTGACGGCCAAACGCCGCGGCGAGGTGTTGCGTCGTTGGTATGAGCTGATGGTTGAGCATCGCGAGGACATTGCCACGCTGATTACCCTGGAGGAGGGCAAGCCACTGGAGGAGGCGCGGGGTGAAGTCGATTACGCGGCGTCTTTTGTGCGCTGGTTTGGCGAGGAAGCCACACGGGTGCGCGGTGATCTGATTCCGGGCGTAAAGGACACTCAGCGCATCGTGGTCCTGCGCGAACCCATCGGCGTCTGCGCGGCGATCACGCCCTGGAATTTCCCCGCTGCGATGATTACACGCAAGGCCGCTCCGGCCCTCGCGGCCGGTTGCACGATGGTGGTGAAACCGGCAAGCCAGACACCGCTGACCGCGCTGGCACTCGCCGAACTGGCGCAGCGCGCTGGCGTGCCCGCCGGCGTTTTCAGTGTGATCACTGGCAACGACACCCGCGACATTGCCGGTGAGCTTATGGCCAACCCACTGGTGCGCAAGCTCACCTTCACGGGGTCCACGGAAGTGGGCCGGCTGCTGCTGGCGCAAGCGGCGCAGACGGTCAAGAAATGCTCCATGGAGTTGGGCGGCAACGCCCCGTTCATTGTCTTCGATGATGCTGATCTGGATGCTGCGGCTGACGGGGTGATGTTGGCCAAGTTTCGCAATGGTGGACAGTCCTGTATCGGCGCGAATCGGGTGCTGGTGCAGTCCGCGGTTTATGACGCACTGGCCGAACGCATCGTCGAGCGCATGGCACGCCTGAAGCTGGGCAATGGCCTGGAGCCGGGTGTACAAGTCGGGCCGTTGATCGATGACGCGGCGGTACGAAAATCCCAGGCGCTGGTTGATGATGCGCTGGCCCAAGGCGCTCGACTGCTGTCTGGCGGTAAGCCCCATGCGCTGGGCGGGTGTTTTTTCGAGCCCACCTTGTTGGCTGATGTGACCCATGGGATGCGGGTTGCTCGTGAGGAGATCTTCGGCCCGGTCATGCCGCTGGTGCGTTTCGACACGGATGACCAAGCCATTGCCATGGCCAACGACAGCGAGTTTGGCCTGGCCGCGTATCTGTTCAGCCGTGACGCGGCGCGTATCTGGCGCAACGCCGCGCGCATCGAGTCGGGCATGGTGGGCATCAACTGTGGCTTGATTTCAAATGAGGTCGCACCTTTCGGTGGCGTGAAGCAGAGCGGTCTTGGGCGAGAGGGATCTCACCTGGGAATAGACGAGTTCCTAGAGGTTAAATACCTCTGCTGGGATGGCTTGGAAAGCGTGTAAACAACCGTCGTTAAAGGCCGGTGGACGGCGGTTCGTGTGAGCCGTCGTTCATCGGCTTTTGTATTTGTTCTGCCGCAAAGGCAGGCACTCCGAGCAATGCCCCCGGCTTACCTGCGAGACCCATCGCCGCCAGCGATACCTCGGATTGTGCAAAGCGATTTCAGCGCTGATAGCCGATTCGATAGTCTCGTGGCTGATCCGGCATTTCCCGTCGGCATTCCATGTTTCTACGGTATTGACGCGATCAGGCCGCAGAGCTCGTCGGTGCGCCATGCAATGTCTGCCCGAGTGAATAAGAATAATTAGGAGAGCGTGATGATTGCAGCAGTCAACAAGGTCCTGGTGATCGGAGGAGGGTTCTCCGGTATGACCGCGGCTATCCAGCTCGCCCGCCAGGGCGTCGAAGTGGACCTCGTCGAAATCGATCCATTGTGGTGTCCTTTGGGGGCTGGGATTACGCTCAGTGGGCCCACGCTGCGAGCGCTTGATACGGTTGGGATTCTGGAAAGGGTCGCCGGGGAAGGATACTTGTCGACCAATTTCGATGTGTTTTCACCGGTGGGCGACCTGATCGTGCAATTGGCGCTTCGACCGCCGGTCAGCGATAAGCCGATTCCCTGTGGTGGCGGCATCCTGCGCCCGGTACTGGCTCGAATATTTGCCGACAGGACGCGGGAAGTGGGGACCCGCGTGCGCCTGGGCATCACCTACGACAGCATCATCGAGCATGACGATGGCATTGACGTGTCTTTCACCGACGGGACCACTGAACGCTATGACCTGGTCATCGCCGCTGACGGTGTGCATTCGCGCACACGAAAGGACTTTTTCCCGGATGCACCCTCGCCAAAACCCATCCATCAGAGCGTCTGGCGCGCGGTGCTGAAGCGTCCGCCGCAAATCGTGCGCCCCACTCATTGGCTGGGTCGCACCAAGGTTGGCGTCAATCCGATTTCCGAAACACACATGTATATGTTTCTCATGAAAACCGGGAGTTTTCCGAGTGGATCGATCCGGCCAGTTGGCCGGGTGAAATGGCGCGCCTGTTGAGTGAATTCCCAGCTCCGATCCTGCAAACGCTGGTTCCGCAGCTGTACGAGGCGGGCGCCAATATCGACTATCGTCCGCTGGCCAATCTGTTGGTGCCGCTGCCCTGGCACAAGGGCCGAATCGTGCTGATTGGCGACACGGTGCATGCCACCACGCCGCACCTGGCTTCCGGAGCTGGCATCGGTATTGAGAGCGCCATCGTGCTTGCCGAAGAGTTGCTCGCCAGTAGCAATCTACAGACGGGCCTGAGCCGGTTCGAAACGCGGCGCTGGGAGCGTTGCCAACTCGTGGTCGAGAACTCCGCACGGCTGTGCGAGATAGAGAAAAGTGGTGGGGATAAGGAAGAGCATGCGCAGATCATGCGGGAGTCTACTGCGACGTTGGCTGAGCCTATCTGATTGATTGCGACCCTTCTGGATGGGAAGGGTCGCGCTGCTGGTCTTCAGAAGCAATGATCGAAAATAACGACCTCTTTGACGTAAGCGAAAAAAGACGCCGACGTCAGTGCCACGCCGTCCTCGGCAAGTTTTTGAAACAGCGCTCGCTGATACTGCCGAAACGTCGAAAAATCCGCTTCATTTTCAAACCACAGGCTAGAGGCGCCTTCGTATACGGCGATGTTTGGCCCGAAATAGGCTGTCACCTTGTCACCCTCGGGTAGGTACCGGGAGCGAACATACCGGCGTAGGGCGTTCTGGAAGTCGGGCTGTTCCCGGGTAATGCTCTCGTGAGCTGCGTCCCAAGCTTCGAAAAAACGATCGAGCGCCATCGCGGGATTTTTCTTCAGCAGGATCATCGCCTTCCATGGGAGAGGCGCTGTAGCGGTGCTAGCCGTCTCCGCTTCATCCATCAATTGAGCGAGCTGCTCGGAAAGATCAGCGAAGTTCTTTGCATCAGGGCCGACGGTTTGCTGAGTATAGGGATCGCTGAAGGTGCGAATCAGACCTGGCACGTCTTCAAAAAACAGCTCCGTAATGGAGTCTTTGTGGAAGGACTGTGCATAGGCATTGTCGGCGTCGACCCCGAAAGCCGCGTCGATGACATGGTTCTGCACGTACCGTTTGACACCTAGCGGTTTGGCTTTAGCGATTGCTCCGTGGGTGTGCTCTACATAGTTTAAAAACTCTGCATGCGTCATTCCTGGTTTTCTGCGTACAGCGGCTAGGATTTTTATCATGAAGCGTTCTCGCTTTTGGCAGGGTTAACGGGGATTGAGCCTTAAGTGCACTTCGTGCGGTTGGTATTCATCTGATTGTTTTTCAACACCAAAATATAAGGCCAGGTTTGTCCCGCAAACCAATCGGTATTCATGCTGGTAGGTATCGTGCAATAACATGCTTGACGAGCGCTGAGCTTGTTTGATTAGCGAAAGCAACACAAGTAGCAGCGTGAGTGCCCCAATTATTTTGTGCAGCAGCAGAGGATCGATTTCAATCAGCAGACTCGCCCCCGCCAGCGCCCCAAGCAGACCTAGGAGGGCCGCTGGGAAAGCAGCGGCATAATCGATTTTTCCGTATTGGTGAAAATGACGCAGTCCAGCCAGCATCGTGCCCAGTGAGGCCAAGCGGGCAGTGGCTACAGCCGACTGCGGTGCAATGCCTAGCCCAATCATGACCGGTACTGTGAGAAACACGCTTCCTCCCGTATTGGTGCCGACAAAGCCAGTCACGATACCTAGAATGACCAGGCCAGCCCCTGTCAGCCACTCGCTAGCTATCATTTCGGCGTGCTTGCCGAAGGTAAGTCGGTTAATCGAGTGCCGGTGATCATTACTGCACCCATTGCACGCTATCGAACACAAAGCCCGGGCTAAGAAAGCCTTTTCCCGTGTTACCTGATGCCACGCCGATCTCCAGTGTGTTGACACCTGCATGCAGCGCCGTGGCCGGAACATTGATCTCGAACACGCTGTTGTTACCGCGATAAGTACCTCGAGTAATCCCACGGCTGTCAGGTTGATTCGAGGCCGCTGGCACGGGCGCCTCCCAGTGCTGATTGACACTCACCGCCGGGCGCCCTCCGGCTTGGGCCAGTGAAATAAACAGGCGCAATCGGTAAGCCGTCACCTCGTTGGCGGCCAACACGAATTGGATGCGGGTCGGGCTGTTGACGTCGCGCCATTGCGCGGCGGGAAAGGCGTCGACAGGGCTGCTGCCAACGCTGTAGCTGACCGGGGCCCATGGCGCCATGCGTGAATCGCTGGGGTGGGCGGATGCCAGCAGGTGGGCGTTGCGAAAACCCGCCGGCGTGCCATCGGGCATACCGATTTGCCACTTCACCTGGCCGGCCGGCGGTTGCGCGTGCAGGCTGGTTTGCGTGGTGCCGCCGGCGCTCACTGCGGCGGTGGTTTGTGCGACTTCCAGCTCATTCTGGTACAGCGTGACCCGGTAGTGTCCAGGTCTTACCCCGGTCACGACAAACCGCCCGCTGCCATCGGTGCGTGCCCAATACTCGGCGTTGGCATTACTCAAACCCACCACTGCAGGCAACCCACCGGCCACACCGGATACCTGGCCGGCCAGGGTGCCGCGTCCGGTGCTGTCCACGAAGCCCGCAAGGCCCAGGTGATCGTCGACAAAACCCAGGTCGCTCAAGCGTGCATCAGGCCCATCACCGTCGGTAAACAATAGCCCGTAGACCCCGTGCAGGCCGCCGCGAAAGGGCTCGGTCTGGGTGTGGTTGGAGTACATGTAGTTGTAAAGTTCATGGGTGGTCGGGGTTTTCTGGGTGGCAATATCCTTGAAAAATGCACCGCCCGAGCTGAGCTCGCGATTGCCCATCAGCATATACACCGCGACACCCGGGCCTTTTACGCCGTGCAATGGGTCGTCGATCATCGGCTGCGCCGAATAGAACTTGGAACTGGTGCGGCCATCCGCTAGCAGGAACACGTCCTTGCCTTCGATCGCCGTGCCGACATTGGAATCGGTGCCATGCACAGCCTTGGGCAGCTTGCCGACGTTGAGCCGCGCCACGAAGCGCAGCTCGCCCACAGGCAACAAGGTGGGCGCGTAGGTCGCCATGTAAATGGCCGCGCGGCCTTTTTTGGCCAGGTAATAGTGGATCAAATCACCTGCCCGCGCGCTGATGACGATCACATCACCCACTGTATGCGCCTCGACCTGTGCGCTGCCCAAGCCGGATGCGACCTGCGAGGCCTTGGGTTCGGTGGTCTGCAATTCACTGCCGCGATAACGCAGAGAGACCAGATCGCCATTGCGGGTGTCCACGCTGAACAGCAACTGTGTATCGGTGTCGACGACGATGCGGGAGTCGGTGCGCGTGAAGCCGAAACCGGCGAAGGCAGGGGTCGCCAGTGAGCAGAGCATTAGCAGCAGGACACGTCGCATCAGTGGTTTCCAGGGGTGAGGTGGCCCGCACCGGCATCGCGCAGCACGCCAATTCGCGCAATGTCGGCTGGCTGCGGTGCAACAAGGTATTGACGGTAGGCCTTGAACGCCTCCAGCACAGAAGCATCCCGGGGACGATAATCATCGCCACTCAGGCGCAGCCGGTTGGCGACACAGGGCCTGCCCAGCGCAGCCTGGCAGCCATCGTCGGGCGACGGTGGGAGGGGCGTGAAGAGGGCATACGCGCTGCCCGGTTGCTGGGTATCGTTGAACAGCGGGTGGGACACGTCTTCGAAGTCATTGCCTTCTACCAGTAGATAGGAGCTGGCGGTACGCGACATGACCGCGCCCTGGTATGTCAGATGAACAAACAGGTTATTGACCAGTTGCGCGCGGACTTCGGCATTGCCCATGCCGCCGGAATGAGGGGCGCGTCCCGAGGTGTCATGCACATAGTTGTTGAGCAGCGTCAGGGTGTCGTGATGGCCCAGAAACAACCATACCCAGTAATGATGACCATCGCAGGTCGCGGAGTAGGGCGTGCGGCCGTCGAATTCGTTGTTGGAGATTGTCACATGGGTCGCGCTGCCCCAGCCGGTCACGATCATCTGTCGACCGATATGCGCAAAGGTGTCGTGATCGATCCATACGCCATCGGCATCGTCCAGCGTGAGTGCGTCGCCGCCCCAGACCACGCGGGGATTGATGTCCGAGAGGACCAGGTTGCGCACGATGACATTGTGCGCGCCGCTGCCGATGAACAAGCCCATGCCCTGGATACCGGCATGGGCGCCCACACCCAGCAGGGTCTTGTTCGAACCGATCTTCAAACGCTGCAAGCCTGCCTTGTCATACGTCACCGTGGCCGGCGGTTTAGACTGGCAAAAATGATTGGCGCCGTCGATTGCCCACTGCCCACCGCCGTGGGGGCAGGCGTTGGCCATGCAACCGGCATCCGTGACTTGGGCGCTGCCGTCGGACACAACCGAACCGCGAAAATCAAACGTATGGTCCAGAGCAATCACACGCGGGGTGTCATCGGTGCAATTGCCACGGGTGTCGAAGCTGGCGCAAAGAGCTTTTTTCAGTTCGTCCAGGGTTGCGGGATGCACGGTGCCAGCCTGGCCACCTCCGGTCACGTCTTTGGCAAAACCCTCGGCATGGCTTGCCCCCAGAGAGGGTTGCGCGACCAGCGCAGCGGCAGCTAACACGAGGGCTGAAAGACACTGGGGAATCGAGAACGTCAACGGCGGTTTCCTGAGGGTTCAATACAGGCGGCCAAGCCTTGCGAAACAGGCTCGCCATGATCTGAATAGGCGCGGTTATTTATCAAATGATTTAAGCCCGATAGTCATTGCCTTCAGCTGAGGTTCAGCAGGGCGTTATCAGCTAGCCGTTTTTAACCGGTTTTCGTCCGTCTCAACCCTGCCTCACGATGCTGCAGCCCGTTACCTTGGAGGTTGGTTGATGATCCCGAGGAGCGTTGCATGGACACCCCCTTTGAGTTGAAAGCTAATCCGCTCGACATTACGCAGCCCTGCGAAACCGAGACTGCCCAAGTCGCATTTGCGAAGGCCCGGCAGGCGTTCAGCACCCATTCTCAGCTGTCGATACGGGCACGTCTGGCGGAGCTGTCCAAGCTCAAACAAACGATTTTGGCCGATCGCTCGATGATCATCGCGCAGGTCATGCAGGAGGTGGGTAAATGTCGAACGGATGCGCTGGTCGCTGAAATTCTCGGCACCCTCGATTGGCTCAACTGGCTGGAAAGCAATGCCGAACGGCTGCTGAGGCCGGAAAAGGTCAAGACGCCGATTACGCTGCTGGGCAAGCAGTCGTTGCTGCTGCACGAACCCTTGGGCGTCGTGCTGATCATCTGCCCCTGGAATTACCCCTTCCATAACGCAATCACGGGCATCGCGGCGGCGATCGTAACGGGCAATGCGGTGGTCTATAAACCCTCCGAACATGCACCCTGCAAGGGGTTGGTCGAGCGCGTCCTGGCGTGTTCGCCCATTTTGCAAGCGCTGGTCCAAGTGGTGTACGGCACCGGCAGCCTGGGTTCTGTGTTGATCGATCAACAGCCGGCGAAGATCTTCTTTACCGGTAGCGGCCCCACCGGTAGCAAGATCATGGCCCAGGCCAGTCGCGAGTTGATTCCGGTCGAGCTGGAGTTGGGAGGTAAGGATCCGATGATTGTATTTGCCGACGCACCCATCGCACGCTCGGTAGCAGCGGCGCTGTGGGGCGGTTTCACCAACGCCGGGCAATCCTGCAGCGGGGTGGAGAGGCTGTTGGTGGAGCACAGCATACAAGATCGTTTTGTCGACAACTTGGTCAAGGAGGCGCAAAAGCTTGTTGTGCGTGTGGGCGATAATGGCGATGCCGATGTCGGGCGCATGACCGTCGATTTTCAGCGCGACAAGGTCATCGAGCATGTCCAGGATGCCCTGAACCTTGGTGCGCGCCTGCGATTTGGTGCCATCCCCAGTGCGAATTGCCTGACTGTGCAGCCGATTATTCTGGACCGCGTCACGCCCCGGATGCGGGTGTGGACCGAAGAAACCTTCGGGCCGGTGTTGCCGGTCATGGCCTTCAGCAGCGAAGCACAGGCCATTGAGTTGGCCAATGATACCCACTACGGCCTGTGTGCCAGTGTGTTTACTGCCAACCCGCAACGCGCGCTGCGGGTGGCCGGTGCGTTGGAAGTGGGTGGGGTGTCGATCAATAACGTCAACATGAGCGAGGGCAACCCAGGTTTGCCGTTTGGCGGCGCAAAGAAAAGCGGCTTCGGCAAACTGCGCGGGCCGGAGGGATTGCGGGGGTTCACCCGTAGCAAGGCGGTGCTGATCGACAAGTCCGGCAGCAAGATCGAAGCCAACTGGTACCCCTACACGCAGCGTAAATTCACGCTGTTCGAACGTTTTATTCAAGCGCTGTACGGGCCGCAACGCTTGCGCCTGCTGGCGATCGCCTGGCATGGCCTGCGGTTGGAAGCGTTCAGTCAAAAGCCTCGTGAGTGACGGTGGTCAAGCCCGCGTCTGGCGCGGGCCATGCCCGGTCCAGCGCTTGAACGCCTTGCGGAAGTTCTGCGCGTCGCTGAAGCCCACCTCATAAGCGACCTCATCCAGCGTCATGCGAACATTGCCCAGCAACGACAACGCGCGCTGCTTGCGCAGATCATCCAGAATGGCTTGATAGGGCCTCTGATTCTGCGCCAGGCGTCGGCGCAGGGTGCGCTCGCTCATGCACAGCTGCGCGGCTACGGCAGACAAGCTGAGGGGCGTGCGCAGATCGCGGCGCAGGATACGCTCGATGGATTCGACGAACTCGATTTCGCCGCCCCGTTCGGCACTCATCTCCAGCAACTCCACCACTTGTCGATTGCTCAACGCATCGTGAGTACCGATGGGGGTGTTGGCCCAGTGATTGGCACAGATAAACAGGTTGTCCTTGCAGTCGAAGTGCACCGGGCATCGGAACAGGTGCTCATAGTGGTCGGCGTAGGTGGGCCTTGGGTAAGTCAGCTCGATCGAGGACGGGCTGAACGCCGGGCCCGCGAGGGTACGCGCGATATTCAGGAGCATGCCGAAGGCTTCTTCCACCAGAAAGGTCAGGACCTCGGGTTCATGAAACGCGCAGGCGACCTGGAGCGTGATATGCCCTGGGGATTCAAGGTGTTCGAAGCTCAACAGCGCGCCGGTCTGCTTCTGCATGTCGATGCCCAGTGCGATCGCGTTGCCGAGGGTGGCGCTGGTCAACATCGCATAACCCACCAGGCCCATGGAGGCGATGGACTCGGTCGCGCTCATGTCCAGGCCCAGCCCTCTGTCGCGGCCCTGGGTCATGTCCAGGGCGCGCTTGATCATCAGGCACGCCTGAAGGATCGACACCCGGCTTTGCGGGTTGGCGAGGTCCGCGAGGTTGAAACCCAGCCCCAGGCACAGCCGATCCGGGTCCAGGCCCAGTTGCGCGATCAGCTGCGCCAGACTGCGCAGCAGGTTGACCGGTAAGTCGGCGGTGTGCCGCAGGGGACCGAGCATGCCGTACTCCTTGTCGCGCGGTTATTTGCCCAGCATCAGGCGGGTGACCAGGCGTGTCAGCCGCCCATACGGCGCCGCGACCTTATCGGACATATTGAAGGGGCTCAGCTTGAATACGCCGCGCGCATGGGACAGGCGCACAAACCCTTCATAGCCATGGTAGGCACCCGTGCCGCTTTCACCGACGCCACCGAAGGGCAGGTCGTCCTGGGTCGCGTGCAGCATGGTGCCATTGATCGTCACACCGCCCGAGCGTGTGTGCCGGACCACGTGTTCAACGCAGTTTCGATCGTTGGAGAAGCAATACAGCGCCAAGGGTTTGGGACGTGTATTGATAAATGCCAGCGCCTCGTCGAGGCTGTCATAGGCGACCACCGGCAACAGCGGGCCGAAGATTTCCTCGCGCATGATGTCGGTGCTCAGCGGCACGTCGGTCAGCAGGGTCGGTGGGATTTTGCGCTCGGTGGTCTTATCGAACGCGCTGTCCTGCCAGACCTTGGCCCCAGCCACGATGGCCTGATCCACCAGGTTCAACAGGCGCTCATAGTGACGCCGCGAAATAATCGAGGTGTAGTCTTTGTTGCCGTCGATGCTGGGGTACAGCTGCTTGGCCGCCGCCATCCATTCGGTGGCAAAGCGCTCGACCAGCTGGCGCGGTACCAGCACGTAATCGGGGGCGACACAGGTTTGCCCGGCGTTGAACAACTTGCCGATGGCGATCATGCGTGCGGCTTTTTTCAGCGGGAAATCAGCCGTGAGCACAACCGGTGACTTGCCTCCCAACTCCAGGGTCACCGGAGTCAGGTTGCGCGCCGCGGCCGCCATCACCAGGCGCCGACCTGGGAGGAACCGGTAAACAACAAGTGATCGAACGGCAGCTCACTGAAACGCCCGGCCAATTGCGCGTCGCCGATGACCACGGTGACCTGGTCGGCGGGAAAGGTCTTGGCCAGCAAGTATTGCAGCAACGCGGCGGTGCGCGGGCTCAGCTCCGACGGTTTGATCATCACCCGATTGCCCGCCGCCAGCGCTTCCACCAGCGGCGCCAGGGTCAGCGTCAGCGGATAGTTCCAGGGCGCCAGAATGCCCACCACGCCCAAGGGTTGATAGATCACCTTGGCCGATGCGGGCTTGAAGGCGATGCCCACCTTGCGTTTGCTGGGGCGCATCCAGGCTTTGAGGTGCGCGCGGATATGCTTGATGCCGTTGACGATGGGCATCAGCTCACTGAGTTGGGTCTCGGCGAACGAACGGTTGCCGAAATCGGCGCTCACCGCTTCCAACAGTTGATCATGGTGATCGCTCACCAGGCGTAACACCGCGTCCAGGGCAGCGATGCGCTGCGCGTAGCTGGGAGCACCCTGGGCATACACGGCGGCTTGTTGCGCGGTGAACAGCTCATTGAGCAACGGCACGGGTTCAAGCGAGGAGGGCAGGCTGCTGATGGGCTGGTTCATGACGGTATTCCTTGGGCGTGATGCCGGAAGAGGCGGGTTGGAGAGCGCGGGTCATCAGAGGAAGTTCTTGCCTTCGCCGCGATACGTCGGCACGCGTTCCATCACACGGCCGTTGCTGATCACTAGCAATTCATCGAAACGTTCACACAACTCGCCCGCCTTGGCGTGACGGAACAGCATCGGATCACCGATGTTCAAGGCGTCATCCAGGTTGCCCCGCAAGGGGGTCTGGACTTCGCCGGCGGCTTCGTTGTCGATCAAACGCCAGCCGCCAGGTAACCAGGGCTGGGGCAATCGGTCCTTGCCCGCAGGCCCGGAGGCGATGTAACCGCCGCCGGAACACACCATCACGCCGGGGGCCTGGGTGCGTGTCACGGGCAAGGCAAAGCCGGCGGCGGGCGTCAGTTCAAAGGCTTGGTAGTGGTCGAACAGAGTCGGCGCGTACAGGCCGGAGCCGGCCGCCAACTCGGTCACTGAAGGGTCGAGACGGGTGCTTTCAAAACTGCCCGTGCCGCCGCCGTTCACGAACCGCAAAGTGTGGCCGGCCCTGCGCAAGGCGTGCACCACCTGCTCACGGCGTTTATTGACCTGGGCAATGGAACGACGTTTGAGAAAACGGATGATCACATTCTTGATGGCTTGGCCCGGCACCGCGTCCATCAGCCCGGCGATCTGCCCTTCGTAGCCCATCAGGCCCTGCAGCTCGACGCCTTGCGAAGCGGCGATAGCGGTGGCCAGGGCCAGTGCACTCGCCTCGTCATTGATCGGCGAGCGGTGCACACCGAAGTACAGCCCTGGAAAAACCGAGGACATATCCAGATCGATGGCCAACGGCATGACCACGCCTTCCGTCACCGCGACCTCGTTGATCGCCTGCACCTGAGCCCGATTGTCGACCATCAGCGTAATCGAGCGTCCCCGGCGCAACTGGCAGGCGACTTTGACCAGGCTGCGCGCATCGACCGTCGGGTAGGCCACCACGATATCGTCGAAACCCAGGCTGGCCAGCCAGGCGGCCTCGGCGGCGGAGTAGCACAGCAGGCCCTGCACGAAGGGCGCTGCGCTCATGATCATCCGCATCATCTCCACCGAACGTATGGATTTGGTCACCAGCCGCACGGGCAGGCGCCCGGCACGTTTGCCCAACTGCTGGAGGTTGGCGGTCAGCGCATCCAGGTCGACGAACGCGGCAGGTAACCGCACCCCGTCCAGCACCTGGTGGTAATAGGCGTAATCGCGAGCGGGAAGCAGCGGGGCAGTTTCGACACGGCGCATGAAGGACCCAATGAGTTCAGCGGTAAGTGAAATGACGCGTGGTCTCGCCGCTGGGAGGGTAAAGCGTGCCTGGATGACGATGAAGGTGCGATGCGGCCGGCCAACGGGTTCACGCCGGCCATGTTCGCCCGCACTTCACTTCATGCGCTTGGAGCAGGCGCCAACCGATCCAGGTGGCTGACAATCATCGACGCGACCATCGCACATACATTTTTGGGGTCCATGGACTCATCGAACAACAGTTCGATCGTGGCGTGAATCATCTCCACCGCGACACGGGCAGCGGTGGCCAGCTGTTGAGGATCGGCCTGTGGAAATATCGCTGCGAGGATCTGCGCCTGTGCGGCGGACACCTTGCGGTGGGAGTCGAGCCGCACGTGCTCCAGTGCCGGTACGGCGCGCAACCCCTTGAGAATCCACATGCCGCCCAGCGTCGCCTGGGTGACCCGGTAGGTGTCCAGGATCAGCTCGGCGAGCGCCGACTCCAGGACTTCGGGCGGTCCGGACAACAGCTGCGGCGTGATCCAGTTGTCGATCAGGCCGTTCTGTTTCTCCAGCAGACGTTCACCCAGCACGCTCAGCAGTGCGTATTTGTTCGGAAAGTAGCGGTACAGCGCCGGCGGCGTCAGCCCGGCACATTCGCAGACCAGGTTGGTGGACAGGCGTTCGATGCCAACGTCGCACAGGGTCTGCGCGGTGGCGACCAGGATGCGTTCGTAGGTCTCGGTGCTGCGTTGCTGTGCAGGCGGCTTCTTGTGTTCCTGGGTTTTCCCGGTGGTGGCGGCGCGGGCGCTGGCAGTGTTGAGCTTGACCATAGGTACCTGGCAAAAAAGGGTGAAGAGTCAGCTTATCAAAATGAAAAAAAATGTTGCTGAGCTCGATAATGGTAGTTATAACTATCGTGTAGCGATGACTATCATAACCGATGCGTCGTTAGTGTGACGGTCTCTTAAAACAAAAAATACAGGTGACTACTTATGAACGCTCGGCAATGGCTTTTCCTTTCCCTGGCACTGGTGTGCTCTTCCAGCGGTTATGCGGCAGCGGGCCCACAGGAAGCCAAGGGCCTGTGGCTCACGTCGGAAAAGGACGCTGTGGTCAAGGTAGACGATTGCGCCGACAAGCCTGGCGCGCTGTGTGGAAAGGTGGTCTGGGTCAAGGACGTGGCCTCCACCACAAACGATTGCGGCGTACAGATCATGCAGCTGGAGCGTTTTGACCAGCAAGCGTGGCGCGATGGCTGGGTGTTCGACCCTCGTGATCATAAAAAATACAAAGGCGTCGTTCGGGTCAAAGAGGGAATCCTCAATGTCCGGGCTTTTGTCGGCACCGAGATTCTCGGCAAGACAGAGCAATTCGAACGCATTGCCTCACTGCCTCCTGCACCGGTTTGCACTTTGTAAATCCGACCTTTCTTGTAGGAGAGCCTCATGCGTGCAACAACACACCATTATCTGATGGCCGCCTTGCTGTGGCCCATTGTCAGCCCATCCCTGGCCTTCGCCGACGAAATGGCCAGCTATGCCATCGATGTCACGGCCAAGGCGGTATCCGACGTCCGCACTCGGGGCGTTTCGGATTCCTTGAATCATCCCGGCGCCCGCGTCACCGTTCAGGTTGCCCATGAAAGTGGCCTGGTCGCGCTTGCCGAGTTCACCACTGTCAGCAAAAAGCAGTTTCTTGAAGGTGATGGACTGGGCGTCTTGCTCGCCGGCGGTTATCGCTTTGGCGACCCGGAAGCGTGGCACTACGGCGTGGGCCTGGCGGCGGAGATGTTCCCGGGGGCGCAGTTCAAGGCGCCGAACAAATTCGACTTCGACACCTTCACTCCCACCGATGAACGCACGACCAACTACAACAGCCAGTTCGCTGTGCTGGAAATCGGCTACGGCGCGTTGGAGGGACGAGTCGCCAGGGTCTTGTCCAAGACCTATCGTGGCGCCAATACCGGAGGCGTGTGCGGGGCCCAGTTGCAGTTCCGCGATGACCCCACCAAGGGCCTTGAATGCTACGCCAAGGGCGATCGCAATTCCCGTGGCAGCATGCTCTATGACCTGGACTACAAATACGCACTCGGCATGAACACCACGCTCAAGCTGCATGCGGGCTATCAGCAAATCGTCAATTTCTCCGAAGCGAACGCGGCGGACTACGACATCGGCCTGATCCATCACTGGTGGGGCTTCGATTGGGGGCTGGACTTTGTCACCGCCAAGACGCGCGCGCGCGAGTTGTATATGGCCGAGGACGACGGGCATGTGCGCGCCACGGATGAAAACCGTTGGGTGGCGTCGATTTCGCGTACTTTCTGAGTAGACCTTTATGACTTCGCTTTTCTTATCCCGGACGCCTCAGGCGGCCACCGGTCTGGAGCAACTCGTTCTCGCGGTGGACCTCGGCACCTCCGGTTGCAAGTGCGCTCTGGTTTCACTGGAAGGCGATATTCGCGCATGGGCGTTTCACAGCGTGCCGCTGCATGTGAGCGGGTTGAGTGTCGAGCAGGAGCCGCAGGACTGGTGGGATGCCTTCCTGCGCGGCGCCAACGAACTGTTGAGCGCTGACCCGGTCAGGCGTCGCCAGGTGATCGCGGTGTGTTGTTCGACACAGAGCGAAGGCACGGTGTGCGTGGATCGAGACGGCATTGCCATTGGACGCGCGATGTTGTGGCTGGATAAACGCGGCGCCGGTGCGGTTAAAAAACGCATGGGCGGCGGGCGATTCAGCCTGGCCGGGTACGGGCCGCTCAAACTCTGGCGCTCACTGCGCCTGACCGGTGGCGTGGCTTCTTTGTCCGGCATGGATTCGGCCGGGCACATGGCCTACATCCTCGATCATGAGCCGCAGCGTTACGAGCGAACCCACAAGTTCCTCAACGTACTCGACTACATGAACCTGCGCCTGTCGGGTCGCTATTGCGCCACCAACGACTCGATGCTGACCGCCTGGATCACCGATAACCGTGACCCTCATCGTATCCGCTACGACGATGGACTGGTCAGGGCGCTGGGGATCGAGGCTGGCAAATTGCCCGATCTTGTCAGCTCCACGGATGTGATCGGCACGCTGCGCCCGGAGCTTGCCGACACCCTCGGGCTGGCGCGCGGCACACAGGTAGTGGCGGGCGCCGTGGACACCTCGGCGGTGGCGGTCGGCGCCTCCGTCAGCGATTTTGCCCCGCACCTTTACCTGGGCACTTCATCGTGGGTGGGCGCGCACGTTCCGTTCAAGAAAACCAGCGTGCGTCATCACATTGCGGCGGTGCCCAGTGCCGTCAACGGCCGCTACCTGGCGATGGCGATGCAGTCGGCGGCCGGCGCGAACCTTTCGTTCCTGCGCGACAAAGTGTTGTACCACCCGGATGAATTGCTCAGCGATGAACAGCAGCCGGATGTCTACGCCTTGCTCGACCGCATCGCCGCGCGGGTGCCGCCGGGGTCGAGGGGATTGATCTACACCCCCTGGCTGTGCGGCGAGCGCTCGCCGATCAGTGATCCCAGCCTGCGTGCCGGTTTGTTCAACCTGAAGCTGGAGCACTCACGCGAGGACATCATTCGCGCCTTCATGGAAGGGGTCGCGCTCAATACACGCTGGATGTTCGAGCCGTTCTCGCGCTTTCTCGGCCGGTCCAGCGACGTGATCGTGGCCACCGGTGGCGGCGCCCAATCCGACGTGTGGTGCCAGATCATGGCCGACGTTTGCGGACGCGTGATCCAGCAACCGCAGAACGCGATCCAGACCAACGCCCGTGGCGCCGCGTTCATTGCCGCGGTGGCGCTGGGCAAGCTGCAGTTTCACGACCTGTCGAGCCTCAAACGCCCGCATCGTCTGTTTGAACCGTCCCGTGCCAGTCGTGCGCTGTATGACGATCAATTCGCCACGTTCCAGGAAGTGCGTAAACGCCTCGCACCGCTTTATCGGCGCCTGAACCCCATGCAGGAGACTGCCTCATGAGTCATGTCCAACGACAAATCGTTGAGCTATCACAGCACCTGTGTCACCGCGGCTTTTTTGCGGCAACGGGCGGTAACCTCGCTTTGCGCATCGATGCGCAGCACATTGCGGTCACGCCGTCGGCCACCGACTATTTCACGATGCGCCCCGAGGACGTCTGTGTGCTGCGCCTCAAGGACTTGGCGCAACTCTCCGGTGACCGCGCGCCTACGGTTGAAAGCGGTTTGCATGCAAAGATCCTGCGCGCCCGCCCGGATGTGCAGTGCAGCATCCATACCCATCAACCCGTCGCCAGCGCCTGCACCTTGCTCGGGGAACCGCTGGATGTCCCGGACCCCAAGCTGTGGGACTCCCTGGGCAAACATATTCCCATGGTGGGGTACGCGCCCTCCGGCTCCAACTGGTTGGCCGGCAAGTTCGGCCGCACCATTCGCTGGGACTACAACGCCTACCTGATGCGCAACCACGGTGTGCTGTGCTGTGGCCCGGATATCGAGACGACCCTGGCGCGCCTCGAGGATCTGGAAACGTTCTGCCGTGACTACCTGCTGCGTCACATCAACGAACAGTCCCGCACCCAATCACAGTCACCCGCCGCCGTGGCACGCCTGGTCGCTGCGCTGGCGCGGTCCAGCGCAGCCGACGCTCACTTTTCTTCCGAGACCCCATCATGAACAAGCCTCTTGATCCCATCACACTGCCTGCGGTAACAGACTCTGCGGTTTCCCAATGGCCGGATGTCGATTCGCTGTATCGGCGTTTCGATGCGCTGGTCAAACAACCGATTCGACCCTTGAAGCGCGACGCGCTGAACAAGGTCATGGGTTACTTCGACGAACGCTGCCAGGGATCGCGGCGACTCTCCGAGGAGGCGAAAAAATACATACCCGGTGGCGTGCAGCACAACCTGGCATTCAACCACCCATTCCCGCTGGCCATCGCCCAGGCCAAGGGCGCGCACCTGACCGATGTGGACGGCAACCGTTATATCGATTTTCTCCAGGCCGGCGGGCCGACCTTGCTGGGCTCCAACCACCCGGCGATTCGTGAGCAGGTCAATCGCATCCTCGACGACTGCGGCCCGGTCACCGGCCTGTTGCATGAATACGAGGTGAAGCTGGCGCAATTGGTCTGCGAACTGATGCCCGGCGTCGACATGGTGCGTCTGCTGGGCTCGGGTACCGAGGCGGTCATGGCGGCGGTGCGTCTGGCACGTGCCTATACCCGCAAGAAATGGGTGATCAAGATCGGTGGGGCGTATCACGGCTGGAGTGACCAGTTGGTCTACGGCATGCGCTTGCCGGGCACCGGTCGCATGGAGGCCGTCGGCATTCCGCGTGGCGCCACGGCTCACACCCAGGAGAGCCCGCCGAATAACCTGGACGCGTTGCGGCGGCGCTTGCAGATCAATCGCCTGCGCGGCGGCACGGCGGCGATCATGGTGGAACCCTTCGGCCCGGAAAGCGGCACGCGTCCGGTGCATCCGGATTTCAACCGCCAGTTGCGCAAGCTGTGCGACGAGTTCGATACGCTGCTGATTTTCGACGAAGTGGTCACCGGTTTCCGTGCCGGTCTGGGCGGTGCACAAGCGTATTTCAATGTGATGCCGGACATCACCGTGCTGGGCAAGTGCCTGACCGGGGGCTACCCCATGGCGGGTGCGATCGGCGGGCGCAGGGATGTCATGCAGTTGCTCGCCGGTGGCATCGGCACTTCGGCGCGGCGGGCGTTTGTCGGCGGTACGCTGTCAGCCAACCCGTTGTCCTGCGTGGCGGGCTACTACGCGCTGCTCGAGGCGCGCAAACTGAATGCACCGGCGCTGGCGGGGCGTGCCGGCGACCGCATGCGCAAAGGGCTGGAAGAAATCATCAATCGCCGTGGCTTGCCATATGTGGCCTATAACATGGGTTCGATCGTGCATTTGCAGACCTCCGGCGTGCTGTTGCTCGACACCAGCAACCCGCTCAAGCTGCTGCGCGCGCGCAATGAGGCCAAGTCACGCAAGCACATGATGGAAGAGATGGGCGCCGCGTACACCGCGCACGGCTTGATCACGCTGGCCGGCAGTCGGATCTACACCAGCCTGGCCGATACCGATGACGTCATCGACGACGCGCTCGAGCGATTCGACGCCGTTTTCCAACTGGTGTGAGGAGAGCACGATGCAGGATGTACTGCGACAACAATGGCTGGAACTGCGCCAACGACTCATCGGCCTGGTGCAGGCGGGGGGCAGCGTCTCCTTGCGTATTCCAGGCAAGGAAAGCATGTGGTGGGGGCAGTTGACTGACCTGGTCCCCACCCGCATCGACTGGCCGGTGCATGCCATGGGGGACAGCCAGACCCACCATGTGGTCTACCATGCCCGCTCGGACGTCGGCGCCATTCTGCTGGGTGGGGGCGACTTCGCCAACAGCCTTGCGGACTTTGGCGGGGTCATGCCTATTCTGTTCGATGAGCAGGCGCGGCATATTGGTCATATGGGCGTGCCGGTGGCTTCGATCCAGGACATTGCCACGGGCTTGCAGCGCGGTGGCAACGCACTGTTGATCAAGGGCGTGCCCGCGGTCCTGGGCACCACCGGTGCGCGAATGGCGATGAATGCGCAGCTGTTTGAAAAGTGCGCCAAGGCCTTCACCCTTGCCAAGGCGTCCGGGGTCAGGATGACGCTGCTGCCCTGGTGGGTGGTGCGGGTGGCCAACAGTCGTTTGATGAAAGACGAGAAACGCGCGACGCAGTGCTTTGCCAGAGGCGAAATTCCGCCGGAAAACCGTGGTTACTAAAAGACCCTTCAAGAGGTGTAACGCCATGCACATGTCGTCCGCTGTTTCCCGTAAACACCTGAGCGCCGCTTTGGCGCTGGGCTCGATCGCTGTGCTGATGGTGGGGCTGCAACCCTTGCTGCTGGGGGAATTGCTGGAGCAAAACCGTCTGTCACTCGAGGGTGTCGGTCTGGTCGCGATGGGCGAAATCCTTTCGTTGGGTTTGGGAGTGGTCCTGGGGGATTTATTGCGTTCGGTGTTCAGCCTGCGCGTGATCACGGTCGTCGCCATTCTGGCGGCATCGGGCATGGATCTGGTCACGGCCAATACCACCGGGGATGGCGCGCTGGCATTGACGCGGTCGTTGGCCGGGTTGGCCGAAGGCCTGCTGCTATGGGGCACCGTCAACTTGATCATCCAGGGGCCGGCGCCTGATCGCGTCGCCGGTGTGTTCATGGTGGTGCAAACCCTCGGCCAGGCGCTGGTGGCGGCGGTGCTGGCGTACTGGGTATTGCCGCTTCAGCGCACCTCGTCTTTTGGCTTCGTGTTCCTGGGGGCACTGACGGCGGCGTCCCTGGTGTTGGTTCGGTGGCAGCCCACCCGGCTGGCCAGTCAGCAAGCACAGTGCAACGCGGATGCGGGTTTTTCATGGGGCCTCAACCATGTGTTGCTGCTGGGGCTGGCCTTCATGCAACTCAGCGCCATCGGTGGGTTGTGGGCCTACCTTGAGCCGCTGAGCAAATACGTGGGGCTGGATGCACAAAACGCACAACTGCTCGTCTCCGGCACATTGCTGATGCAGGTCCTGGGCGGGTGCCTGGGGATTGTGCTGGTGCGTCGCGTCTCGGATTTCGGATTGTTGGCCGTCGCCGCGGTGTTGTTGGGCGGCATTGCCCTGGGCATGTATTTGTCCGCCGATATGGGCGTTCGGCTATTTCTCGCGTTGTGCGGCGCGTTTGGCCTGGTCTGGCTGATGCTGACGCCGTTCCAGGTCCGTATCGCACTGCAGCTTGATCCTTCGGGACGCGTCGCGGCGCTGGTGCCGGGAATGCAACTGTTGGGGTGCGCCTTCGGGCCTTTGATGGCGTCGCAGTGGGTGGTGGGGGAGAACGCTCAGTACGTGTTGCTGGTCAGCGCCGTGTTCTCGCTGATTGCCCTGACCTTGGTTGGTTTGCTTCGCCGATGCCCGGCGAGCAAGCGCGTCAGTTTCGCGGGCAAAGTGGTGTTGGTGGTGGGCGCGTCCTCCGGCATGGGCCGTGGGCTGGCGGTGCGTCTGGCGCAGGAGGGCGCCTGTGTGGTGGCCACGGCCCGACGCAAGGAATTGCTGAGCGACCTGCAACTGGAAATCACGCTTCAGGGGGGACAATGCCGGGTTTCGGCGGTGGATGCCCTGAATGTACAGGCCGCCGCCGGCCTCGTGGATGAAATCGTCGAGCACTATGGCCGGCTCGATGTGATCGTGCTCAATGCCGGCGGCGCGCCCGCGTTGGATATGCGCGAAATGAAAGCCGCCGACGTCACCGCGTACATGCGCTCGAACTACGATGTGGTGGTCAACTACTTGTTCCCGGCCCTGGAACAGATGAGTCGCCAGGGCCATGGGTTTGTGGTGCACACCAACTCCCTCGCGGGTTTCCTCGGCGTGACCTTGCAAGGGCCCTACAGCGCAGCCAAGGGCGCACTGCGCTTGCTGATCGATACCTGCCGTATCGAGTTTGGCGGCCGTGGCATTCGCTTTCTATCGCTCTACCCAGGGTTTGTCGCCACCGCGCAAACGGCGAACGATGGCATGCCGGCACCGCTGGAAATTTCCGAAGCGGCAGCCGTCGACCATATGTTGTATGCCATGCGCAGTCAGCGCTGGGACTACTTGTTTCCCTGGCCGATGAGGTGGGTGATCCGCCTGGCCAGAGTCATGCCCAAGTCGCTCACATTGTGGGTGTTGCGCAAGGAACTGCCGAGCGCGCAGGTGGCGGGTGCGCAATGTGAGGCACGCATGTCACTGAATAAACCGGGTTGACCCTCAACGCCGGCGCTGTTCGCTGGGCAAGGTGCCGGTCCACCGCTTGAACGCCCGCCGCAGCACGCGGGCGTCGCTGTAGCCGAGGGTATGGGCAACTTGCGCCAGGGTCATGGCGGTATTGCTCAGCAAGTCGCGGGCGCGTTCGTGGCGGATCTGGTCGAGCAATTCGCTATAGGAAACCCCGGAGGCTGTCAGACGGCGGCGCAAGGTGCGTTCACTCATGTTCATCTGGCTGGCAAACGCCTGCAGTGCCTGCGGATCGTCCAGGTGGGTGCGAATATGGCTGCGTAGCGTTTCGATCAGCGCATCGAAACTCACGCCACGGTTGAGCAATTTGTCGAGTTTGGCGCGCAGAGGCGCACAGGTGATGTCGTCATAATCGGGCAAGCGCGTGGTCAGCCAGTGAGCCTGGCTGATCAAGCGGTTTTTGCCGGCCTTGAACTTGATGGGGCAGCGAAATACCCGGCTGTAGGTATCCGCATAGGCCGGGCGTGAATAGGCCAGTTCGACGCGCAGTGGCGTGAAGCCCTGGCCCACCAGCCGCCGCACAATGGCCACGGCGCTGGAAAACGCCTCTTCCACCAGAAACGGCTCGATGTCCAGGTCAAACACTTTGGGTTTGACCTCAATGATCAACGCCTCTTTCTGCCGGCTGGCTTGATGCTCCATCAAGGCCCCGGTGTCACCCTGATGCTCCAGCCCGTAGCTCATCGCTTCGCCGAGGGTCTTGCAGGTCAGCATCGCCAGCCCTGCAAAGCCCCATGACACCGGCGTCTGCCGTATCCCCGTCGATAACCCCAGCGCCGGATCGCCCATGGCCCGCTGTGCGCGGGTGATCAACGTGCGGGTCTGGCGGTAGGACAAGCGCATGTCCAAGTCCAGCAGTTCCTCATAGCCGAAGCCCAGCCCGCGGCAGAGGCGCTCGGTGGACAGCCCGCTTTCACTGACCAGGCTGAGCAAGGCGCGTGCAACGTTGGGCACCACCACGGCTTCGTTGTGCTGTGGGTGCTGGGTCCAATCGTGGGCGTCACCGGCTGTCTCGAACATGGGCAGGACTCGTGGCTTGTGAACAGGCGGGTATCGGGGCGCTAATTTGTCCGGTAAAGAACCCTTCCTGACCGCCAAAGTCCCGTTCCTGGATGATGCGTGCTTTAAATTCCAGGTTCAAAGCCTATCTAACAATAAAGGAAGGAATTAGCCATGAGTGCGCTCGGGAATACCTCTGTGATCGATCAGGGCGACAGCGTTTGTATCATCGGTTCGGGGGCGGGTGGTTTAAGTGCGGCGCGCGCCCTGAAAGCGCAAAACATCGCCTACGATCAGTTCGAGCGGCACGCGCAAGTGGGTGGCATCTGGGACATCAATAACAGTGGTACACCGATGTACGAGTCGGCGCACTTCATCTCTTCTCGTGACTTGTCCGGCTTCGTCGGTTTTCCCATGCCCCGGGATTACCCGGACTACCCCTCACACCGTCAAATCGCTCACTACCTCAGGAGTTTCGCCGACGCCTTCGGCTTGCGCGAGGCGATTCAATTCAATACCTCGGTCAGCCTGATCGAAAAAGACCCTGAAAACCGCTGGCGGGTGACGCTCAGCGACGGTGTTGTAAAACGCTATCGCTGGGTGATATTGGCCACCGGTACCAACTGGAAACCGAACCTGCCGTCATTCCGGGGTGAGTTCAACGGCGAAATCCGTCACTCCAACACGTTTAAATCCGGGCGTGAGTTCCAAGGCAAACGCGTGCTGGTGGTCGGTGCCGGCAATTCAGGCGCGGATATTTCCTGCGAGGCGGCGATCCATGCCGACCAGGCCTTTATCAGCATGCGTCGCGGCTATTATTTCATTCCCAAGCATGTGTTCGGCATGCCGGTCGACAAGTTCAACGAAGGCCCGCATTTGCCGTTGTGGTTGGCGCGGCCGGTGTTCAAAGGGCTGTTGCGCTTGTTGGTCGGCGACTTGACACGCTGGGGGCTGCCGAAGCCGGATCACGCGTTGTTCGAAACCCACCCGATCATCAATTCGCAACTGCTGCACCATCTGCAGCACGGCAATATTTCCGTGCGCAAAAACATTGACCGCTTTGAAGGCGACAGCGTGGTCTTTGAGGATGGTACTCGCGAGCAGGTCGACCTGGTGCTGTGCGCGACGGGCTACCAGTGGGGGGCCGATTGCGCGACGTCAGTTTTTCGAGTGGAAGAACGGGCGCCGCTGATGTACCTGTCGATGTTCAGCCGCACCCACCGCAACCTCTGCGCCATTGGATACCTGGACCAGAACTCCAGCGCGTTCAAAACCTTCGATACCCAGGCGCTGACCCTGGCCGCGTATTTCCGTGCGCAGCTTGAAGGCTCGGCGACGGCCTTGCAGTTCGAACAACTGATCCAACGCGATGAGCCTGACCTGAGCGGCGGTATTCAATTCGTCAAGTCGGACCGCCATGCGGTGTATCTGGACGCGCGCGCCTTCCTTGCCTACCTGGAAAAGCTGCGCGCCGACCTGAACTGGCCAGCCTTGGGCGAGCATACCTACGATGCCCTGAAGCAGTCCTCTCGTCAGGCAATGACGACACCCCAGCCGGCGCCGGTATTGCAGGAGGTCAGCGTCCATGGCGAGTAATCGGATGTTTACGGGCTGGGTTGCGCTGATCACTGGCGGCGCGGGTGGATTGGGCCGTGCGATTGCCGCCGCGCTGATCGGGCGCGGTATCAAGTGTCTGCTGGTGGACATCGACCCTGATCGCCTGGCACAGGCAAGCAGAGCCCTTGGACCGATGGCACTGACTTACCAGGCCGACCTGACGGACGCCACGGCGCTGGAAGGGCTGATCAACCATGTGCATGATGAGTTTGGGCGCCTGGACCTGCTGGTCAATAACGCCGGGATACTCAGCAACACGCCGTTCGAAGTCCGCTCAATGCAATCGATCAGCCATGAAGTGCAGCTCAACATGCTGGTGCCGATCGCGCTGACTCAGGCGCTCCTCGGGTTGCTGCAACAGGCTGTTGACGGTCGGGTGATTTCCATCGTGTCGGTGGGTGGGTTATTCCCAATGCCGGAAACCTGTATTTATTCGGCGTCGAAGTTCGGTCTGCGCGGAGCGATGCTGTGCCTGGGGCTGGATGGTAAACGGCTCGGCGTCACGTTCACCATCGTCAACCCATCGGCCACCGAAACGCCGATGCTGATGCGTGAGGCGATTGAGGACGGTAACAAAATGCAGTTCCTGGACCCACCGCAAATGCCCGAGGACGTGGCTCAAACCGTGCTCAAGGCGCTGGATAAACCTCGCTTGGAGATGTTCGTAAGACCGAGCGAATCCTGGACGGCACGCCTGGTGATGCTGGCTCCCGGTATCTTGCCCCGGGTGTTGCCGCTGTTTCAGCGCAAAAGCGAAACCGGCCATCGCAACTACCTGGTTTCCCTTGAGCAGCGGGGCTTGATAACCCGCGAGGGGCACGGCTGGCGCCTGAAGTTGCCGGAGAACTGATTGTGCCTTGCAGACGCACTGACTTTGCATCAGCCTCCGGCCAGTATCCCCAAGCCCAGAGTCCAGCGCTGAGCACTGGACTGACTTTATTGCAAGGGGCCCACTACTTGCCGATAACGCTCTTCCCCTTGCGGCGTCTGGCGGGTCAGCTTGATCTCCAGGCCAAGAGGGTCGTTCTTGCGGTTGCCGGCGAGCTGACGCCAGCCTTTGCCGGCTTCCCAGAAGCGTACCTGCAGGTCACTGATGCCGGACAACGCAGCCGCTGCTTTTTTGGGCGCAGGTAAGGGGTATCGGTCACTGGCCGCTGATGTGGCGCGGTACAAGGTGTCGCCGTCCAACCACCAGCGTACGCGTTGCAAACCGATCTCTGGAGGTGCTGCGCTACGGATGACGTCCAGTTGAAAATCATGATTGTCGGAGCTGCGAACGCTGACTGCCGGGAGGTCGTCGGGCTGCTCATCCTCGGTCAAGCCTGGGGTGCGCAGTTCGATACTCGCGCGCAGGGCCAGGTCGCGTTCCAACTGGTTCAATGTGCGCAATAACGCCTGGGTCTGTTCCGTACTGCTCTGCAGATGGCTGTCGGCCCGGCTCACGCTGTCGAGGCCGCGCCAAGCGATAAGGCTGACAATGGCCATCAGCATGATCGCCACCATGACCTCTATCAGCGTAAAACCGTGCTGGTCTGTTTTCATGGTTCGTTCGCCACGCGAACTTGCCCGGTCGCGGTGAGTTGAACTGTGAGTTGGTGCTGGCCATCCGAGAGCCGCAACTGGAGAGGGGAGGCGAACCATTCGGCATTCACTACCACTCGTTGCCTGGGGGTTACGCGCACGCTCATTGACGGGGTTTCCCAGGCCCGAGGACGCAGTTGCGGGTCGTTCACAAAATGATCCCAGCCGTGGCCTGATTCGCTGCGACGACTGAAGTGAAACCCTTTATTGTTTGCCTGCCAGGTGATTGGGCGGCCGTCGGCACGGGCTTCGGCCTGGGCGATTTGCAGCCGTTGGGCCACTTGGTTGGCGTCCTTGCGCAGTAACTGCAAGCCATTACCGATGAGGTCAAGGACACTCCGATTATCTACAGCAAGCCCGAAGGCTATGAGACGGTGCGCTATCCGCTGTCCGGGTTCCTGGGCACTGAACCGGACCGCGTAGCCACGGCGGCGCACAACGCGCAGTTCCAGGACCCGGCGAAGAACATCACCTACCTCAACGATAACGTCAGTACCTGGCTGAGCGGCCAGATCAAGATCGGTGGCAAGTGGCGCGGCGAGGTGTTCAGTCGCTTCGAAGCCTGCCTCGACTCTCCGAACTACACGCTGTTCTCCAATACAACCTCCGCCGGCGCGAAGAACGACGCGGACCCGGAGGGCCACCACAATGTACCGCTGGAGGAACCGCACAACTTCATGCACTTGGCAGTCGGCGGTTTCGACTACCCGGGGCAGGGCGACAGTTCAGCGATCCCCGGGGCCAATGGCGATATGGGCGAGAATGAAACCGCCGGCCTGGACCCGATTTTCTTCTTCCACCACTGCTTTATCGACTATGTGTTCTGGACGTGGCAGCGCCGACAAGGGGCCACCGATGAATTCAGCATCGACCCCAAGGATCCCGGCGCCACTTACTATAAGCCCGACGGTGTGCAGCCTCCTGCGGGCGGCGCCGGCCTGGACCCGAACGCCATCCTGAGCCTGGATACCACCCTGGACCCCTTCGTCAAGGCCGATGGCAAACCCTTCACCACCCGTGATTGCTTCAATATCGAGAAGCAACTGGGCTACGTCTATGGCGTCGGTTCCCTGGATGCCTATGCCCAACCCGCCAAGCAGTTGCTGTTCAAGGCCGAGGTAGCGCAGCCAACTGGCAAGACCTTGCGCATCAGCCGTATCAACCGAGCGAAAATCCGTGGTTCGTTCCTGATCTCGGCCTACGCCAAGGTTGACGGCAATCGCGAGTACCTGGGTACCCGGCCAATACTCAGCCGTTGGCACGTCGAAGGTTGCATGAACTGCCAGACGCACCTGGAAGCCAAGGCCACCTTCAAGCTTCCACTCAACGCCGATAACTCGACGATTGACGAAGACAGTATCGAGGTGGAAATACAGACCCGTGACACGGTCCTGAAGCAGCCAAATACGGCAGGTCTGCTCAGCACCGGCAACGCCGCCACTGCGCACGCGCCGTTCAAGCTGGAAACCTACTGATCCATAACGGACTCGCCCACTGCTGGCGTGGCGGCCGAAGGCAATCTTCGGTCGCTGCGCCTGACCGTCCAGGCCGGATGCTTCCCGTCCGGTTGGCTGGTTTGGAGTGGCCCCCCAGCGCTCTATTTATCAGTTCAGTGTGTTGCTGAAATCACGCAGGCGCACGTCGCTCAGGTTGCCGGTCGATGCCAACAGGTGCAATTGGGCCATCAGAATGGCATAGCGCTGTTGGGCGAGGCGTTGCTGGGTATCGGTGACTTTCTGCCGGGCATCCAGTACGTCGGTGTTGATACGTGAGCCGGCCTCGAAGCCGTGGGTCACGGAGGCGAGGTTGATCTGGCTGGAGTTGAGTGCCTGCTTGAGTGCCTGGTATTGGCTCATGCCGTTGGTCACTTGCAGATAGGCCTGGCGTGCCATCAGCCCGGCGCTGCGGCGCGCATCTTCCACCTCATCGGCCGCCTTGCTTTGCAGCGCGTGGGCTTCACGCACGCGGCTGCTGGTGCGGCGCCGCCGTAGAGCGGGACGCTCAGTTTGACCCCCACCACGGTCTGGTTATAGCGATTCTCCGGCAGCGTAACATCGTACACTTCACCGCCGACCGAGGCGAAACGGCCATGGGCGGCGATCAGATCAAGGGTCGGCAAGTGACCGGCCCGTTCCTTGTCGATGTCCATTTCGGCCAGGCGCTGGGCAATCTGCGCGGCCTGTACGGCGAGGTTTCCCTGTTGCGCACTGTTAGCCCAATCCCCGATGGCCGCGGGCACTGGGGCACTGAACTGCAGCTCTTTATCTGACCACGGCCGGGCCTGTGCGGCGGTCAATTGGGTGAGCGTTTCGTTGGCGATATCCAGTGCACCACGCGTGGCAATCTGTTCGGCGAATGCCTGGTCATACTTGGCCTGTACCTGCGCGAGCGCGTTGGCGGTGGTGGCGCCGTCGGCCAGCAGCCGCTTGCTGCGAGCCTGGCTCTCGCGCAGCGTTTGCAATTGTTGCGTGTGGGTATGCAAGAGTTCCTGATTGAGCAGTACGTCGAAATAAGCGCGGGCGACGCGCAGCATCAGGTCCTGGCGCGCCTGTTCGGTGTGTACCTCACTAGCACTGATCAACAGCTTGCTCTGGTCGTGGGCGATTACGTTCTGCCAGCGCAGCAGGGGTTGTGTGAGGACTACGGCATAGGCATTGGTGTTATTGCGATTGCGGTGGTAGTCGGACGAATCTTCGGCATCGACCCAGGCCGCGCCGCCGGTGACGGACAGGTCCGGCAGCAGGTTGGCACGGCTTTGCGGTTCCTTTTCCGCCGTGGCCAATTGCTGGGCCTGGGCGGCGGCGAATCGCATGTCGTGGGTCAACGCCTTTTGGTACAGGTGATACAAGTCATTTGCCGATGCCTGTGCGGACCCGCAGGCGAGGGCCAGCCAGCACAGGGGCGTGAGCAGGGTGGTGGTTTTGAGAGGCAGGCCTGGAATACGCAAGGGGTGTGCTCCACTGAAAAAATTATCGACTGGGGGGGCTTCTGCGCATCATCAGCACCATGGGGATACCGATAGCCATCACGGCTCCCAATGTGCCGAACAACATGCTGAATGCCAGCATTTGCCCTTGTTCGCGCGCTTGCAGGTAAGGCATCAGGGCTACGGCTTGTTGATGGCTCGCCAGGCCCAGGGAGAGAAACAGCGGGTCGGTTTCCACGCCTCCCCAGCCGCTGGCGACGAGGCTGGATTCGGTGACATGTTCGGATAGCAGGCGGTAGCGCTCCCACGAGAACCGCGTGAGCAAGGTGGCGGCGATGGCGATGCCAACGCTGCCGCCCAGTTGGCGCATCAGGTTCAGTACACCCGAGGCGCCGGAGATCAGTGTCAGCGGCAGGCGACGCATTGCCAGGTTGGTCAGCGGCACGAAGATCATGCCCAGGCCCAGGCCGCGGATCACCAGGGGCCAGTAAAGCGTGCCCGGGTTACTGTCGAGGGTGAACTGGGTGTGCAGGAACATCGCATAGCAGTACATGACGATGCCCAGGGTGACGAACACGCGCTCGTCGATCCTGTTTTCCTGGGACAGTTTGCCGATCACCAGCGTGCTGATGGCGCTGGCCACTGCCCCCGGAAAAATCACCAGCCCGCTCTGGTACGCGCTTTGTGCCAACAGGGTCTGCAGGAACAGCGGCACCATGAACAAGGTGCTGTACAGCCCGAAGCCCACGCAAAACGCACAGATGCACCCCATCAGGAACTCGCGGTTCTGGAATAGCGCGACGTTGACGATCGGGTTGGCCACACGCCGCTCCCACCAGAAAAAGCCCACCAGGCTGAAGCTGCTGAGCAACAGGCAGGCGACGGTCCAGTTGGACGCCATCCAGTCCCAATGTTCGCCGCGCTCCAGCAGGATCTGCAGGCTGCCGACGCCCAGAGCCAGCAAGCAGAAGCCGCTGTAGTCGACGCTGGTGGGTTTTTGCTCGTTGGGCGAGTCGCTGATACACAGCCAGCACAGCAGCAAGGCCACGGCACCGATGGGCAGGTTGATCAGGAAAATCCAATGCCACGACAATGTGTCGATCAGATACCCACCGACGGTGGGACCCAGGGTCGGCCCCATCATCACGCCCACGCCGTACAGCGCCATGCCGCTGCTGACCTTTTCCTTGGGGAATACGTCGTAGATGATCGCCTGGGAAATCCCCAGCAAACCGCCGCCCGCCAGGCCTTGCAGCACCCGGAACGCGACCAGTTGCCAGAGCTCTGCAGACATCGCGCAACCCAGGGACGCCAGGACGAAGAGCGCGGTCGATACCAGGTAATAAGTACGCCGCCCAAACCACGCCGACAGCCAGCCACTCACCGGCAGAATCACCACGTTAGCCACCACGTAACCGGTGGAGACCCAGGAAATCTCATCGACCGACGCACCGTAGGTGCCCATCAGGCTGGGAATCGCCACGTTGACGATGGTGACATCGAGCAACTCCATCATCGACACCAGCGTGACGGTGAACGCAATCAGGTAGGGAGACCTCATAGCGTCTGGCTGGCATTGTGGGGTGTGGCGACTTCGACAAAGGCGCTCATGCCCGGGCTCAACAGCGCCCTGTAGTCATCGGGCACACCGGTGAGCGCGATGCGTACCTGCACACGCTGCACCACCTTGGTGAAGTTGCCCGTGGCATTCTCCTGGGGCAGCAATGAGAACTTCGCCCCGGTGGCCGGTGCCAGGCTTTCGACGACGCCGTCGAAGGCGCGCCCGGGGAATGCGTCCACCGTGACGCGGGCATTCTGGCCGACACGCACGCGACCCACCTGGGTCTCTTTGAAGTTGGCGATAATCCACAGCGGGTCGGTGGCGATCAGGCTCATGAGCTTTTGCCCGGCAACCACGAACTGGCCGGGCTCCACCTCTTTTTTCGAGACAATGCTGCGCACCGGCGCGGTCTGGCGGGTGTCGTTGAGCTTGATCCTGGCTTGTTCCAGCTCGGCTTGCGCGACCGCGATCCGATAGTCCTGCACCTTGAGCTCGGCCTTGTTGGCGAGGGTGCTTTGGGCGGCGGCCTGGACATTACTGCGCGCCACTTCCTGGGCATGGCTGAGGGCGTCGAAACGCGCCTTGGCCACCTCCTGGTCCTGAGTGCTCAGCACGCCCTGCGCACCCAGGCGACGGGCACGCTGGTAGTCGTTGCGCGCCTGCTCAAGGTTGGCGCTCGACTGAGCCAGGGCCGCCTGCGCGGCCTGGCGCATGGCAATCGCACCGAGAATCTGGCTGTCCAACGCGCCCGGAGCGCCCGCGCGTCCGGCGGCCGCAAGCAGCGCTTGCCATTGCGCTTCGCGCTGCTGCAGCTGGTACTGATATTCGCTGTCGCGAATCTGAAATAGCAGGTCACCGCTTTGTACCGTGACGTTGTCCATCACCGGCACACTGATCACTACGCCCGACAGCCTGGCCCGCACCGGGATGATCACCCCGTCCAGTTCCGCATTGTCGGTACTCACGTAGGTGCTGGAATACTGCCAGCGTTGCCAGCCCAGTAGCAGCAACCCGCCGACCACGACGACGCATAGCGTCAGTTTTATCAGCTTGCCTTTGGTCATGTGGTACTCCCTGTCGTTGCGCGTCGGTGTCAAGCAGGCTCGGAAACTGTTTCGACCTCACGCACTGGACGGTTCGCAGTGGGCCGGGCCTTGTCCAGCAGGAACTGGTGCACGCCATTCCACAGGTCAATGCGCGAGTTGATCGCGGTCCTGGCGCTTTCGACCATGTGCAGGTGTTGCGCGGGGGTGGTGACAATTTCGGCGATGATGCGCTTGGCTGCCGGGCCGTGTTCGTCACCATCCATCTCGATGTGGCGCTTGAGGTAGTACGTGAGCATCGGTACATCGTTTTCACTGACCGACCATTGCGACAGCAGCCGCCCAAACATGTCGGGGATGATGTCTTCGCGACCAAAGAAAAAGTACGCCAGCACCGCTTCGGTAGTGCCGTGTTGTGCAACATCAAGGGTCTGGCACATGAACACCTTGGCGGCCGTTGGAATACCCGGGTCGTTGAGCGCCTTTGCCAGGGGCACCCTGGCTTGGATGGCGGCAAGGAAGCGGCGGAATACGGTGCTGTCGGCGCCGATTTCATCCATGGCCGTGAGGTACAGGTCCAGGTGGCTGATAAAACCACCGTCGGGGTGTTCGTCGGTTTCTTCACCGACCACGATTTCATTGATCAGGCGGGCGGCGGTGATGTGTACCGGCGGCACCCAGGGCAACTCCACACAGGTGAGGTCGCGCTGGATGCGCTTGAGCAGGGTCATGAAGTCCCATACGGCGAACACATGAAATTCCATCAGTGTGCGCACGTCTTCCACGGTGCGGATATTTGCAAACAACGGGTGACCGAACAGCTGCTCGCGCTCGGTTTCAATGTGGCTATCGATATCAAAAGACATGCGTGCTCCTGCGGCCTGAAGGTTCAGGCGGGAAATACAGTGGGAAATTAAGGGTGTGTGTCGCTGACCGTGTTTCCACGGTAGGGGTGGCGACTGGACGCGTATCGGAAAGACCGGACGAAGTGCTTTTCCAGCAGGTATTGCCGATCTGCGTACCACCCCGCGTCCAGCAGCTGGCGGTGTACCTTGGGCAGTCGCCAGCACGGTACCGCGGGGTAAAAATGATGCTCCAGGTGGAAGTTCGAGCCGGCGTGCAGCCAGGTGTTGAGGCGTGAGGTCCGTGAACGCGCGGGTGGCAGTTGATGGCCTGCGTCGAAAGCATGTTCCTGATAGGCATTGACCGCCGAGATCAGAAACGCCATCGCCAGGCTCAGGGAAAACCCCAGCAACAGCCCGTCGACACGCCACATGGCCAGCCCGTAAACGCCGAGCCAGCCAGCCTGGCAGGCGATATTGCAGCGGGCCAGACGTTGCACCTGAACCGCGCTCAACGGCAGTGGCGAGGGCGTGCTCAGTGGCCCGAACGCCAGGCGCCAGGTGGCCTGCATATAGCTCAGGGTGGCCATCAAGCGCGACAGGGTGATGCGGCTTGCCAGCGTGTGGTAGCGCGAAAAGAGCCGATAGTCCGGGTCCTTCTCGCTGTTGCTGTAACGATGGTGTTGCCAATGGTCCACGAAGTAACCGGTCACACAGAACCCCGGCAGCAACGCACTGGTGGCAATGCCCAGGTAGCAGCTGTGCAGGGGGTTTTCACTCAGGTTGAAGTGGAAACCTTCATGCCCGAGGATCGCTTGCAGAAACAGCCCGTATCCGGCCAATACCACCAGCGGCGAACACACCGCCACCCACAAGGGTGAGGCTGTGTTCGCCACCCACACAAACAGCGCGAGTGGCAGCAGGTACAGGCACAAGGCGTAGGCGATGATCAGCAAGGACTCTCTCGGCCGGGCCTTGAACAAGGCACGGTCGAGGCGCAGCTGGGGCTTGGGGTGCAGGTGGCTGGCCATTGGCGACGGCTTACTCGATCAGTTCAGGGTTGAGCACCAGATGGCCGCCACGCGTGAGCGTGCGCAGGCGCAGGGCGATAAAGGCATCGACCACGCTTGGCATACTGCGCGCGGTGTACATGGCCAGCGTGCCCATGAACGTCAGCCCACGGTTGCGCAGGCCATTTTTCTGGCAGGCGCGCACCAGGCCGCCAGCGGCCGCATCGAGTTTTTCTTCGAGGGACAGCAGGGTCTTGTCGCCCCACTTGAACGTCACCAGGCGCTTGACCGACAGGCCCACACGCTGCGCCGGCAAGTGGATCGCCGTGTCGATGAACCCCGGGTACACCGTGACCACGTCAAGTTCCCCGCGGTACTGCATGCGCAACACGTCCGAATAAGCGCTCAGCGCGCGTTTGCTGGCGGCGTAGGCGGCCACGTAGGGCGCATTCACCAATGCAAACAGTGAGGACACGTTGACCACTTTGCCGCGCTTGCGCAGCAACCCCGGCAGGAACCCCGAGACCAGTTGCCAGGGCGCGAACAGATTGACATCGACCGCGCGGGTCACCTCAGCGGTGACCCCGGTTTCGCCACGTTCCAGGGTCAGGGTGCCGGCGTTATTGACCAGGATGTCGATGTCACCGAAATCGGTGCTGATGGCGCCGATCACGGTGGCCAGGGCGTGACGGTCGCACAGGTCGACTTGATAAAACGCGTCCAGCAACCCGTCGTCTTGCGGCGCGAGGATGTCGATACCAATCACCGTGGCGCCTTGTTGCTTGAGCTTGCAGGCTGCCGCAAACCCCAGGCCGCGTGCGGTAC
The DNA here is from genome assembly GCF_016937615.1 of Pseudomonas lactucae. Lineage (GTDB taxonomy): Bacteria > Pseudomonadota > Gammaproteobacteria > Pseudomonadales > Pseudomonadaceae > Aquipseudomonas > Aquipseudomonas lactucae. Next base: position 30,044 of record NZ_JAFHKI010000016.1, on the reverse strand, counting down.
CGGTGATAACAATGATTTTTCCGAGCAGGTTCATGAGTGCGTTCCGGTCATGCTGAAGGTTGAGTCGGACAAGTAGGTGTTGAGGTGGGTCGCCATCGAGATCTTCGCCGGCGGATGGAACTGCAAGCCGCGGCAGGCCATCAACCCGTTGGAACTCAGGTTGCTGGTGATGAACGCCATCCCGCCCAGCATGGCGTGGGCCTGGTCGGAGAGCTGGGCAAGCCGCTGTTCGATGCCATAGCGCACCAGCAGCAGACGGGCCAGCACGTTCGGCAAGTCCTGCGGGTTACGCTCGATATCCAGGGCGGCGCCTTCCAGCGCGCTGATCGCCAATTGCAGGTCGGCCGCCAGGTCCACGCGGTGATGCGCGGTCCAGCGTGCGGCGTTTGTCACCGACTCGATCAGACCAGCGCAGGCCCCGACATAGGAGGCGCAAATCAACAGTTCGAACCAGATAAAGCCCACGGTCTGCACGTCACCCAGCAGGTGTGTATAGCCTGCGGAAAACAGCATGCGCTCGGGTACCAGGACTTCGTTGAGGCGCACTTCGATACTTTCCGCGGCGGCCAACGCGCTGTTCTGCCAGAAGGCGCTACGGCTGATGCCGGGTGCCGTGGCAGGAATCAATGCGACCATCAGCTCTTCGCCATTCGGGGTCTGGCGGATGTAGCTGGCGGTGAGCAGGTCCATCGACTGCCCGAGGCAGCAGGGCTTTTTGCTGCCGCTGAGCAATACCCCTTCCGGGGTGTGCACCGCCTGCATCGCCGAGTCAAGGATGCCCGCCCCTGAAGTGCCTTCGGCAAACCCCGAAGACAGCAGTAAGCGATTTTGTGCGACGGCCGCCAGCAACAGACCTTCGGCGCCGCCGCCGTTTTGCGTGAGTGCCAACAAGCTCGCCACGGAAAACTGGTGCATGGTGCTCGCTACCGCCAGCGAGGGCGATCGGGCTCCCAGGGCGATCTGTACATGCATCGCGTCGAAGATGTCCGCACCCAGCCCGCCCGCTGCAGGGTTGACCAATAAGCCTACCGGGCCATGTCGCTTGAACAGGGCGATGACGTCGCTCTGGGGCGTTTCGCGTTCGGCGCAGGGGATGGCTGCCAGGCGCTCGTCAAAACCTGGTGCGTAGCGTTGAAGCAGGGCGCGTGAGCGGTTTAGCAATGACAGTGACATGGCTCAGGCCTTCAAATAGCTCGCCGGAAACAGGCCGGTGATGATCGAGTGGATATTGTCCCGGATGGCTTGTTTGGCCACGGGGTCGAGCATGTCCGCGAGCATTGGCAGGCCCAGGTCGAAGCGTGATTTAAAGGTGATGATCGCGTCCTTGCCGTCCGGCAAGACGTGCCAGGTGCCGGAGAAGTGATCGACATCGCCGGCCATTTGCTCGAAATGAATCTCCCGGGTGTCGGCATTGAAGGTGTCACGCTCCTGCCACTTGAGGATGCCGCTGTGGAAGTTGACCTCCCACGAGGTGAACGACACCTGCTCGCTGACCTTGTTGATGGTGATGTTGCGCACCGATTCGCAGAGTTCTTCGTAGTTGCTGAAATCGCTGATCACGGCAAACACTTCATCTGCGCAGGCATGAGGAATATGGGCCTGCACGTTGACTTCTTGCATGGGGAGAATCTCCATTCAAAGGGGGGGCATTGAGGTGGTCAGCGCCTGGGCGAAACCTTCGATCAACCAGTTGCAGTCCTGGGCGGTCAGCAGCGGCGACGGCGTGAGCCTTAGCACCCTGTGGTCATTGAGCGAATGGCAGACGATGATTCGCTGCTCGATCAGGGCCATGACCATGTTGGCGGTGATTGAGGCGTCGGCGAATTCAAAACCCAGCAGCAAACCGGCACTGCGCAGCACGACGCGCTCGGTCCAGCCCCGTTGCTGCAACAATGCGCTGAAGCGGGCGTGCAGGTCCTGGCCCAGCAACCGGGCACGCGCCACCAGGTCTTCCTGCACCATGACTTGCAGCGTGGCCTGCACCGCCGCCATGGCCAGCGGGTTGGCGCCGAAGGTCGAGGTATGGACCGTGGGGTTGCGGTTGAAGGGCGCGTAGATCGCGGGGCTGGCGACCATCGCACTGACCGGCACGCAACCCCCGGACAGGCTTTTACCCACCAGCATGATGTCGGGCACTACCTGTTCCAGATCGCAGCCCCACCAGAAGCCGGTGCGGCCCAGGCCGGACTGGATCTCGTCGATAATGAGCACCGCACCATATTGATCGCACAGTTCGCGCACGCGTCTGAGGTAGCCCGATGGCGGCAGGATCACCCCGGCTTCGGCCTGGATCGGTTCGAGGATCACGCAGGCCTTGTCCGGTGATGCGCGCAGTTGCTGTTCCAGTGCGTCGCTGTCGCCGAACGGCACGAACTCGCTGTCGCTGAGCAACCCACTGAACGGCTCGCGGTAGCTTTCGCGGCCGGTGACGGCGAGGGCGCCGAGGGTCTTGCCGTGGAAGCCGCCGAGGGTTGACAGCGTGCGGCGGCAGCCGTTGAGGCGGGCGAGTTTCAAGCCGGCTTCAGTAGCCTCGGCGCCCGAGTTGCAAAAGAACACATAGTCCAGATTACCCGGGCACTGCGCGGCCAGGGCATGCGCGGCCAAGGCCTGTTGCGGGTTGAGCAACAGCTTGCTGGCCAGGGCGTTTTGCTGCAGTTGCCGAGTGACCGCTTCCACGACCACCGGGTGGCCGTGGCCGAGGAAAAACACGCCATAGCCGCCGGCGTCCAGGTACTGGCGGCCCTGGTCGTCATAAATGTAGACGCCACGGCTGGATTGCTCGATCGGCAGGTTCATCAGTGAGGCGAGGCGTGCGTAGCCCGAGTTAACGTGCTGGCGCAGGTACTGGTCGACCTGTGCGGCGTCAACGGTGGGCTCAATGACCATCGGGTTCATGCTGCGCTTGCCTCTGTGGACAGTGGCACCGGCTGTTTGAGCACGCGGGTCAACGCCCCCAGCTTGGGCGCCAGGTGGTTGAGCGACAGCAGTAACTCACGGCTGACGTCACGCTGACTGAACGCGGGCTCGCCGAGTAACTGCGGCAACGATGTAGGCAGCGGCGTACGCAGGCAGGCATAGCGGCACAACTGGGTGGCGCGGGTCAGGGCGGCCTGGATATTGCCACTCAGCGCCGGCAGAAATACCGGGCGGATCAAGCGTTCATAAATGTCCGGCGCCATGCAGCGTGGCCGTGTGAACGGCTGCGCCTGGGCGTCCATGGACTGGCACATCAGGTCCAGCAGGCCAGTGAGATCGAGGGCCTGGGGGCCGCTGGTGAGAAAATAGTCGTCGCCGATCAAGCGCTGGCGCAACGCGTTGGCAATCGCCTGCGCCGCAACGTCACGGGCGATCAGGTCGATATAGCCTGCAGGTGGGCAGGGCACGATGGGCAGCACGCCGGACATCATCAGCCCCATGGTCATATGGAAGCCCTGGAAGTTGGGCATATGCCCGGTGTCTGCGTCGCCGATGATGATGGACGGCCGAAAAATCGACACATCGATACCGGCCGAGCGCACCAGGGTTTCGGCCTGGCGCTTGGCGACTTCGTAAGGGGTCTGCGCTTGCACACCTTCGTAATAGTCGCAGGGATGGGTAAAGGCGGTGCTGATGTGATACAGCGGCACCTTGGCCTGTTGCACAAAAGCCACGACGTTTTCGGTGCCAAGGTAGTTCACCGAAAAGATTTGATCGACATCGCCATCCAGGCGGGTCACCGCTGCGGCGTGGATCACCCAGTCGACACGCTCAAGCAGCGCGGCATAAGCGTCGGCAGCCAATCCGAGGCGAGGGCTGCAGATATCGCCCTTGAGCACTTCCACCCGTGGATCGCGGATGCGGCTTTTGCGCGCCAGACAGACCAAGTGAACATCCTCTGCCAGGCAGTCGATCAATGACTCACCCAGTACGCCTGAGCCTCCTGTGAGAAGGACGGTTAATTTTTGCTGTGCTGACATGTAGGGCGCTTCCTGCGGACTCATCGAAAGAATTAACGGGGCGTTTCGCCAAATCGCAGGCATGGGGGCCCGGGCGAACACGTGTGTATTCACTTTCGGTGGCGCTGAGATCCTCGGGGGAGCCAATCAGCGCTTAACGTTTTCGCGAATAAGATGCGATCGATATTGGCTTTTTGATATCAACGCGTCTTGAATGAAACGCTTGTCTTGCGCAAAACCTCGGCGGCGGTGCGCGGCGTCATGCCAATCATGCGGCGCATCATGCGGGCCAGATGCGCCTGGTCGGAGAAGCCACCGTCGGCGGCGGCGTCCGATAACGTCGAACCGCCGGCCAGGGATTTGGAGGCTCGCTCCAATTTGTTCCAGATGATCCATTGGGAGAGGGAGACCCCCATCTGGTGGGTGGCGACGCAGCGCAGGCGTGGGCTGGACAACCCCACCGCATGGGCGGCGCGACTGACGCTACCGGGGCCGTCGCGGTCCAGGCGCAGCATATTCAAGGCTTTGGAGAGCCGATGGTCGATCGGTGGGGTGATTGCCAGCAAACGCGAGAGAGCGTCGACAAAGTGCGGGAGGGATGCGGTATGGCGAAAGCACTCCAGCAGTTCATCACTGGCCAGGGCGATGCCATTGTCTTGCAGCAACGCATTGAGCGCACGGCCCAACGCAGTATCCGGACTGACATACACAAACGCCACCGGATGACTGTCGGCCACGGCGCGGTGTTCGACGTTGGGGCCGATGATCACACCCGCAGCACGGATCAACTGCCCGGGCAGCTCCAGAGTCACGGGTTGGCCTACGCCGATGCACAGTTGGATGGCGACATGGGAGTGGGCAGTGTTTTGATCCGCACGGCCAATGTAACCGGCCCATGAGTCGCCAAAGGTAACGCTGCCATCCCACATTTAAGGTCTTCCCTGACGCATTGGGTGATTGTTCTACGCGTGCAGGGTAGGCCTGCACAGGTCCGGATTCAAGCATTGAGCGCGGGCTTACCGTAGCAATGCTGCACAGGCGGGCCTGGTTGCCGCTCAGCAACACAGGGCGGTGTGGCGCACGGCCAGGGCTTTGACCGTGACGGCTGTATCGTCCTTTATACGCCGTCGTTGAGAGGCATCGCACAAAAGCGCTGGGCCCAACGATGCGCTTCACGAAATTGATGGACCGTCGAATAGTCGCTTCGACTGGCGAGTGCTTCAACGGCGGTTTTACGCAAGTCGCTGCCTTTATCCACGATCCAGACCCCCGGTTCACGGTCGCGCAGGGCCATTTCACCGAAACGGGTGGAGATGACGGGCAAGCCGAGGGCGCGATACTCATAGAATTTGATCGGGTCCACCGAGGCGGTCAGGCGGTTGAGCTTGAAAGGGATCAAGCCTACCGAAAACGTCGCCATGGCCGCGATTGCGTCGGCATGGGAGCAATCGGGAAGCAGCTCGATATTGTCAGGCAATAGGCATGAGGTCGGCGTGAAGAGCGGGCCGATCAGCCGGATCCGATTGGCTGGATTGGCGCGCGCCAGCGCGATGACCAAGTCCCAGTCGAACCAACGACCCAGCGTGCCGACGTAGCCGAGGACCTGTTGTTTGGCGCCCAGGTCCAGGCTTTCGATCGGCGCCAGTGCTTGCATGTCACAGGCATTGAGGGCCAGTTGTACAGGGTTGGTCATGCCCAAAAGTTTGTCGCGAAGCGGGGTGGAGGAGGCCATGACGTTGGAGATCCGCCGAATGAGTTGAGCCTGGCGGCGCTCCATGGCCCGGCGCGACAGGCCCTGATAAAACGCCGGAAAATCATCCATCGCATCGTAGACGGCGTGGCTTCCAGGGAGCCGCGCCAACAGTTGCAGGGCAAGTTCGGAAGGTTTTCCGACACACAGCATGCAGGGCCCTTGCGCACAAAATGCCGCGGCTTCTTTGAACAGGTTGCGCCACAGTTGCGTGAGCAGCAGTGCCGAGCCTGGAAGGGGCTCGATGGGTAAGCTGCGCGGCTTGCGCACGTGCAACCAGGGTGGAGGGGCAGCACTTTGTTCATGGGCGACGGGCGGCGCGCGCGTGAAATCGCTCAGTGTGGGTAAGCGTGTCGGATACGGATCGATCCACAGCACCGGCTCGCCGGTCTGCTGGTGATACCAATTGACGAAGTGATGGGGGCGCTGGCTGAAGCTGGCCCAAGGCACCGCGGACAGGTAAATCATGCGCATGGCTGCAAGTACCGGCGTAAAACATTGATGACGCAAAGTACCGTGTGGGTCATGCCTTTTGATGTCCTATCAGTGTCGCAAGTGAGCGGGCTATCCGGTCCGCGTTGGCCATGAGGGTCAGCGTGTGGGATTTCTCGGTGAGGCGGGGCAGGCAGGCGCCGTCGACAATATGCACGCCGCGAAGGCCTGCGACTTCGCCAAGGCTGTCGGTCTGTCCGATCCTGGGCGCCGCGTGCATGGGCAAAGTGCCCGCATAGTGGATATCCGCACCCGGCCTGCCGACGGTGAAGCTCATGGGCATCAGCAGCGCGCCCATCTTCCAGTAGATCCGGCGCAGCTTTGTCTCGGCGGTTTTCATCAGCTCAGGTAACTCGGGATGCGTGTGGCCGTTGATCTTCAACGAACCGTCGTGGCGCAAGATCGCCGTGTTGTTGGACAGGTGGCCGGGAAGGAAGATGTTGCCGACGACGCACGCGTTGAGCAGGTTTTTCAGCAGTTCGATGCTGTAGCGTTTGCTCAGCGCAATTCGGCTGACGAATTCGGTCATCGGCAAACCCGTGGTGCTGAATGTTGAACCGAAGGCGGTGGCGCTGGGCGTCAATGCCAGGGCGAATGACAGCTGGCCCAGGCCGAATGCCGGTACCCTGGGCGTTCCGAGCATTTTCGGCAGCCACAGCAGGAAGGCTGCCGTCGGCGATGACAGCAGCGGTACCGGGGCCGAGTGCTTCAGTTGCTTGAGGGCGAGCCGGGTCGAGGCGAGGGTGCCCGCCGCCAACAGCAAGCGGGTACCGCAGAAGCGCTGGGCGGAGCGAGAGTGGCTGATCGTCCATGAGCCGCCCTGTTGCTGCAGGTCCTCCACCAGAAAATCCTGGACATGCCGGAACCCCGGGTATTGCTTGAGCTTTTGTAGCTCTTGCGATGCGCTGTACAGGGCCTGATTGCCACACCCCCACAAGCAGTTTCCAGACAGGTCGCAGGCCTTGCGCTCGTTCATGGGCTGACTCAACACGGCTACCCTGGAGCGACCCAGGCGAAACCCCAGGTCGGGAAACGCCGAGCGGCGCCGGGCGTAGCGATCGAGCAGGCGCTGATGCAGCGAGTCCAGTGGCAGGGGCGGTTGCGACCACGCATCAAGTCCGAAGTAGCTTGAGAGATCGTCGTCGAGTCGGCCGCTGATACCGATCCGGCGAGCGACCGTTTCGTAGGACCTCTGCATATGCGAATAATCGATGGGCAGTCCGGCAAAGTCACTGGCTCCCAGCGTTGCCACACCGCAACCCCAGGCATTGGACAGACCGCCGGTGGCCAGTGAACCGATGCCGATAAAATTGTCGGTGTCGATGCGATTGCCGGCGCTGAAGCCCTCGAAGACATGCGCGTGGGCCGGCGTCTTGAGCTTGGGCGAGACGGCGTCCAATCGGTTCAGCGCATGGAACTGTTCGCCGATCATCCATTTCCACTGATGTTCGTCGTTGGCCCTGGCGCTGAGAAAGGGCCCCGGCGGTAACGTCGCGCACGCTGTTTCGGTCTGGGCATCGACCATCAGGACGTTGAGGCCCGCCTGGACCAGCGGATAGGCAGCCGACGTGCCGGCCGGGCCACTGCCGATAATGATTACATCGAATTCAGGCTTCATGGCGGGCCTCACTCCCAGACAACAGCCGGCGAGCCAAGGGGCGGCAGGCCAACGCGGCTAGCGTCCACACCAGTGCTTTGAACGAGGTGAGCCCCAGCGCGATTAATGCGCTGAACAGGCTGCGCGGTGGCTGGGTGCCGAGGAACACCTGGGCGCCCTGGGGGCTGGCTTCGGCAATCGCGAGTGCAATCTGCAGGCGCCAGGCCAGCGCCTGGCCGTCGGGCGTATGCAGCACGCCGGGGTTGTCCAGTAGCGCCAGCAGTATCGGCCAGTGCTTTAGCCAGCGTGAGTGAAGGATGGCGCCGCTGCTGCCGGCCTGTTCCAGTGCGCGGGCGTAGCGGCTGACCAGGCTTCGTTGCGGCGGGCGTTGAGCAGGTAGCTCAAAAGCATCGTGGCTTCCTGGAGCAGTGCTCGACGTTGTCCGCGACCGGATCGATGCATGCCGTGGGCAAGGGGGCGCAAACGGATACCGAGTTTTTGCAGCGAACCTTCGCTGTCCATAGGCGGCAGTTGAAGCAGGGAGAAAATTCGCTCCAGGCCCGATTTTGTGCTCAAGGAAGACCCCAATGACACCCGCAATAGCCGCAGCAATGGCACCGGCAGCGGAACAGGCAGGCGCATGGCACGCACCCGGTGCACGGCAATCGCCGCCAGGAAGCGGTCAAAGGCAATCGGCTCGATGGCGCCCAGGCAGAAGACTTCGCCACCCAGGTCGTCGCGCTCGACAACGGCCAGTATCGAGGCCGCGAGGTCGTCGACATGGATAGGTTGCACGCCAGGCGCCGGCATGAGGACCGGCATGAACGGGCTTCGCCGAACCAGCCCTGACAACAGGCCAAAGAGCCCGCGTTCGGGGCCACCATAGACTTGGCCGGGACGGATGACGGTGCCCCCGGCGGCCAGTACATGCTGTTCGATGCGCCATTTGGTCCGGCCATACACGCCAGGGGCCGTGGCTTGCGCGGTTTGACTGGAGATGAAAACGAACCTGGCGCCGCCTTGTCGGGCAGCATGGATCAGCGCCTGGGCTGCCTGTATTTCGGTTTCCGCGCCTGTGTGAGCGCCCGTTGAGGTGTCGGCCGCCAGATGGATCAACGCCTGAGTGTCGGCTGGCCACTCGGGGACCGGCCCCCCCAGATCATAAGGCAGCCAGGCATAGGCCGCGGGACACGGTTGGCGCGTGGCGCATATGACCTCGTGGCCGTTTGCCGCAGCGAGGGCTGACAAGCGTTGTCCGATGTAGCCTGTCGCGCCGGTAATCAATAGCTTCATCGTCATGTGCCTTTGGCGCGGTCAGTGGGAACAGGCCGGGGCGTATCGGAATGAAACACGAACAGTTTGCTGATCGAGTAGGTCAGGGCCACGCAGATCACATCGCTGATAAGTTTCACCGGAGCAGGGCTATTGATGAAATACAGCCCCAGGCTGAACAGCGCCGAAGCCACCGGAATATTGAGGGCGAGCAATGAGAAATAACGCACGGCTTGCGCCTTGCCGCTGGCGTGGGTCGACTGGAACGTGAAGTGGCGATGCAAAAAGAACGCGAACACACCGGCGACCATTTTGCCCGTGATGTTGGCCAGGACGGGGTAATCCTGAAACAGCGTCATCAATAGCAAAAAGGTCCCCATGTCCAACGCATAGGCCATGAGTTGGATGGCGCCATACCGGACAAAGGTCAAGACCGCCTCCTGATCACCACGATGTGATGCAGCGCCATTAGCCGTCTCAGCGGATACAGGAGTTTTTCTACGACTTTGAGCACCGGGATCAGCGCATCAGGCAGCAACTGGCGAAAGTTCAGGCCGCCCGAAATCAAGTAGCGCAGGTAATTGCCGCAGACTTCCTGGTGGACGATTTCCAGGCCCGGATGCTTGTGCTCGAACGCCTGCTTGTCGCGAACGAACACGATGTAGCTCAGCGCCTGGTTGGCACCGTTCATGGGGCCGGTCGAAGGGGTTTCCCAAGAGGGGAAGTGCTTGTCGAACCCTTCGGACTTGAACAGGCGTTTATACAGAAAGGCGGCAAAGGGGCCGTGAAAAGGCTCGATCAAAATGGCGCCGCCGCCGATCTTCAGTGTTCTTTCCAGTTCCGTGAAAAACCGCTCGGGGTGAGGGAAATGGTGAAAACAGTTCTGGCCATAAAAAGCCCTTACCGACTGATCGTCCAGGCTCATCGCCTCGGCGTCGAGCGCCATGTCCAGGGTCTCGGTCGCGACGATGTCCGTAGCCAAGACTTCAGGGTACGAATTGCGCATGGGCGCGATGCCCGCCCCGAGTTCCACGTCAAGGCCCTGGACCTTGAAATAGCGGTCGGCCAAGCGATGAAACCCATGGTGGAACTCGACGAACACGTCCCGCAGCATCCGTTTGCGCTCAAGCACCTTGCCGTGAAGTTCGAGGCGCGCGTAAGCATCGACATCCAAGGTCTTGAGCGATGGGTCCGATAAAAAATCTCTCAGCGCTTTAATGAGTGTTCTTCCCGCAATGAGGGGGCTTTGCCCCGCTTGTAATGGCGTGGCCTGCTGGGCACCGAGGCGATGTCATAGCCGAGAAACGCCATGATCAGCTGTAAACCCATGAGCATGGGCAATGCGCTGAGCATCACGGTTCCGGCCGGTGTCGCGATGCCGTGCTGTGCTGATTCGTACCAGTGATAACTGCCAAAGAGGATGCCGAAGACGAACATCACCATTCCGAGCGGCAATTCGATTGAAGCCAGGGACATGTCGCGCAGGTAGTAGTTGTAGAGCACGCGTTTGGTGAAATTGCGCACATGCTTGAACAGGAACTCGCCGACGATTTTCGAAACGTTGAGATGACTGACTTCGTCGCCGTAGCGGGCCTCCATCGGAATATCCACCACCACCGCGCGCAGTGTATTCAGGCGGAACAGGATGTCGGTTTCGAAGAAGTAGCGCTGACTGAGTTTGTCCAGGGGCAAGAGCCTGGCGACGTCACGGTGAATCGCCGTGTAGCCGTTAGTGGGATCGAACAGGTCCCAATAACCCGTCGACAGTTTGGCCATCAGCGACAATACCGCGTTGCCGAACAGACGCAGCCGCGGCATAGACTGGACCTCTTCCAGGTCAAAAAAACGATTGCCCTTGGTGTAGTCGGCTTCGCCCGCGAGGATCGGGTCGATGAACAACGGGATCAGGGCCGGGTCCATCTGGCCGTCGCCGTCGACTTTGACGATGATGCTCGCGCCGTCGGCGAGGGCGGCTCGATAGCCGGTCATGACCGCGCCGCCCACGCCTTTGTTGACGTCATGGGGCAGCACCCGCACCCGAGGGTCGTTGCAGGACGCCAGCACATGCTCGCCTGAGCCGTCCGGGCAGGCATCGTCAATGACATAGATGCGCCAGACCTGCGGCCCTATGGCCTCTATGACACCCATGATGTGCGCGGTGACCCGATAGCTGGGAATGACCACGGCGACGCGTTGTTCATCCGTGAAAAGCGCTGTTTTCGAGTTCATCGATATCGCCCGTTATTGCCTGAAGGAAAGTGACTTGAACGCCACCGGCGTGTCGGTATGCCCGGACGCATAAATGATTGCGGACGTGGCATTGGCAGGGGCAACGACGTTCATCTCATGGGTCTCCCATTGCGTGGTGCAGTCAAACGTTTCGATGCGGGTGGAAATGAAATCACCGCGGTCGTCCATCCAATTGACCTGGATTCTTCCGGTGGTGGCGGTTGTCGCGCAGCGCGCGGTCACGCTGTTGATGTAGGTCATTCCCGGCGTCACGGCGACGCGCTGTGTTGCCGGCGTGTTGACGTTGACGGTGAGGATGTTGCGCGACGCGTCATAGGTTGTCGGTGACGTCAGGCTCCAGCCCTCGAGGCTGGACAAATCCGGGTTGAGCAGGTGTTCGTGGTGCGTAACGTCGAGTTTTCGCAGGTCCAGGTCACCCAGTCTGGCGTACGACGTGGACACCGCAAACAGCCGCTCGAGTGGCGCCTGGGGCAGGGCCTTGAGGTCGATCACCAGCCAGCTCACCCTGCGCTGGCGCAGGCGCTGGGCAAGCTGCGCGGGAGAGGTCGCTGTGTCGAATTCGCCTTTCCACTTCAGGTTGTACCAGGAGGCGTAAAGGGCATCGCCGTGCAAACCGGCCATCAAGGGCGGCGCAAAGACCGCCACGGGCTGATCGCCATTATTCAAGACGTTGACGGTGTCGACCATGTTTCGGATAGGCAATCGCTGCGCCAGATAGGCGTCCCGACCGGCCTGGCTCAACAGTGCCGAGGGGTTGATGTCGCCATAGTAAGTCGCCGCCTGAATGAAGCGCGTATTGGCCAGGATCAACACGCTGGCGGCCACGATGGCGAGGCTGCGCGGAAAGATCCGGGTGTCGGAAAAGGGCAGGGCCAGGATTACTGAGAAGAGCGCGAAGGAAGGGAACACATAACGCAGATAGGCCGTGGAGTGGAACGTCAGGAACAGTGCGCCGGCGCCGATCAGCAGGATGCACAGGGCTTTTTTATTGCCGCTCAACAGCACGGCGACGGCCGCCGTGGGCAGTAACAGCCATTGAAAGCCTGCCGCACCGATGCGCCCTTCAATGAACTGAGGCGAATTGAAGACCATGCGGTAGAGCGTGTCCCAGCTCATGCCTGTACCGAACGTGGCCGGCGGTTTGAAATCCAGGCTTGGCCAGAGCGGCGAATGGAAAATCGCGTTGAAAAACGGGAACACGGGGTTACCGGTCAAATACCAGGCCGAGACGTAAGGGGTAGCGCCGGCCAGTATCAGGCCCGCACTGCCCAGCAGGAGCGTCTTGGCCAGCCCCTGGATGGCCCAGGCTTTGTAGTGCAGCAAGAGCACCACCAGCAGCACCGGCAGGATGCTCAGCGTCACAGCTTTGGTCGCCATGGCGAAGCCCAGCAGGATGCCGGCCAGAACCCATTGCGATAGGCGCTCCCCGGGCTCCGGCGTGAAGCGTGAGACCTTCAGGATCGCCAGTGTCCCGGCCATCATGAACGCGGTCCATGCCGACTCTATGTGCAAGCTGCTGCTTTCAGCGAAGGCAAGGGGCGTCGACAGAAAGATCAGGCTGGCCAGACGGGCACTGGTGGCAGAGCCTGCGGCCCAGAGCGTCAGGCTGCGGATCTGCCACGCCACCAGCAAGGTGAACGCGCTGTTGATCAGGCGCGCGGCTGTTTCGCCGCCCAGCATATAGACATTGCTGTAGATCCAGTCGGCCAGCATGGGCATGACCGCCCACACGTAGGTGTTCGCATCGAACGACCATTGATGCCGCTGTGCCAAGTGTGACGGGACGAAGAGGTGCATGGCCAACGCGTCATGCCCGACCTCCGGCATGAAGGCGACCAGCACATACAGGCAGGCGAAACTGCAGATCAGTACGTCAAGCCCGGTCTGCAAAGGTGTTTGCGCGCCACGGTCGGCCTGCAGATGCCCCAGCAGTTCACGCCCTATAGATACGACGTGTTTGCGCCCCAGCAAAAGTGGTAATGACAACAGCGCGCCATACAGCCACGGGTAGTTGATCGGCACGTAGGCCGCCAGACCCGTCAGGGTGCCGAACGTACCTGCCCCCACCAGCAGGTGGACGCTCCAATCGGCCGATACGGTTTGCCGGAGCATGCACGTGCCGAGCACGGTCGCCGACAGCGCGAAGGTCGCCACGACAATCACCGGCCCTGTCTGCGCACAGGCAATGGACACGCAGGCGAGCAAACCCAGGCAGAGCACGAACGGTGGTTTGCGGGTGAAAACGGTCAGGGCGGTCAGTGCCGCCAACGCCAGCACTATCGTGCGGGTGCTGCTGTTCATGGACGCCAGTTCAAGCGTCGCAAACCCGTACGTGCCAACCACCACACTCGCCAGTAAAACGGACAGCACTACTGCATATTTCAGGCTGTATCTGGGCAAAATATTGTCTCTGTTGTTCAGCACCTCAGTGCGATGCAAAGGCGGGCTTACACGTCTCGGTATGTATGTGGGACCCAGGAGCCCCATTTGCTCTCGTAGATCGCGCGGTTTTTCTCGAAAAGCGCCTGTTTTTTCGCGGCTCCCAAGGCGTTGAACGAGGCAGACATGTGGTGGTGAACGAAGACGTCTTCGGCGCAGGCCGCACGCATGCCACGACGTTGTACGCGACGGCAGTAATCGTCATCCTCAAAGAACCCCAGGCCATAGTCTTCGCACAGGCCACCGACTTTTTCGTAGGTCGAGCGCGGGAACATCACGCAGAAAAACGCCAGGGTATTGATTTCGAACCACTCGCCCATGCGGGCGCGGGTCATCTGCGCGGCTTCGGCGGGCATGTCGTCTATCCGCTCATACCGGGTGCTGACTTTGGCTTCATTGCCGATGTTGTTGGTGATCGGGCCGATGATGCCGATTTCCTTGTTATCGCGCAGGTGGCGAAGCAGGCCTTTGATCCAGCCGGCAGTAACGACCGTGTCGTTGTTCAGGACCACCAGATACTCGCCACTGGCCGCTGCGAGGCCCAGGTTGTTGCCGGCGGCAAACCCCTTGTTGTCCGCGTTGAGGATGACGATTCGGTCTGGATGCCCGTCGGCCCAGGCAGTCAGAAAGGCGGGGGTCTGGTCGCTGGAATGGTTGTCGACGACGATGATTTCCAGGTTCGGGTAGTGGCTCTGGGTCAACAGGCTGTCGAGGCAGGCTTTGGTCAGTTCGAGATTGTTATAGGTCAACACCACGACGCTGACTTTAGGTTCGGGCAATGTCGCGATGGCCTTGCGCAGGCTGTTGGCCCGATGCCGCCAGGTCTGGCCCCGGGCAAACGATTGACGCGCCTGCACCGTGGAGCGGGCCTCCGGGAGTGCTTTCAAGACATCGCGTAGGGTCGAGATGAACTCAGTCGGCTGTTCAACCGCCCAGACCCGTTTGCCGAACTGGCTCAACTCCGGCAGCTTCACCGACACCACCGGTTTTCCCGCGCTCAGGTATTCATAGACCTTGACCGGGTTGGTGGCGAGGGTCAGCGGCATGACCTTGAACGGCAGCAGGCAAACGTCCATGGCGTGCAGATAGTAGGGCAGGGAGGCATACGGGACCTCACCCTCCAGGACCACATTCGGGCAGGTCTTGAAGTGTTTTTTGGCCTGTACGATATCGCTGCCGATCAACAGGATCAGGTGCTGCGGGAAGGCTTGGGCGACTCGCTTGACCAGGCCCAGGTCGAACCATTCGGCAATGACGCCGTAGTACCCGATGATCTTTCTGTTGGCGGGATCTCGGTAGAGCTTGTCAGGGCGCTGGCTGAAGAAGCTGAACTCACAGGCGTTGCGGATCACTTCCACATTGCGATTTTCCCGCTTGCCGTGTTGTTCGATCCAGTCGGATGTCGCCACCAGCAGATCGGCCCTGCGCATCAGGGCGATTTCAAGGTCGAGTAATGCCTGGGCAACGTTGCCGAAGCCTTCGTGGTGATCCATGCAGTCATAGACCAGCGTCGAGTTGGGGACACGCCTGGCCAGCGGGAACCAGTAGGCGTGCTGCACAATGCAGTCCACGGGACCGACATTCGCCCATTGCAGCAGCATGGCCAGGCCTTCGCACAATTGACGAATCGCGACCGCTGAAGGAGGGGCGTGATAGATAGCCGGTGCGCCGCTCACCTTGAAGCGGATCTGGAACAGCCGGTTGGAACCTTCCAGCGCCTCTACTTCGAAGCCGGGGGCATCATCGTCGATAAAATGGTTCGAAATATAGAGCGTGGTCTGCCCCGCCCGGGCCAGTTCCTTGGCCAGGTTCTGCGGGCGCTGGATGCGGAAATGCCAGTCAATCACACCGAACATCAGGATCATGGACTGCCCGGGGCAAGGCGGCACTTCAAGGTGTGCGTGGGGTGGCACGTAATGCTGCGCAGTGAGGGCGGCCGGCGCCGAAGGCTCGTCCGGCGTTACCTTGGCGGGTTTGAACCAGCCTCGAAGGCGACGCGCCAACGTGCGTTTCTGCTGTGCGGGGAAGGGCAGCCAGCCGTAGACCCGGCGCGACCATTTATACAGCTGCTTGCGTATCGAATAACGCAGCGGTGAGCGCTCGATGGCGCTGCCCCAATCAGAAAGCTTGACCAGCTCGGCCTGCTTCGTCGCCAGTTGAGCGCGCAGGTCCACCGCCCAATCGGAAAGCGCGACAGCTTCGCGTTCTTTTGTCTGGAGCAAGGCTTCGGCGTCCTTTAGGCGTTGCCGGGTCTCGCGCAGTTGTTCGAGCAGTCGCGCGTTCTCCTTCTCCTGAACTGCCACGCGGGTGTGAAGCGGTTTGGACTCACGGTTCAACTGTTCGATAAGCCGGTCCCGCTTCTCGATTTCCTTGACCAGTTGCATCGCTTCAATGGATCTGGAGTGGGTGGAGCGGGTCAGTCGGTCAATGCAATCAACAAGGCGGTTGATCTGGTCCATGCGGTTCTTTTCGTCCTTGAGTCGATACGGTCAACCCACGCTCGATTTTTCAGGATCGATGCAGGTTTCAAACTACAAACCGTGCGCTGCTTTGAGCAGTGCCACGCACCAGCATAGACGCTTATGGGAGGAGCGCCATGAGCAACTCACTCAAATGACATCGGCAAAGCCTTTGCGTGTCTTCTGAAACCAGGCGAAACCGGCGCAGGCAATCAGCACGGACACGGCCGAATAAACCGCCAGGTGTTCCCAGTGCGGTGGCCTGCCCCAGTACAGAACCTCGCGGACCATCTCCACCGGCAGCGTCAGGGGATTGGCCTGCAGGGCGATCTGATAGCCGTGCGGCAGCGTGGAGAGCGGATAGAAAATCGGTGAGAGAAACAGCATCGCTGTGACGATAATGCCGATGAACTGGCCAATATCGCGCAGGTAAACGCTGATCGCTGCGAGAAACCAGGAGATCCCCAGCGTCATCAGCACCAATGGAAGAAGCACCACTGGCAGGAGCAGTGCGGTCAACGGCGGGGTTCCGAACAGGACGATATAGAAAACCAGCCAGGCCAGGACGCTGACACCCATGTGAAACAGCGCCGCGCCGAGGGACACCAGGGACAGGGTTTCCAGCGGAAAGACATTTTTTTTGACGTAGTTGGCATTGGCCAGTACCAGGCCCGGTGCACGGTTGATGCATTCGGAAAACAGGTTGAATACCAGCAGGCCGGCGAACAGCACCAGGGCGAACTCGCTCCGGGATTCACCACCGCCAGCCCAGCGGGCCTTGAACACCACACTGAACACGAAGGTGTAGACCACCAGCATGAACACCGGCGTAAAGAACGACCACAGGATGCCGAGCACCGAGCCTTTGTAGCGACTGATGATTTCCCTGTGGATCAGCACATGGATCAACACTCGATTGATCAGGACACTGTTGATCATGGCGGCAGGGGACAGGCGGAACGGCTGCATGGGTCTTGATCCTTAAGACGATATCGGAGGCTACTTGAATCGCATCGCTTTTGAGACTAGGCCAAGTTTGGATTCGCTCGAAGTTTTTTATCCAATCTGTGCTTAACTCATCCGCAGCAGCCAGCGAAGGACTGATTCACAGTGTCGCAATAATGGTCGAGATTCATGGAAGGGCTTTGCCGATGTCGTTTGAAGTGGCCATCAGCGCCAAAAACCTGAGCAAGTGTTATCAGATTTACGAAGCGCCCAAAGACCGTCTGTTGCAGATGCTGGCGTGTGGCAGGAAGCAGTTCTATCGTGAGTTCTGGGCCCTGGACGATGTTTCCCTGACCATCGCAAAGGGGGAGACCGTCGGTATCATTGGCCGTAATGGCTGTGGTAAATCCACCTTGTTGCAACTGATCTGCGGCACCTTGATGCCGACCCGGGGCAGTGTCCAGGGGCATGGCCGGATTGCCGCGTTGCTTGAGTTGGGGTCGGGCTTCAATCCGGAGTTCACCGGCCGGGAAAACGTTTATGTGAATGCGGCGGTGCTGGGCTTGAGCCGCGCTGAAATCGACGCGCGTTTCGATGACATCATCGCCTTCGCCAACATCGGCGACTTTATCGACCAGCCCACCAAGATCTATTCCAGCGGCATGCTGGTACGGTTGGCGTTCGCCGTTTCGGTGTGTGTCGAGCCCGAGATCCTGATCGTCGATGAGGCGCTTTCTGTCGGCGATGCCTCCTTTCAATTCAAATGCCTGAACCGGCTGGAAGAACTGGCCGCCAAAGGCACGACCCTGCTGTTCGTGTCCCATGACATGAGCATGGTCAAGCGTTTCTGCCACCGGGTCATCTATCTGCGCGCGGGGCGGGTCGTTGCCAGTGGCGCGCCCGATGAAATGGCCGAGCTGCACTTGCTCGACATGCGTGACGAGCAACGTCGCTGGGCCAGTGGCGGGGCCGTACCGGTTACGCGCAAGTCGTTCATGGGCGCTCAGGAGGGGATTGCCTTTGGGACCGAAGAGGGACACATCAGCAGCGCCTGCTTCACCAACACCGGGCAACTGAGCTCCAGTTACCTGTATGGCGACGACATCGAGATTCGCGTCGAGGCGTTGCTGCATGAATCGATCACCCAGCCCAACATCAGCTTTACCGTTCAGGAGGCCAGACTGCTGGTGATCGGCGGCGGTAACTTCGCGCTGCAACCAGGCCCGGTCGAAGACGGCTGGCGGCGTACGGCGATCACCGTGCGCTTCCCGGCCAAACTCGCGCAGGGGCGTTATCACGTCACGCTCAAACTGTTGCACGGAGCCACGGAAGACACTTCGCAGTTGATCGAGAAACAGGTCGCGCTCCTGGCGTTCGACATGTTGCCGAACAACCAGAGTTTTCTGGGCATGGTTGACCTGGGGTTGCAGCGGGTTGAGTCGCTTGCCGCGACGTGCGGGCCTCAAGGCGAGAAGGCGTTGCCTGAGCAACTGGGCGAGCGCACTTGGCAGGTCGCTATATTTGGCACGTTTGACGTCGAAAACTACGGCGATCTGCTGTTTCCGATCATCGCCGAGGCGGAGCTTTCCCGACGCTTGGGTTCAGTCAACCTGCAGCGGTTTTCCTATCATGGGAAAACCGGCCCGAGTGGCCCTATGCGGTCACGTCGCTGACGCAATTGCCGCAGGTAGCGGCCAGCCTCGATGGGGTTTTGATCGGCGGTGGTTTTCTGGTCCGATTCGATAAAGTCGTTGCCCATGGCTATGGTCCGCCAACCGCGGATATCCATCATCCCACCGGCTATTGGCTGACCCCTGCACTGATCGCGCTGCAACACGGGGTGCCCGTCATGTGGAACGCTCCCGGAATGCATTGCAACGGTATTCCCGACTGGGCTCGGCCGTTATTGACCATGGCCCTCGAGCAAAGCCCGTATGTGCGGGTACGTGATGCACTCTCGCGCGATACCCTCGGCGCGCTTACCCGGCAGGCCGAGATCGAGGTGCTGGCGGATACCGCATTCGGTTTGCCGCGCCTGATCGATGAACAGCAGCCCTCTGCCGAGTTCATTCGCCTATGCGAGCACGCGGGGCTGACCGGGCCCTATATCGTGATTCACGCCATTCATGTGGTCGAACCCTTTGTAAGACTGTTCGAAGAGCATCCCCAGGCGTTCCAGGACTATCGGTTCCTGGTGGTGCCGATCGGCCCGGTGCTGGGCGACGATCCTTCGGTCATCGCCGCACGCCTGCCGGGGGCCATCACCTTGTCGTTCTGGCCGGAACCTTTGCTCATGGCTGAAATACTCAGCCAGGCACAGGCAGTGATCGGGCATAGCTACCACCTGGCGATCACCGCCCTGGCCTTTGGCGTCCCGGTGTTTTGCTCGGCGGACCTGACCACCGGCAAGTACACGGCACTGGCCGGGTTCGACTCGCTGCACGCGCTGCCGGACGTGGCGACGGTCGATCCTCACTGGTTTCTCTCGCGGGTGGGCAAGACCCGTCCATCGCCTGCGGCCTGTGCGGCGGCGGATCAGTTGGTCGAGCATTGGGATCGTGTCGCGGCGATCATCCGCCAGGGTAAAACGTCGTCTGCGCCGGCGTTGGGGGCGTTTCTACAGCATCTGCCCACTCTGCTCGAAGCCGCCGCCGAGGGCCGTGACTCAGCGACCACCGAGTGTCCTGCAAGCGCCGTTGCGCCGCCGCCCGAGGTTGTGGAACCCGCGCAGAACCTGGCGGCATTAGAGGCGCTTGCCCAGCAGCAACGGATTATCCAGCTCGATCAACAACTGGCCCTCAGCGACGCCAGGATGCTGGCGATGCAGAACTCCCATTCATTCCGAATGACCGCACCACTGCGTTCCATCGCCCGTGGTATCAGAAACCTGACAGCGAACAAAAACCGACCATGCTAGATCTCTCTCGACTCACACCCGCGGCGCTAACGACTCATCCCTTTTCCTGGGCTCAAATCGACAAGCTGTATTCGGTCGAGGATGGCGCTGCGTTGGCGGCGTCTTTTCCGCACGATCACTTCAAGACGGTGAGCGGTTATGGCGGCGAGAAAAACTATGACTATGAGGCGCGCGCCCTGGTGGGCATGGGCACCGGTACCATCGTTTTTCCCGAAGCGCTCAGCGAGGCGTGGTTGAGGCTGGCGCAGGATCTGGGTTCGGCCGCCTATCGAGAGGCCATGTCGCACCTGAGCGGGATCGATCTGCGCAGCGTGCCAATGGAGGTCAACGTATTTCATTACGGCCCCGGCGCGAGCCTGGGCGCTCATCCGGACCTGCCCGACAAGCTGGTCACGCATATCCTGTATTTCAACGAGTCCTGGGACCGCAACGACGGCGGCTGCCTGAACATTCTGCAGCGCAACGACCCCAGTGCCGTGGTGGCGGAGATCGAGCCCCTGGTGGGTAATTCAGCGATCCTGGTGCGCTCGGATAATTCCTGGCACGCCGTCACACCAGTGGTGAATGGCTGTCATTGCTCACGGCGCAGCCTCACTGCAACGTTCTACCGACCGGGGTCCGTCAGCTCTCTGTGGCCGCCGGGTGACAGCGCTGAGCTGCATGGGTACCTCCGTGCTTAAGCTCGACAATAGCTTGATCGACCGCGACGCCGCCTTGGCCCAGAGAGATGCGGCCATTCATGAGCGCGACAGCGCGCAGGCAAAAGTCGACTTCCTGCAAAACACCCGTTCGTGGCGTTTCACTCGGCCACTGCGCACGCTGTTCCGATGGTGGCGCTATGGTTTTTCCGCGGCGCCGGAATTTCCCGAGCGTGCGGTTGCAATGGTCTACCCGGCGGCGCCGCAGCCGTTGCCGAACGTTAAGGTGGACGCTGATTTCACCACGAAAGGGCGCCTGGATATTCTCTGCTTCGCCAACATCGATTGGGCCGCGCGTTTCCAGCGACCGCAGCAGTTGATGAGCCAGTTTGCGAACCAGGGTTATCGGGTGTTTTATATCGTCCCCTCCAGCGTGCCGGAACCGGGGCAGCTCTATCACTTGACCGCGGTGGCACCCAATGTCTTTGAAGTGGCGCTGCAGCGCGATGTTCAAGAAGCGTATTACGAAAAAATAGTGACGCCCGAGAATCATCAGGCCTTGTTGCGTGCGATGGCTGCCTTGGTCGCCGATATGCAGATAAAAACTGCCCTCTCGGTAGTGCATATCGCTTACTGGAGCCCCGTGGCGCTCAGCCTTCGAGCCACGCATGGCTGGCGCATTCAGTACGATTGCATGGATGACTGGGATGGTTTTCCGAACATCGGCGAACAACTACTGAGTGAGGAGAAGACCCTGATTGCCCAGGCCGACCTGGTGACCGTTTCCGCCGCACTGCTTTACCAGAAGTGGTGCGCGCATAACCCGCGTTGCCTGCTGGTGCGAAACGCGGTGGATTTCGCTTTTTTCCGGCAGCATTGTTTTGCCAACGATGTGTTGAGCGGGCTGGTCGGCCCGGTGATCGGCTACTACGGTGCGCTGGCGCAATGGCTGGATTATCCCCTGCTGGCGGCGTTGGCGGACCGGCGACCGGAGTGGAACTTCATCCTGGTGGGGGACGTTTTCGTCGAGGACCTCGCGGGCCTTGAGCACAAGCCCAATGTGCAGTTGCTGGGCCGCAAGCCTTACGCGCAGATGCCGCTGTACCTGGATCATTTCGATGCGTGTCTGATTCCCTTCAGGCTCTACAACGTGACGCATGCGGTCGACCCGGTGAAGTTCTACGAATACATCAGCGCAGGCAAGCCGGTGATCTCCACGCCGCTGGCAGAGATGAGCCTGTATAAAGACCTGCTGTACTTTGCAACCGGGGTCGATGAGTTCATCGAGCAGATCGAGCGGGCCCTGGCCGAGCGCGACCTGGCCCTGCACAAGCGACGCGTGGAACTTGCCAGGGCCAATGATTGGAAAGATCGGTTCAATAGCCTGCAACAGGCTATCGTCGGGCTGTACGAAAAGGTCTCCATCGTGCTCGTGACCTATAACAACCTCAATCTGACCATTCAATGCGTCAACAGCATTCTGCGCAATACCGCCTGGCCCCATTACCAGCTCATTGTTGTCGACAATGCTTCGGATGATGGTACGGCTGAGTACCTTGAACGCTTGCGTCAGGCAGTGCCGACGACCCGCGTCATCCTCAACTCGGACAACCGAGGTTTCGCTGCGGCCAACAACCAGGGCCTGCGGGAAGCCGATGGCGACGTCCTGCTGTTGCTCAATAACGATACGGTCGTCCCTGGCGGCTGGCTGGACCCGCTGGTCAGGCATTTGCGTGATCCGAGCATTGGTCTGGTCGGGCCGGTCACGAATGCGGTGGGCAACGAAGCGAAAGTCGAGGTTTCCTACACCGACATTCAACAGATGCAAGCGTTTGCCGATCACTACACAGCGGCACGCCCGGGACACTCGTTCGATATCCCGATGCTCGCGATGTTTTGTGTCGCCTTTCGCCGAAACATCCTCGACGAGGTGGGGTACCTGGATGAAACGTTCGGCATCGGCATGTTCGAAGACGACGACTACAGCCGTCGCGTGCAAACGGCCGGCTACCGGACGGTGTGCGCCGAAGACGCGTTTATCCATCACTACGGGCAGGCCTCGTTCCGAAAATTGATCGCCAGCGGCGAATATCAGGCCCTCTGGGACAAAAACCAGGCGTACTTCGAAAGCAAATGGGGGGCGTGGCAAGCCCATGTCCATCGGGATGAGGCGGGCACGGTAAAGAAGGGAGAGGGTTAGGTCGCGCAGGCGCTGGCGTTTCAGCGCCCAGGCAAGTCTTCATGCGCCAGCTGAAACGTTCTCGGCGCAAAGCCCAGCCGGTCGCAGGCGTCCGAATGATCGAACACCAGGTCCTGATTCATCCGCGCCACCAGCGCGCTTGACAGATGCCGGTAGCGCGGCAGGCTCCGCAAGATCGAAACGCCGAGGCTCAAGGTCTTGGCGGGCACCGGCAGTATTCTCTGTGGACGCCCCATGGCCTGGAATATTCGTCTCACCATCGTGTGATAAGGCAACACCTCTGCGCCCGAGAGGGTGTAACCGCCACTGGGCAGGTCAGGTGCGCTCATCGCGCGCAGGCACGCCTGGATCACGTCATGCCCATGCACCGGTTGGCGCAATCCGGTTGCGCCACCGATCAGCGGGAAAAATCCAAAGCGTTGAATGAAGCGTGCTATCTGCGAGATGTTCTGGTCGCGGCCAAAGCCATAGATCAATGTTGGTCGCAGGATCACCCACTCGATCTGGCGTTGCGCCGCCCACTGTTCGAGCGCCTCTTCTGCGTGTATCAAGCGTTGCGCCAGGGCCCGTTCTCGCGCGTCGGGTGATGCTTGCTTGGCGAAACGGCTTGTGGAAGACAGCACTACAACGCGTTTGACAGAGGTGCCGGCCAAGCGCTCCAGATAGGCGGGCAACACCCAGATAGGCGCAAACGACACAAAAGTGTCCAGCTCCAGTGCGTGCCAATCGTCGGCTTGACGCCAGTTGACGCCAGGGCAGGGCACCTTGGGCAGCGCTCGGCTGAAGGCGTTCGTCGAGTGCCCGATGGAGGCCAGCAATGGCAGGGTGCGCTCGCCCAGGAAGCTGGAAGCGCCGAATATTCCTATGCGCAATCCAGGTCTCTCATTTTGGGGACCATGCATTTTTCAGGCGGCTCGTCGCGTGGCGAAGGACCACCAGGCAGAATCGAAACCAGACCCCAACCACCACACTGAACCAGAGGACAGCCGGATATTTGCTGCGGAAAAACTTGCGATAGAAACGCAGGAACCCCCGGTGCTTGTGCCATTCGACGAAATACGGACGATGCTGACTGCAGCCACCGAATACATGCATCACCTGGGCATCCGGCACGAACAGTACGCGCCAGCCGGCCTGATGGAAGCGCATGCACCAGTCCAGGTCTTCGCAATGAAGGAAATACTCTTCGTCCCAAAATCCGACGCTCTCGATCGCTTCGCGCTTGACCAGCATACAGGCCCCGGAGATGGCTTCGACGACAATGGGCGCGGTGGGTAGTGGCTCCTTATGCAATAAAAAATCGGACCACACCGAATGGGAAAGTCTCGACAGCCGCGAAAGCCCGAAAGCCCGCATGAACGCGCGCCTGGGCGTCGGGAACACTCGGCGCCCGCCAGGTTGCTCGCTTCCGTCCTGATTGGACAGGAACCCTCCGACCATGCCGATCCGCGGCGCGCTGTGCAACGCCAACAGCAAACGGTCTATCGCGTCGGCGGCCACTACGGTGTCCGGGTTCAAGAAAAACAAATTGGGGGCCATTGACAGACGAGCACCTTGGTTGCAGGCCACGGCGAAGCCCAGATTGGCGGCATTGCGTAGGACTCGAAGGGAATCGCGACCAGCGTGGACTCGCTCCAGTCGCATCAAACTGTCATCGTGAGAGTCGTTGTCCACCACGATCACTGTGCAAGCACCGGCGGCAAACGCCGACGCTACGCACGCCAGCAACAGGTCACCGGCGTTGTAATTGACAATGATCACATCGCATTCGCCATGTCGAGACGATGTAACCGAATCCTCAAGAGTGAGCAGGTCCTCTGCTTCCAACTTTATTACTCCCTGTACAGACCTGGATGCGTACGGGATCGCAACTGCTCAGGCCTTCATCCAAGATAGCAGGTCCGTGCTTTCGCACCAGTTCCTCAAGTGCGTGCCGGGCGGCGTCACGGACTGGCTTTCAACCGGTCAGGGCATTCTCCTTGTCACTCCGTTGCAAACCGCTGCCTTTTGATACGGTACATATCGCCATCTGCATGGCTGAGCAGCGTATCGGCGTCCGTTCCGTCGACCGGGTAGACAGCCACGCCGATACTGCAGGACGGCATTTTGAGCGCACCAAACTCGGCGCCCAACGGTTCGGCCATCACCGCGAGTATCTGCGCCACCTTGACGGCAACGGCATCCGGCGTCGGGCTATCGGCCAGCAGCACGGTGAATTCATCGCCGCCCATCCGCGCCACCAGCTCGTTCTTGCGCAGGCAGCGCTCCAGCCGTCGCGCAATCACACACAGCACACGATCACCCACGGCATGCCCATGCACATCGTTGATAGCCTTGAAGTCGTTGATGTCCACAAACAATAACGCCAGGGGCTGGTTATGCGTCTGTGCGCTGTGCAGGGCGTGTTCCAGTCGATCGTTGAACAGTAACCGATTGGTGAGGGCCGTCAGCGGATCATGATGGGCGAGGAACCGTAACTCTTCCTCGGCCTGGGTGAGCGCTGTCACGTCACGTGCCACCCCGATCCGCGCGCCCACCTCCTGGGACCAGAAGGCGGCCCACAGGATATGCACGATACTGCCATCCTTGCGGATATAGCGGTTGCGAAAGTCGACATGGGCCTGGCCATTCATGACCCGGACAATGGAGGCCCTGGTGCGTGCCAGGTCTTCAGGGTGCATATAGCGGGTAATCAGGGTGCCCCTCAGCTCATCGGCCGAGTAGCCGAGCAGTGCCTCACAGGCATCGCTGACAAACGCAATCTGGTTTTCACCATCAACGACAAACACCGTATCCAGCATCAGGTGGATCAGTTTGGGGTACAGCGCTTGCAGGTCTACGGGCATGGGACATCCGGCCATCCGGTTCGTATCGGCTGATGATAGCCCGATCATCAGCGGAGGCGTTGAGCTATCCCGCACATTTTTGCTGCCTGCTTGCGCGCGCCCTCACTGATGGATTTCGGTCACCGACATGGTGAAAACCAATCGGGACCTGCCCGCATTCGCATAGCGGTGCGCAACGTCGGTCCTCGCCACCGCCGAACTGCCCGCGGGGATGATCAGCTCGGTTTCCCCGACCACGCATTTGAGCGTGCCTTTCTCCACATGGAACAACTCAAGCGTGCCTTGCGGGTGCCCTTGCGACGAAAAGGACTCGCCTGGAAACATTTCCCAGCGCCACAGTTCGATCATGTTCGGCCCCGAGGTACCCGCCAGCAGCCGCGCTGTCCCACCCAGCTCGCCGGTCCAGAGCGTCGGGATGTCCTGACTGGCGATCATGTGGGCGGCCGGCACGTCCGTCACGTTGACGATATCGGCGACGGACAAACCCAGCGCCGCGGCGATTTTGCACAGAATGCCGATGCTTGGGTTGGCGGTGCATTTTTCAATTTCGACCACCATGCCTTTGCTTACGCCGGCACGCCGGGACAGCTCGTCCAAGGTGATGCTCTGCGCCTGTCGGGCCTGCTTGAGGGTACGTGCGACGGCCAGGCTCACGGCTTGAGCATCGGCGCCGGGGGCGGTCGTTTTACCGGTCTTTTTGGTCATGGGGGAGGGGGCATGCGCTGAAGTTGGGGGGATTCTGGGTGCTTATCGGCGCTGGCGTCAATCCGTGCGCCGGCTTGTGGGTGTTGGTCGATATATTGACTTTTTTGGTCGGCGCTGACTAGCATGAAATCACCTGTGGAATGCTGGAGACTCTTGATGCTGTCCGTATTGCCGTTAATTGACCAGGCCGTGGTGACACTGGCCCCGCAGTTCCGCGCGCTGAGCATTGTGGTGCAGGCGGCGCCGCTCACGCATCCAGGCGTTGCGCAAGAAGCCTTGGAGCGTGCTTGCCGATCAGTGCTGGCGGGCGGCCCAAGCTGGGGCGATGCGCATCTGGCCGCCTGGGCGGACACCTTTCGTGCCTTCGGCGCCAAACCGCAACGCACACCGTGTTCGGCGCAGGCATTGCGCAAGCGCGTGCTCAAGGACGGCCACTTGCCGAGCCTGGACCCGATTGTCGACCTCTACAACGCCATCAGCCTTGAGTACGCCATTCCCGTTGGCGGGGAAAACGCGCAAGCCTATATGGGCCCCCCACGGCTGGTGGTCGCAGAGGGCACAGAGCCTTTTGACACGATGAAAGAAGGTGCCCCCGCCTACGAATATCCGGACCCCGGCGAGGTGGTATGGCGTGATGAAAAAGGCGTGACGTGCCGTCGCTGGAACTGGCGGCAAGGCGCCAGGACCCGGCTGGACGCCGATGCCAGGCACATGTGGTTCATCCTCGAAAGTCTGCCGGCCATGCCGCTTGAGGCCTTGACCGAAGCCGGCGACACGCTGATCGAAGGCTTGCAGCGGATGATGCCGGGTGTGCAGATCGAGAGTTCACTGATCGGCCCTGGGGCCTCCTGACCATCAGTCTGTTGGTTGCTGCGCGCACGCCAAGGATGCCGTCATCTGCGCGTGGCAGACCTCAAGGATTTCATCGGCCAGCGCAGCGTCATCCGGGCAGGCACGCGACAACAGGATCGCGCCGACCGCCTGTGCCAGCAGGCCGATCATTTTCGCGCGCGACGCTCCAGGCGGCGCATCGGCGGGCGAGGCACACTTGCCGCCCAACGTCTGCAGCATGCCTTCTATGCCTTGGGCAAACGCGACCTTGAGGTCATCGGGCTGACGCGCCGCATCGGCACTCAAGGCGGCCAGTGTGCAGCCGTCGCCGCGTCCGTCGCGGTGCTCCCTCGACACGTAAATATCGATGAAACGCTGAATATCCAGCGCCTGCACGCCGGTCAGCGAGCGCGCAAGGCTGCTGGCGGACGCTTCGGCCATCAGGTCGGCCTTGGAGCCGAAATGCTTGTAGAACCCGCCATGGGTGAACCCCGCAGCCGCCATCAGGTCAGCCACGCCCACCCCGTCAAAACCGCGTTCGCGAAACACCGCCGAGGCTGTTTCGACGATGTGTTCCCGATTTGCCTGGGCCTGAGCCTTGCTCACTCTCACGTGCAACACCTCTCGTGTGCGCTCAAAAACAGGGTTCGATGATACATAGATGTTGATCGTAATCAAAGCTGTTGACAGTTTAGATTTCGATCATCATCCTAATGGCAAGCGGCACGACTGCCTCATCAACCGACATGGAATACGCATGACATGAGCGACCTGAATTTGTTTACCCCCTATACGATGGGCGCCCTGACGCTAGCAAATCGTGCGGTGCTTGCCCCTCTGACCCGCAACCGTGCCGGCAAAGGCCTGGTGCCCAGCGAATTCGCCGCTGCGTATTACAGCCAGCGCGCGTCCGCCGGCTTGTTGATCTCCGAAGCCTCGCAGATTTCCCGGCAGGGGCAGGGCTATCAGGACACGCCTGGCATCTACACCTCGGCGCAGATCGAAGGCTGGCGCGCGGTGACCGAGGCCGTGCACGCCAAGGGCGGCAAAATGTTCCTGCAACTGTGGCATGTGGGCCGTGTGTCGCACGTCGACCTGCAAGCACAGGGCGCCGCACCGGTCGCGCCTTCTGCCTTGCGTGCGGCGACCAAAGTGTTCGTCAACAACCGCTTTGAAGACGCGTCCGAGCCGCGCGCACTGGAGACCGCTGAGCTGCCGGGCATCGTCAACGATTTTCGCCAGGCGGCGGCCAATGCGCTGGCGGCGGGCTTCGATGGTGTGGAGATCCACGGCGCCAATGGCTACTTGCTGGACCAGTTCATCAAGGACGGCGCCAACCAGCGCACCGATGCATACGGTGGTTCGATTGAAAACCGCGCACGCCTGTTGCTGGAAGTCACGGCAGCGGTGGTGGCCGAGATCGGTGCCGAGCGCACCGGCATTCGCCTGTCACCCGTGTCGCCGGCCAACGGCATTTCGAGCAGCGACCCGCAAGCGCAGTTCGACTACATCGTCGACCAGCTCAATGCGCTGGGCATCGTTTACCTGCACGTGGTCGAAGGTGCACCGGTGGCCCGCGCGATGTGGCGCCTTTCGATTTCGCCGGTTTGCGCCGACGCTTCAAGCACACCTATATCGCCAACAACGGCTATGACCTGGGCCTGGCTACCTCGCGCCTGGTTGAAGGCAAGGCCGACCTGATCGCCTTCGGTCGCCCGTTCATCGCCAACCCGGACCTGGTGGCACGTCTGAAGACCGGCGCGCCTCTGGCTGCCTTCAATCCGGCCACGCTCTATGGCGGCGCTGCCGAAGGCTACATCGACTACCCGGCGCTGGCCGAGTCGAACTAGGCGCAACCATTTCCCCCACCGTTAGCTAAAAAAGAGACACGCTCATGACTACCCGCCCTACCGTTCTCATCACCGGCGCCTCCACCGGCATCGGTGCCGTTTATGCCCAGCGCTTCGCCCAACGCGGACACGACCTGGTGCTGGTCGCACGCGATCAGGCCCGCCTGCAGACCCTCGCCAGCCAGTTGCGCAGCGAATACGCGGTTGCCGTCGATGTGCTGCAAGCGGACCTGACCCAACTCAGCGATTTGAACCACGTCGAAGCGCGCCTGCGTGATGACGCCAGCATCGGTATCCTCATCAACAACGCCGGCGCCGCGCAGTCGGGCACCTTCATTGAGCAAAGCACCGACAGCGTCGCGCACCTGGTCGCCCTCAACACCACCGCGCTGGTGCGCCTGGCCAGTGCCATCGCCCCGCGCCTGGCCAAGGCGGGCAACGGCACGATCATCAACATCGGTTCGGTGGTCGGCCTGGCGCCGGAGTTCGGCATGACGGTGTACGGCGCGACCAAGGCGTTCGTGCTGTTCCTGTCCCAGGGCCTGAGCCTGGAGCTGTCGCCCCAGGGCGTCTATGTACAAGCCGTACTGCCGGCCGCCACCCGCACCGAGATCTGGGACCGCGCCGGTATCGACATCAACACCTTGAGCGAAGTGATGGAAGTCGGTGATCTGGTGGATGCCGCCCTGGTCGGCTTCGATCGTCGCGAGGCGGTGACCATTCCACCGTTGCACGAAGCCGAGCGCTGGGATGCCTTGCAGGGCGCGCGCCAGGGCCTGCTGTCGCAGATCCGCCAGTCGGCGGTTGCGCAACGTTATCAACCCCAGGCGTGACCTGAAACCATAGGTATCTACACAACTGACTGCTCTTGTGCTGTTGCTCTGGCTCTGGCTTTTGATTTTGATCTTGATCTCAGGC
>NZ_JAFHKI010000159.1 GCF_016937615.1 Pseudomonas lactucae | reverse complement strand
ATCGTGTCGTTGAACCAGGTGTTGCAGTTCCTGGAAGATGACCCGCAGCTCAAGCAGCATTTGCCGGCAGTACGGGCGTACCGCGAGCAGTTCGGCGTCTGACACAGAACCAATTGTGGTATGAGGGCTTGTGTGGGGGGGGCAAGTCGAATCGTCGCACCGCCCCTCCCACATTTGATCACATTCCAAAATTGGAACTCGGTCGAATGTGGGAGGGGGTTGCCCCCGATGAGGCCCTGAAGATCAGCCGAGATGCCGGATCAGCCCCTGATAGCAGGTCGCCAAATGATACGGCGTGGTCGACGGCATATCCCGCCGACTCACCTTGCCATCGGCATCCAGGCATTCATGCCAGCCTTGTTCATGCAGGAAATGCTGCTGCAGCGCCAGCAATTGGCGCTGCAACACCGGCTCGCTGCCAGGCCGCAAGGTCAACGCCCGCAGGTATTCGGCCTGAGCCCAGATCCGTTGAGTACCGTCGCGCACGCTGCCGTCGAGGGCGAGCATGCCGCTGACCGCACCGCTTGACTTATCCACACCGGTTTCCTCGGCGTAGGCAAACGCCCGTGTCAGCGAGGCATGCAGCGCTGTGCCGCGCAGCACCGCCGACGATTCCAGCAAAAAGAACCACTCGAACTGATGCCCCGGTTCAAACCAGTTATCCACAGCGCCCAGCGGTTTCTCCATCATCACGTCGTGCTGGCGATCAATGAAGCGCTGCTGCATGGCCGTCGCCAGGTTGAGCAGGGCGGCCTGCACGTCGGCGTCTGCCCGTACGGCGAGGGTAGCGAGGAAACCTTCGGCCAGGTGCATTAATGGGTTTTGCAGCGGGCCCGACTTGAGGGACGACCAATTGCGCTCCAGCACGGCCTCGTACAGGCCATCGCCGGTGGCGAAACGCTGGGCCACCACTTCCAGGGCGGCATTGAGCACCGACTCTACCAACGGCTCACGCACCTTGGCCCAGTAATGGGCGCAGGCGAAGATGATGAAGGCGTGGGTGTAGAGGTCTTTGCGTTTGTCCTGCGGCTGCCCGGCCGGGTCGATGCTGTAGAACCAGCCGCCGTGCTCGGCGTCATGGAAGTGCCGTTGCAGAGAGCGGAACAGCGCTGCGGCGCGCTCTTCGGCGAACGCGGCCCCCGGCTCGCCGATCAGGCTGGCGAACAGATACAACTGCCGGGCGCAGGCCATGGCGCGGTAACGTTGTGGGGGCAAAGGCCGGTGATCGGCGTCCAGCGCCTCGTAGGGCAGTGCCAGGTCGGCATTCCAGCCCGGGCCCTGCCAGAGCGGCACGATCAGCGTGTGGAAGTGCGTGAGCACGGTATTCAAGGCAGGCGGGGAAGCGATGGGCATTGGCTGGCGTCGTCACGGCAGGGGTGTTTGCCGCGCATGGTAGCAGGCTTGAGGTAGATGTTGGTTTTGAGACCGCTATCGGGAGCAAGCCCCCTGCCACATTCAACTGAGTTCCAACTTTGGAATGCATTCAAGTGTGGGAGGGGCTTGCCCCCGATGAGGCCCTTAATAGCGCCGCAAATCAGCCCGCCAGCAACCAAGCCCCAGTCACCGCCGAAGCCGCCCCAGCCACCCGCACCAGCGGTGCCGCAGCAGCCGGCAGCCAACGCACCAGCGCATAACCTGCCGCGTGCAATACCGCAGTCGCACCGACAAACCCCGCCGCATACGTCCAAGGGCTGGTCATGTCCGGCAGCTCCAAGCCATGCGCCACACCGTGGAACAGCGCAAACAACGCCGTCGCGCCCACCGCCATGAACAAGGGCGGGCGCACCGCCAGCGCGACGGCCAGGCCCAGGGCCAGCACCGAGGTGGCAATCCCGCTTTCCAGCGCCGGCAACGCCAGGCCTTCAAAGCCCAGCATGCCGCCGATCAGCAGGGTGCCGACAAAGGTGCACGGCAGCACCCAGCGGGCAGCGCCTTTTTGCTGCGCCGCCCACAGGCCGACCGCGAGCATGGCCAGCAAGTGGTCGATGCCGCCCAGTGGATGGCTGATACCGGCCACCAGGCCGTTGTCGCCGTGGCCCGGATGAGCGAAGGCCAGGGCCGGGGTGAGCAGCAAGGCGGCGGCTGCGAAGAGTTTGTTGAGGCTCATGAGCAGATTCCTTATGGGTTGATTTATGCAGCGGTCAGCAAGCCCTGGCGTTCGATAAAGGCGACGATGTCATCCAGTCCGACGCCGGTTTTCTGGTTGCTGAACACAAAGGGTTTGCCGTTGCGCATGCGCTGGGTGTCGCTGTTCATCAGTTCCAGCGAGGCGCCGACCAACGGCGCCAGGTCGATCTTGTTGATCACCAGCAGGTCGGATTTACAGATCCCCGGGCCGCCCTTGCGCGGCAGCTTGTCACCGGCCGACACATCGATCACATAGATGGTCAGGTCGGACAGTTCCGGGCTGAAGGTCGCCGACAGGTTGTCGCCACCGGACTCCACCAGAATCAGGTCCAGGCCGGGGAAGCGGCGGTTGAGCTGGTCCACCGCCTCCAGGTTGATCGAGGCGTCTTCACGGATTGCTGTGTGCGGGCAGCCGCCGGTTTCCACGCCGATGATGCGCTCCGGCGCCAGGGCCTCGTTGCGCACCAGGAAGTCGGCGTCTTCGCGGGTATAGATGTCGTTGGTCACCACCGCCAGGTTGTAGCGGTCGCGCAAGGCCAGGCACAGGGCCAGGGTCAGGGCGGTCTTGCCGGAGCCGACCGGGCCGCCGATGCCGACGCGCAGAGGTTGTGTGTTCATGTGCTTCTCCAAAAAGTCTTAGGAACGGAACAGGCGGCTGTACTGGCGCTCATGGGCCATGCACGCCAGGGACAGACCGAAAGCGGCACTGCCCAGATGCTGGGGGTCGATGCGAGCGGCATCCTGCTGGGCTTGTTGCAGCAGCGGCAGCAGTTCGCTGGTCAGCCGCTGGGCGGCCTGCTGGCCCAGGGGCAGGGTTTTCATCAGCACGGCCAATTGGTTTTCCAGCCAGCTCCACAACCAGGCGGCGAGGGCGTCATCGGGGCTGATGGCCCATGCGCGCGCGGCCAGGGCCCAGCCCAAGGCGAGATGCGGCTCACGGCGTTGTTCAAGAAAGCTGCGGGCTGCGTCGTCCAGTTCCGGCAAGCCACTGAGCAACTGCTGCAGGGAATAGCCCATCTGGCGGCTCTCCTGATACAACTCGCGGGTTTCGCGGCTGGCTTGATGCGCTTGGCACAGTTGCGCCAGCGTCGGCCAATCCTGCTCGGCCGCGGCGCGGCAATGGGCAAGCAGCAACGGCGCCTCGAAACGTGCAAGGTTGAGCAGCAGCTGGTCGCTGATCCAGCGGCGGGCGCTAGCTGCGTCATTCACGCGGCCATCGTCCACCGCCATTTCCAGGCCCTGGGAATAGCTGTAGCCGCCAATCGGCAATTGCGGACTGGCCAGACGCAGCAGCGCCCAGGCTGGGTTCATACCCGCACGCCGAACTGATGCAGCTTGGGCGGGTAGTTGAAGTCTTCATCGCCATGGCGCGAATGATGATGACCGCCGCCATAGGCACCGTGTTCCGGCTGGAATGGCGCTTCGAGGGTTTCGGTATGGGCGCCCAGCTGTTCGAGCATGGCCTTGAGCACGTAATCATCGAGCAGGCGCAACCAGCCATCCCCGACCTGCAACGCCACATGGCGGTTGCCCAAGTGATAGGCCGCGCGGGTCAGTTCAAAGGCGCTGGCGCAGGTGACATGCAGCAGTTGTTCAGGCCGGGCGCACACGCGTACGACACGTCCGTCTTCAGCTTGTAGGAATTCACCATCATGCAGCGGTGGCTGACCGCGCTCCAGGAACAGACCGACGTCTTCACCGTCGGCACTGAAACAGCGCAGGCGGCTTTTGCTGCGGGCCTCGAAATTCAGCAGCAACTCAGCGGCCCAGAGGGGTTGGGGGGCGATTCGGTGGTGGATCACCAGCATCAGGAAGCTTCCAGCTATGAGCGATGAAACAGCTAGAGCAAGGGGCTTGCCAACCGTGCCGGGGTACCGCAAACGCCTGTGGATAAGCGCGTTGATGCCACCAAACAGGGCGCGGGAAATTTCTGACGTGAACCAGATTGGTGCGCCAAGGCCTGCGATGCACTCCCTGTGGGCGTTTGGGATATTTCCTACACCTACTCAGGATTTCGCGTTCAAGCCCTTGCCCAGTCGATCATTAGTCTGTGCGCCGTGTTTAACCCACTGCGACGTTCATCATGATCAAGTCATTTCTCTATCTCATCCTGGCCAGCCTGCCTTTCGTTGTCACTTCGGCGTCGGCTAACTATCAACCTCGGGCCGACTTCGGCTCCTCGCTGCGCAGCCTGCCGTCATCTTCCATCGACGACGTGATCGACCGCGCACACGAGTTGCTGGGCACGCCTTACAAGTGGGGCGGCAATTCGGTGGAGCAAGGGTTTGATTGCAGCAGCTTGCTGGTCTACCTGTTCAAGACCCAGGCCAATATCAAAATCCCGCGCACCACGGCGGCAATGCACCGGTCAACGGCCTCCACTATCAAGCGCAGCGCGCTCAAGCCCGGCGATGCGGTGTTTTTCAAGGGGAACGGACGCGGTCAGGTCAGCCATGTCGGCCTTTATATTGGCGAGGGCAAATTCATCCATTCGCCGCGCACCGGCAAAAACGTGCGTATCGATTCACTGAGCAATAGTTACTGGAACAAGCACTACACCACCGCCAAGCGTTTTCATACGCAGGGCTGATCGTCTATTCGGTGCTGCCCAGCCCTTGCCAATGTTTGAGGCCGATGAAGATAAACCGCAGTTGCTGGGTGATTTTTGCCTGGGGCGTGAGGTGGGCAGGCAGGGCGTGAGGCGGTGGGTCGATGATGTCGGGGAGGGTGGCGAACACACTTTTGACGATCAGGTCGGCCATCACGTGCAGGCCGTCGGCATTCAGGTGCTGCAGCTTGGGCATCAACGTCAGGTCGGCAGCGAGGTCGCGGGTGATGTCCTCGCGCAGGGCGGCGATGGCCTGGCGCACGGCCAGGCAGCCGCCGTATTGCTCGCGGGCCAGGAACAGGAACTGGGAGCGGTTGGCCGACACCACATCGAGAAAGATCCGCACCGAGGCATCGATAATGCCGCCCATCACGAATTCGTTGTGGCGCACCAGGCGAATCGTGGCGCGGAAGGTCTGCCCGACCTCACTCACCAGTACCAGGCCAAGCTGGTCCATATCGGCAAAGTGTCGGTAAAACCCGGTGGGAACGATGCCGGCCGTCTTCGCCACTTCACGCAGGCTCAAGCTGCCAAACCCACGGCCACACTCCATCAAATGGCGGGCTGCGTCCATCAGGGCGAGGCGGGTCTGTTGCTTTTGTTCGGCGCGGGGCAGCATGGGCGGGCGAGCTTTGTGGTCAAGTACAGCGACGCACTCTAGCAAAACCGCTTCGCTGGCGTCGAACTTGGCGGGGGGAGACGTGACGTTTACTGCAAAAAGTCAAAAGCCCGATCGACTGACCGGGCTTTTTTCTGGGCCACCACTGGGTTAGCTCTGTGCTTGATGCATTTCTTCCAGGCGGTCAGCACCACCTTCGGCGACAGCATTGCGTTCCAGCAGACGGTCGGCACCACCTTCGGCGACAGCGTTGCGTTCTTGCAGACGGTCAGCACCACCTTCGGCGACAGCGTTGCGTTCCAGCAGACGGTCAGCACCACCTTCAACCAGGCCTTTCTGTTCCAGGCGGTTGCGGCCATTTTCGGTCACACCTTCGGCGTAAGCACGTTTGTTGGCGCGGTCCGAACCACTTTCAGCGACGGCGCCTTTGGCGTAGTCACGGTTCTCGTCTTCTTGCGAGCCGCTGCGAGCCAGGGTCTGGTTGAAGTGCGCGGCGTCGGCTTTGACTTGTGGGGTGACTTGTTCGGCGGCTGGCAGGGCAAAGGCACTGGAAGCCAGGATGGACAGTAGAACGGTAGCGAGTACTTGGCGTTTCATGATGGGTTGCTCCTTGGGAGGGCGATAAAGTGGGTACGGGGCTAATGCTACTCTCGATAAGTCGATATAAAAGTTCATAAACACAATGGTAATAATCAACAGAATTGATTGTTCTCGGCAGAGGCTCTAGAACGCGCCTCTCAAGCACGCGGTTTTGCACCGGGGTGGGTATTTTCGACACGCATCCGGGTAACAATGGTGCGCCGTTGATGATTGAATGTGTCTGGTCGATCAGGAAAATGGCTTTTTGCGATTAAATTGACCGCAGAGCTAAACCCCCAGGCGGTTTGCCAGTCGTACCCTTATGAACAGTCGTTCTGCTAGCCGTGTTGAGGAGCCTTGTGCAATGACGCGCACCCGTAAAATCGTTGCCTGGATCTGCGCCAGCTTCGTTCTGTTAATCGCTGTCGCCGTGTTGTTCCTGGTGTTTTTTGATTGGAATCGCATCAAACCGCCCCTCAACGCCAAAGTCTCCGAAGAGCTGCATCGTCCGTTCGCTATCAATGGCGACCTCGCCGTGCTGTGGCGGCGCGAGCCCGATGAAGGCGGCTGGCGCGCCTGGGTGCCGTGGCCTCACGTAATTGCGCAAGACCTGACCCTGGGCAACCCCGACTGGTCGAAAAAACCGCAAATGGTCACGCTCAAGAAAGTTGAACTGCGCATTTCGCCCCTGGCCCTGCTGGTGCAGCGCGTGGTCATCCCGCGTATCGACCTCACCGAGCCGAGCGCCGAGTTGCAGCGCCTGGCCGACGGCCGCGCCAACTGGACCTTTGAGTTCGACCCCAAGGACCCGGACGCCGAGCCTTCCAACTGGGTGGTGGACATTGGTGCCATCGGTTTCGACAAGGGCCATGTGACGCTCGACGACCAAACCCTCAAGACCCAACTCGATGTGATCGTCGACCCGTTGGGCAAACCCATCCCTTTCGGTGAGATCGTCGGCGACGCCGATGCCAAAAAGGCCTTGGAAAAAGGCGCCGCGCCGCAGGACTACGCGTTTGGCCTCAAGGTCAAAGGCCAGTACCACGGCCAGAAACTCGACGGCGCCGGCAAGATCGGCGGCCTGCTTGCCCTGCAGGACGCGGCCAAGCCATTCCCGCTGCAGGCCCAGGTGAACATCGCTGACACCAGCATCGCTCTGGCCGGCACCCTGACCGACCCGCGCAACCTTGGCGCCCTCGACCTGCGCCTGAAACTGGCAGGCGCAAGCCTGGGCAACCTGTACCCGCTGACCGGCGTGACCCTGCCGGATTCGCCGGCGTATTCCACCGATGGTCACCTGATCGCCAAATTGCACGAAGCCGATGGCGCGTCATTTCGCTATGAGAATTTCAACGGCAAGATCGGCAACAGCGACATCCACGGCAACCTCGCCTACGTCGCCAGCCAGCCGCGGCCCAAACTCAGCGGCGCGCTGGTGTCCAACCAATTGCTGATGGCTGACCTTGCGCCCCTGATCGGCGCCGATTCCAACGCCAAGCAAAAGGCCCGTGGCGGAGCAAGCAAACAACCGGCGACCAAAGTGCTGCCGGTGGAAGAGTTCCGCACCGAGCGCTGGCGTGACATGGATGCCGACGTGGAATTCACCGGCAAGCGCATTGTGCACAGCGCCGACTTGCCCTTCACCGATCTCTACACGCACCTGGCGCTCAACGACGGTGAACTGAGCCTTGTGCCCCTGCGCTTCGGCGTGGCCGGTGGCAAGCTCGATGCGCAGATTCGCTTGAACGGCCGCATCACACCAATGGAGGGCCGCGCCAAACTCACCGCGCGTAACTTCAAGCTCAAGCAACTGTTCCCGACCTTCGAACCCATGAAGACCAGCTTCGGTGAGCTCAACGGCGACGCCGATATTGCCGGGCGCGGCAACTCGTCGCGGCGCTGCTGGGCAGCGCAACGGTGACTTGAAAATGCTGATCAACGACGGCGCGATAAGCCGGGGGCTGATGGAAATCGCCGGTCTCAACGTGGGCAACTACGTGGTGGGCCGCCTGTTCGGCGACAAGGAGGTGAAGATCAACTGCGCCGCCGCGGACTTCGGCAT
The DNA here is from genome assembly GCF_016937615.1 of Pseudomonas lactucae. Classification (GTDB taxonomy): domain Bacteria; phylum Pseudomonadota; class Gammaproteobacteria; order Pseudomonadales; family Pseudomonadaceae; genus Aquipseudomonas; species Aquipseudomonas lactucae. The sequence continues at coordinate 2,746 of NZ_JAFHKI010000159.1, read as the reverse complement.
CAAGACCGGCCTGGCAACCACACGGCTGTTTGTGTTCGATACCGAGAACGCCATCATCTACATCGATGGCACGGCGAACATGGCCACCGAGCAACTGGACCTGACCATCAACCCGGAGTCCAAGGGCTTTCGCCTGTTTTCGCTGCGCTCGCCGCTGTACGTGAACGGGCCGTTCATCAAGCCCAATGCCGGGGTCAAAGCCATTCCATTGGCGCTGCGAGGCGCAGGCATGGTGGCGCTGGGCGTGATTGCCGGGCCTGCCGCTGGGTTACTTGCGCTGGTCGCGCCCAGCGGTGGAGAGCCCAACGAATGCGCGCCGCTGCTGCAACAGATGAAGGAAGGCAAGGCGCCGAAAACCGTGAAGGGCTGACTGACGAAACACAGATTCAACTGTGGGAGGGGCGAGGCCCCTCCCACCTCAGGTGTTACAGATCCTGCAGGATGTCCGCCATGTCATCGGCGTGTTCTTCTTCCTGGGCCAGGATGTCTTCGAAGATGCGGCGGGTGGTCGGGTCTTTGTCACCGATGTACTGGATGATCTCGCGGTAGCTGTCCACGGCGATGCGCTCGGCCACCAGGTCTTCGAAGACCATTTCCTTCAAGGTGTTGCCCGCGACGTACTGCGCGTGTGAGTTCTTCGACAGCAGGTCGGGGTTGAACTCTGGTTCGCCGCCCAGTTGCACGATGCGTTCGGCCAGCTTGTCGGCGTGTTCGGCTTCCTGGGTCGCGTGTTCCAGGAACTCATCGGCGGCGATGCCGGCCTTGAGGCCGTTGGCCATGAAGTAGTGACGCTTGTAGCGCAGCACGCAGACCAACTCGGTGGCCAGCGACTCGTTGAGCAAGCGGATGATTTCCTGGCGGTCGGCGTCGTAACCTTCGGTCACGGCGCCATTTTCGACGTTCTGGCGGGCGCGGCTGCGCAGGGTGGCGACGTCGGTCAATTGGGCTTGAGTCATTTCAATCTCCTGGGGCTAATCCGGTTTTACGCCACGCTCTGCCGGCGTGATCGTTCCAGGTTGTGAGTCTTGCGCAGAGCAAAAAGTTTTATTGGATTTAGCCGCATGTGTCATAAGCGCGTCGTGCGCGGCGGCTACGCTGCACTCATCCTTTTGTGATCAAGGACGTTTGTTTCATGGCGCAGTCGTCAGCCACGCGTTATCCCCTGGTGCTGGTGCCCGGCATGCTCGGCTTCGTGCGCCTGGGGTGGTTTCCCTATTGGTACGGCATCGTCCCGGCGCTGCGAGCGGGCGGGGCGCAAGTGTTTCCCGTGCAGGTGGCGCCGCTGGACTCCAGCGAAGTGCGCGGTGAGCAGTTATTGGTGCAGATCGAGCGCATTCGCCTTGAAACCGGCGCCGATAAGGTCAACCTGATCGGGCATAGCCAGGGCGCGCTCACCGCGCGTTACGCGGCGGCCAGACGCCCGGAGTGGGTGGCGTCGGTGACGTCGGTTGCCGGACCCAACCACGGTTCTGAATTAGCGGACCATATCCATGCGCATTACCCCGTCGACGGCGCCAAGGGTCGCCTCATGAGCGCGCTGTTTCATCTGGTCGCCTGGGTGATGGGCGTGCTGGAAACCGGCTATCGGGGGCCGCGTTTCAAGGCCGACCTGCGCGCCTCGCACCTGTCGCTGACGCGCGAAGGCGTGGCGCTGTTCAATCGCCAATACCCCCAGGGCTTGCCCGAGACGTGGGGCGGGCAGGGCGCCGAGCTGGTCAATGGCGTGCGCTATTACTCCTGGTCCGGCACGTTGCAGCCGGGCATCACCGACCGTGGCCGCAACCTGTTCGACGGGACCAACCGCAGCTGCCGTTTGTTCGCGCGCAGTTTTGTGCGCGAAAAAGGCCAGTGCGACGGCATGGTCGGGCGCTACAGTTCACACCTGGGGCGGGTGATTGCTGATGACTACGCGCTGGACCATTTCGATGTCGTCAACCAGTCCTTGGGGCTGGTGGGCAAGGGTGCCGAGCCGATTCGCCTGTTTGTGGAGCATGCGCAGAGGTTAAAGGCCGCCGGGGTGTAGCCGGCACGCCGCGCCCAGGTTGAGCGTGTTAATAGCGGGGATTGCGGGAAGGTGTAACAGGATTTGGCTACACTCTCGAAAGGCCACACCCCTCGGCGTGGTAATAGGGAGAAAACTCCATGAAGATGCTGCGTATTCCGTTATTGATGATGGGCCTGCTCCTGTGTTCCCAAGGCTTTGCCGCCACTGCCCAGCAAAACAAAATGACCACCTGCAATGCCGAAGCCACCACCAAGACGCTCAAAGGCGACGAGCGCAAGGCTTTCATGAAGACCTGCCTGTCGGCCCCGGCGGCCAATGACGCCAAGACCCTGACCCCGCAGCAGCAGAAAATGAAGGATTGCAACGCGTCGGCAAAAACCAAGGCGTTGACTGGTGATGCGCGCAAGACCTTCATGAGCACCTGCCTCAAGGGCTGATCCCGATTTAGCAGGCGCTGGAAAACAACTGTGGGAGCAAGTCGAATCGTCGCACCGCCCCTCCCACACTTGATCGCATTCTCACCTTCAGCTCTCGCTTGATTTCTGGAACGCTGGCAGACTGCCCATCCTTTAACGCCGTTCGTTTTGAGGCTGTATGCCAACGTTTCCTCAGCGTCATGTGTTGTTGCTGGCCAGCTACATCATTATTTTCGGCGGATTGCTGCTGGTCCTGCCGCTCAAACTACTGCCCAGCCTGCTGGCCGGCCTGTTGGTCTATGAACTGGTCAACATGCTCACCCCC
>NZ_JAFHKI010000158.1 GCF_016937615.1 Pseudomonas lactucae | reverse complement strand
CAGATCCAAACACAACTCAAACTGAATAAACACAGTAACTGTGGGGGGAGCGGTGCGACGATTCGACTTGCTCCCGATAGCGGTGTGTCAGTCAATACATCTGGCACTGATATTCCGCCATCGAGAGCAAGTCAACGGTCGCACGCCCCTCCCACAGGTTCAGAGCCACGCCAACATTGTGTAGATACCTATGCTGCGCTGAGGTCCTGAAGGACGACGCTGTTACTGCGCTCGTGCCTCGCCGTATCCATCTACTACGCGATCAACCAGCAACTGCACGCCCTCTACCATTCGACAAAGCCCCAGCACCATACTGCGCTGCGGACCATCAACTTCAAAAGCGAGATAAGTCGCGATGGCACTGATGGATTCCAGATCCTGAGAGGCGTTGACCAGCACGGTTTCGGTGTCGAGGTTGGGGCGAAGGGTGAAGAGCAGGTTTGAATCTGAAGGAGGGTTTGGGCTGTCTTTGATCATGGTGTAGTTCCTGAGGTTAAAGGGCTACCACCAAGTTTTTCTCACGAACTGAAGGTGGCAGCTGTACGCGGAGTGAGAAAACCAAGACCCCAGGAGCTTGGCCACGCCGAAGCGTGCCCGCGCACAGCCGCCATAACAGCGAGCATAAAAAAAGCGTCTGCACTGTATACGGTGGGCGCTTTTGCGCCAATGGAGTAGTTCGGATTTCTCACGTCCGGTCGCTGAATTGGCAGCGACTAGGAAAGACTAGTGATGCCTATGCCTAGCCGCAACCCTAAAAGGTCGTAGGAAGAAACTGGTTTCAGTGACCCGGTGCAAGGCGCGCCCTACTCCGCTGTACGAAGTTTCTTTTTCTGCTTTCATTGCTCAACAGCTTGTCTCTCCAATGTTAGGTTCCGCCGGAAGAACCTAATGCAAAGGACGCATGCAATGCCAAACCCAACGGCGCCACCCGGTGTATCACTCGGTGAAAATATGGCTACCGCCTTTCATAAAAAGAATGTGCTCAAGGCTGGATCAGCCTTTATGTATTCGTGGTTTTATACTCAAGTCCGAAATCGTGGACCTTGGGACTACAAGCAAATTTCCAAGGAGTATGAAGCGTTCGGAAACTTTCATTATGGTGCCGTAGGTATTGCTGCTGGTTTCAGTGAAGAAGTGCTTTTGCGTGCTGCTGGTCTTGCTCAGAATAGGGCCGGCTCGGACAAATCTGAATTTGGGAACTGGTGGGGCAGTGCGCCATTCGGCGATGATCCGGTCGATCAATATTGGATCAAGGAAGGAATCAGGTATGCCAGGTTCAGGAACTACTAAAAGATCGCTCTATTCAATTGTTACTACGATCGCGCTGCTGCTTTGCTTGTTTTACATCGGTGGTGGCTGGCTTTTTTCTCCGAGCCGTCCGCAACTGACGGAAGTTGTGCTTCGAGCACCTCTGAATGCTGAGGCATCCGTCTATGGCGTAAAGGATGACCGTGGTGGTGCAACGGTTCCATTCAGCTACCGCTACTACGTTTATCGGACGTTGGCCGACGACCATGAAATATTGTCTGCGCTCGAAGACGCCGGTCCGTTTCTGATTACTCGTGACGCCTCGCCAAAGGTTGATATGCAGGGCCGTACAATCATTATCTCGGTGATGGGAGAGGTGTCTGACTATCACAGCAGCACGTTGTATCGACATGCCGATGGCGGTCACTACACGACAGTGAACGTTTTCCTCAACAGCCGGCCGGAGGATTGAAATTTACGGTGGATCAATCAGTGATATTTGACTGAGCCACCGTTATCGCAGCATGAGTATCTACACAACCGCAGAGGCTGGCGAATTCCCCTGTGGTGAGCCATAGATTTTCGCTCTGCGGAAGTTGTGTAGATTACCTATGCTCATCGGGAGCAAGCCTTATCCCACATTGGACCCCGCCGCTTGTTAGATCAGCTCTCGAGCCAGAAACGGCGCGGTGCGGCTTTTTTTGCTTTTGGCGACTTTTTGCGGCGTACCGCAGGCAACCACCTTGCCGCCCAAGTCCCCTGCCCCCGGGCCGATATCGATCACCCAGTCACTTTGCGCCACCACGCGCATTTCATGCTCGACCACGACCACCGTGTGTCCTGCATCCACTAGATGATTAAGCTGGCTGAGCAGGCGATCCACATCGCGCGGATGAAGCCCGGTGGTCGGCTCATCCAACACATACAAGGTCGCGCCCCGGGCATTGCGCTGCAGCTCGGTGGCCAGTTTGATGCGTTGCGCTTCGCCGCCGGACAGTTCGGTGGCCGGTTGGCCAAGACGCAGATAACCCAGGCCGATATCCCTCAGCACCTGCAACGGACGCAGCACGCCCGGCTGCTCGGCAAATACCTCGACGGCCTGTTCAACGGTCAAGCCCAGCACCTGGGCGATGTTCAAGCCTTGCCATTTGATCGCCAATGTTTCCGGGTTGTAGCGCGCCCCGTGACAGGTCGGGCACGGCGCGTACACGCTGGGCATGAACAGCAATTCGACGCTGACAAAGCCTTCGCCCTCACAATGGGGGCAACGGCCCTTGGCGACGTTGAAGGAGAACTGGCCGGCATCGTACTGGCGCTTTTTCGCGGCGGGCGTAGCGGCGAACAGTTTGCGTACGGTGTCGAACAGCCCGGTGTAGGTCGCAAGGTTCGAGCGCGGTGTGCGGCCGATGGGCTTCTGGTCCACCTGCACCAGGCGGCGGATATGCTCCAGCCCGCCGCCGATGCGGCCACCACTGGTTTGCGGCGCGTCGTCTTCCAGGCTCGGTTCTTCGTCGTTTTCGACCGTCCGCCCGAGGCCCGCGCCTACCAGCTCCAACAGCGCCTGGCTGACCAGGCTGGACTTGCCCGAGCCGGAAATTCCGGTCACCGCCGTGAAGCAGCCCAGCGGAAAATCCACGCTCAAATCGTTGAGGTTATTGCGCGTCACGCCTTCCAACTGCAACCAGCCCTGCGGTTCGCGGCGCACCTGATGCGATGGGCGCGGCTCAGCGAACAGGTACTCACGGGTCTGCGACGCCTGCACATCGGCCAACCCGGCCGGCGGCCCGCTGTACAACACTTGCCCGCCATGTTCACCGGCCGCCGGGCCGACGTCGATCAGCCAGTCGGCGCGGCGCATGGTTTCCAGGTCGTGCTCCACCACAAACAATGAATTGCCCGCTGCCTTCAAACGCTCAAGCGCGGTGAACAGCGCTTCACCATCCGCCGGGTGCAACCCTGCCGACGGCTCATCCAGCACGTAGATCACGCCAAACAGTTGCGAGCCCAGTTGCGTGGCCAGACGCAACCGCTGCAACTCCCCGGACGACAAGGTTGGCGTGCCGCGCTCCAGGCTCAGATAACCCAAGCCCAGCTCGGTCAAGGTGCTGACCCGCTCGAGCAAATCCTGGGCGATACGCTGCGCGGCCAGGCGCTTTTCCACCGACAGTTTCATCCGGTCCTGCCCCGCCGCCACGGGGCGCAGCAACTCGGCCAGTTGCGCCAACGACAGCTGCGACAACTGGCCAATATCCACCCCGGCGAACTTCACCGACAGCGCCGCTCTGGTCAAGCGCTTGCCCTCGCACAACGGGCAGGCACTGCCCTGCATGAACTGCGCGACGCGCTTTTTCATCAGCGCACTTTGAGTGTGGGTGAAGGTGTGCAGGATATAACGCCGCGCGCCGCTGAAGGTGCCCTGGTAACTCGGCTCCAGTTTGCGTTTGAGCGCGTCGCGGGTCTGCTCGGGGGTGAAGCCGGCGTACACCGGCACTGTGGGGGTTTCTTCGGTGAAGAGGATCCAGTCGCGCTGTTTCTTCGGCAGCTCACGCCACGGGATATCCACGTCATAGCCCAGGGTCACCAGGATGTCGCGCAGGTTCTGGCCCTGCCAGGCCAGGGGCCAGGACGCGACCGCGCGCTGGCGGATGGTCAGCGATGGATCAGGCACCATCAGCGCTTCGGTCACTTCATAGACGCGGCCCAGACCATGGCATTGCGGGCACGCGCCCTGGGGCAGGTTCGGCGAAAAATCCTCGGCATAGAGCATGGCCTGGCCTGGCGGGTAGCTGCCGGCGCGGGAGTACAGCATGCGGATCAGGCTCGACAAGGTGGTGACGCTGCCCACCGAGCTGCGCGCACTCGGCGTGCCGCGCTGCTGTTGCAGGGCCACGGCCGGCGGCAGGCCTTCGATGCTGTCCACATCCGGCACGCCGACCTGGTCGATCAGGCGTCGCGCATAGGGCGCCACCGACTCGAAATAGCGCCGCTGGGCTTCGGCATACACCGTGGAAAAGGCCAGGGACGATTTGCCCGAACCCGACACACCGGTGAAGACCACCAGGGCATCGCGTGGAATGTCCACATCGACGTTGCGCAGGTTGTGCTCGCGGGCGCCACGCACGCGCACGAAGCCCTGGGGTTGTGCGGTGATCGGCGGGATGTTGCGCTGTGAAGTCATGGTCAACCTTGTCTTGCGGTGAGCACGCTGCGCACCCTCAGCGTCAGGGCCTCGGGGCTGTAGGGCTTGCTCAGCAGATGAATATCGGGGCTCAGCAAATGGTTGCTGGAGAGGATGTCGCGGGTATGACCGGAGGTGAACAGTACCGGCACCGCAGGTTCTTGCGCGCGCGCCCAGTCGGCCAGGTCGGTACTTTTATAGCGGCCGGGCATCACCACGTCGGTGAAGATCAGTTCCGGTTTCAAGCCCGCCTGCAGCTTCGCCATGGCCTGGTCGCCGTCTTCTGCCGTGAGGACGGTGTAGCCCGATTGTTCGAGCACTTCCACCACGGTCAGGCGCACGCCTTCATTGTCTTCGACTACCAGGATCGTCTCCTGGCCGCCCACCGACACCACGGGTTCAGCCTGTGCCTGCGGGCATTCTTCGCCCAGGCTGCGCGGGAAATACAACTGCACCACGGTGCCCTTGCCTTCCTCGCTGCTGACGTCGACATGGCCACCGCTTTGGCGCACGAACCCGAACACCATGCTCAAGCCCAGGCCCGTGCCGTGGCCGTCGCGCTTGGTGGTAAAAAACGGTTCGAACACCTTGGCCTGGATCGCCGGCGACATGCCCACGCCCGTGTCGGCCACGGCCAGGCGCACGTATTCACCGGGGCTGATGCCTTTGCCAATGCAATCTTTGGGATTAAGAATGATGTTTTCGCCACTGATGCGAATCACGCCCTCGCCTTTCATGGCATCCCGGGCGTTGATCGCCAGGTTGAGCAAGGCGTTTTCCAGTTGGTTGCGGTCGACGTGAATGCGCCAGGGATCGCGCGGTAATTGCACATCAATGTGGATGGTTTCACCCAGGGCGCGCTGCAACAGCTCGCCCAGGTTTTCGTAAATGCGCAGGGGGTTGTACACCGCTGGCGACAACGGCTGACGCCGGGCAAAGGCCAGCAGTTGCGTCGACAATTTGGCCCCGCGCTCCACGGCGGCGATGGCCGCATTGACGCGACGCTGCACCTGGGGGTTGTCCGGTTCATGGCGGGCCAGCAGATGCAGGTTGCCGGCGATCACTTGCAGCAGGTTATTGAAGTCATGGGCCACGCCGCCGGTGAGACCGCCGATGGCTTCGAGCTTTTGCGACTGGCGCAGCTTGTCTTCGGCGGCCGAACGCGCCTGCACTTCGGCGGCCACGCGTTGCTCCAGGTTGTGGGTGAGCTCCTGACGCACCTGCTCGGACTTCACCAGTTCGGTGGTCTCCACCACAATCGCCAACACCCCGGCCGGCCGGTGGTTGTCCCCGGCGACGGGGCTGTAATACAGGTCCAGCCACACCGTTTCCGGCTGGCCGTTGCGCAGCAGCACCAGGTCCTTGTTATTGAACGACAGCGTACCGCCGGCCAGGCAGGTGTCCACCACGTGCCGGTTGAAATCGGCCACTTCCGGCCAACCCAGCTCCACCGGGGTGCCCAGCAGGTACGGGTGGCGGCCACCGGCAAACGCCGAGTAGCTGTCGTTGTAGATCATGTAGCCCAGGCGCCCCCACAGCATCACCATCGGCACCGGCGATGCGAGCATCATTTGCACGGTACAGGCCAGGCTGGTGGACCACTGGTCGATGGGGCCGAGGTCGGTTTTTGACCAGTCAAAGCTGCGTATGCGCTGGGCCATTTCACCGGCCCAACCTTCACAGCCATGGGAGTTGGATAAAAATTGCATCGTTGGGCTCTGGGCAAAGAGAGGACAGTCGCAATTTTTGGAGCTTACACGGAGCAGATGGTTTCATTCGCTATAAATTTGGCAGTTATCGTCGTGCAGTCGTCCGGCCTCAGTGAAAATCCCGGCTGCGCACATGAATGCCCTCCAGCAACGAGGTGAGGTCGGTCAAACGCCCGGCGATCAAGTGCCGCACCTCGCCCACCGCCTCCCAGCGTCCATCCACCTTGAGGAGTCGCGAGGCGACCAGGGCCTGGCGTTGACGTTCGGCCAGGTCGCGCCAAACCACCACATTGAGGTTGCCGAACTCATCTTCCAGGGTGACAAAGGTCACGCCACTGGCAGTGCCTGGACGTTGCCGACCCGTGACCAGGCCGACCACGCTTACATTGCGCCCATGCTCCACCGCCATCAGCTCGCGGGAACTGCGGCAACGCCGCTTGCGCAGCTCATCGCGCAGCAACGCCAGCGGGTGCGGGCCGAGGGTGGTGCCGATTGTGGCGTAATCGGCGTGCAGGTCCTCGCCCACCGTGGGTGTCGGCAATGCCACCACGGTTTCATCGGGGCTGGGCAACCCGGCAAACAGTCCCAGTTGTGTGTGCACCCCGGCCACCTCCCAACGCGCCTGATGCCGGTTGCCGGCCAGGGCGCGCAAGGCACCGGCGTCGGCCAGCAGCGCCTGGGCGCGGGCATCGAGCCCGACGCGTTGGTCCAGGTCGGCAATGTCGCGAAATACGCCGCGCCGGCGTGCCGCTTCAAGGCGGCGCCCATCGTCTTCGCGAAACCCCGAGATCATGCGCAAGCCCAGGCGGATCGCCGGTTGCTGGCCATCGATGGGCTCCAGGCTGCAATCCCAGTCGCTGGCCTGCACATCCACCGGGCGGATCTGCAAACGATGGCGTCGCGCATCCTGCAGGATCTGGTCGGGGCTGTAGAACCCCATGGGCCAGCTATTGATCAACGCACAGGCAAACGCCGCCGGCTCATGGCATTTGAGCCAGCAACTGGCATAGGTCAGCAAAGCAAAACTGGCCGCGTGGGACTCCGGGAAGCCATAGCTGCCAAAGCCCTTGATCTGCTCAAAAATCTGCGCTGCGAAGGCTTCGGTGTAGCCGTTTTTGAGCATGCCGCTGCGCAGGCGCTCCTGATGCGGCTCCAGGCCGCCGTGGCGTTTCCAGGCGGCCATGGAGCGGCGCAACTGGTCGGCCTCGCCGGGGCTGTAGTCCGCAGCAACCATGGCGATCTGCATCACTTGTTCCTGGAACAGCGGGATGCCCAGGGTACGCTCCAGTACCGTTTTCAGTTGCGGCGACGGGTAGGTGGTTTCTTCTTCCTTGTTACGACGTCGCAGATACGGGTGCACCATGCCGCCCTGGATCGGCCCCGGTCGCACAATCGCCACTTCGATCACCAGGTCATAAAAAGTCTGTGGTTTGAGTCTGGGCAACATCGACATCTGCGCCCGCGACTCGATCTGGAACACACCGATGGTGTCGGCCTTGCTGATCATCGCGTAGGTGGCCGGGTCTTCCTTGGGGATCGTCGCCAGCGCCAGGTCGAGGTTGCGATGACGGCGCAGCAGGTCGAAGCAGCGGCGGATCGCACTGAGCATGCCCAGGGCGAGGATATCCACCTTGAGCAAGCCGACCGCGTCCAGGTCGTCCTTGTCCCACTGGATGATGGTGCGCTCGGCCATGGCGGCGTTTTCCACCGGCACCAGGGTGTCCAGCGGGTATTCGCTGATCACGAAACCGCCGGGGTGCTGGGACAGGTGCCGGGGAAAGCCGATCAACTGCCGGGTCAGTGCCAACACGCGGCGCAGCAACGGGCTGTCCGGGTCGAAGCCGGCTTCGCGCAGGCGCTCCAGCGGCGGCGCATCATCGCTCCAGCGCCCACAGCAGTCGGCCAGGGCGTTGATCTGGTCCGGCGGCAACCCCAGCGCCTTGGCCACGTCGCGCACCGCGCCGCTTGCGTGGTAACTGCTGACCACCGCCGTCAGCGCCGCGCGGGTACGACCGTAGCGCTGGAATACGTATTGCAGCACTTCTTCACGGCGCTCGTGTTCGAAGTCCACATCGATATCCGGCGGCTCGTTGCGCTCCTCGGACAGGAAGCGCTCGAACAGCATGTTCGTCAGGCTCGGGTTGATCTCGGTGATGCCCAAGGCGAAGCACACCGCCGAGTTCGCCGCCGAGCCCCGCCCCTGGCACAGGATCGAGCGACTGCGGGCAAAGCGCACGATGTCGTGCACGGTGAGGAAATAGCTTTCGTAGCCCAGTCTGCCGATCAATGCCAGCTCGTGATTGATCTGTTGCAGGGTCTTGGCATCGATACCCTCCGGCCAACGCTGGGCGATGCCTTCTTCGGTGACGGTACGCAGCCAGGACGCTGCGTCATGCCCCGCGGGCACCAGCTCGCGCGGGTAGTGATAGCGCAACTGGCCGAGGTCGAAGGTGCAACGGCGCGCGATGCTCAGGGTCTCGTCAAGCAAGGCCTGCGGGTACAACGCACTCAACGCATCGAGGCTGCGCAGATGGCGTTCGCCATTGGGGTGCAGGCGGGTGCCGGCCTCGGCCACCGGCACGTGATGACGGATCGCGGTCATGGTGTCTTGCAGGGCGCGGCGGCCACGCGCATGCATGTGCACATCACCGCAGGCCACCGCCGGAATCCGCAGGCTGGCGGCCAGGTGCAGGCGTTGCTGCAAATGGCGCGCATCGTCCTGGCCACAGTGCAGGTGCACCGCCAGCCACAGGCGTTCGGCGAAGGTCTGGCGCAGCCATTGGATCGAGGTCTGGGTGTCGGTGTCTTCGGCCACCCATAGCGCCAGCAGGCCAGGCAGTGGCTGCGCGAAATCCTCGTGCAGCAGGCGATAGCTGCCCTTTTCCGCCCGCCGTCGGGCCAGGGTAACCAGGCGGCACAGGTGCTGGTAGCCGCTGAGGTCCTCCACCAGCAATACCAGTTTCGGGCCGTTTTCGATGCGCACTTCGCTGCCGATAATCAGTGGCAAGCCCACCGCCTTGGCCGCCTGCCAGGCGCGCACGATGCCGGACAAGGTGCATTCATCGGTAATCGCCAACGCGCTGTAGCCCTGACGCCTGGCCCGCTCGAACAACTCCAGCGCACTGGAGGCGCCGCGCTGGAAGCTGAAATTGGACAGGCAATGCAGCTCGGCGTAGCTCATGCAAACCAGCCTTGCAGCCACAGGCCATCGGCTTGCCCCACCGTGCGGTAGGCCCAGCCTTGCTGGCCGGCGCGGGTGCGGATCAGGTAGTAGTCGCGGCGGATATCGGCGCCGTCCCACCAGCCGGATTCGATACGTTCGGGGCCCATCAGGATCTGTACGCCCTGTTCGGCCAGCAACGTGGGTTCATTGAGCAACCAGCCGGGGCGTTGCACCTTGTTCAAGGGCGGGCATGGGCGGCTGTCGGCCGCCGCTTGCCAGGCGCACTCGGGACGGTGGTCGGCATGAAAGCGCAGGCCCTGCACCGCCTCATCCCCCAGGCGTGCGCGCAGGCGTTCGCGCAGTTGCTCCCAGGGCAGGGTCTGATGCGGGCGGTCATCGAACAGGTCCTGGCGCTGCGGCACAAACACCGGCAGGTCCTCGGCCACCAGGCGAAAACCGCGTACCGGTGAAGTCACTTGCACCTGCTCCAGACGCCCGCGAGCCAGCTCGAAGAGCATCGCCGCTTCACGCTCGGCGCTGAGCAGGCCGACCTTGATCACGCTGTCGGGCGCCTGGGCGTGTTCCAGGTGCAGGTCGAAACGCTGCACGCCACTGTCGCGACCACACAGAAATGCCGACAAGTCGCCGGTCAATCGACGCAGGGGAAACAGCAGTGCCTGGTGGGACTGCACGTCGTAATTCAACTCGATGCGTACATCGAACCGCTCCGGCGGCTGGTAAAACCCAAGGGCCAATGGGCGTTGCCCGGTCAGCGCATCCAAATGCTTGAGCACCGTGGCGTCGAAGCGTCGCGCCAAGGTGTGCCGGGGCAAAGCCTGCACCTGGGCCAGGGTGCGCAGGCCCATGCGCGACAACGCGGTGGCGGCCTGGGGCTCAAGGCCGGCACGCTCGACAGGCAGCGGCGCCAGGGCTTGCGCCAAGGTGTCATCGCCAACGGCCAGGCCATCGTAAAGATTGGCCAGTACCCGTGCCGCCGCCGGGTTGGGCGCGGCGACGATACGGTGGCGAAAGCCCAGTTCGCTCAGCTCTTGGCGCAAACGCGCTTCAAACCGCGGCCAGGGCCCGAACAATCCCAGGCTCGATTCGATTTCAAACAGCAAGGCGCGTGGGTAATACAGGCTGACCTGGGAGCTGAACTGATAGGCCCAGGCGGCCAGGAACTGCTGCCAACGCTCGATCTCGGCAGGGTCGTATTCGGCACTGGCAAAGGTCTTGGCCAGGGCATGCGCCGCCGTCAGCGATTGGCCGGGGCGCAGGCCCAAGGCGCGGGCGGCGTCGTTGACGGTTTGCAGCACGCGCCGTTGCGGCGTGCCGGCCAGCAACGCCAGGGGTTGGTCGGGCTCGGGGTGCACACGCTGCACCCCGTCCAGGGCCAATTGCGGGAAAACAATACACACCCAACGCATGTCAACCTCAGTGCCCGGCCAGCGCAATCGGCGCCGGATGAGCCAGGCCGCCACGGCACTTGAGCACCCGCACTTGCGCGGGTTTGGCTTCGACGGTAAGACGCAGGGCTGCGGGCGATGAGTTGAGCGCCTCACTGATCGATCGCCAGGCAAACGCCAGCGTCTGCCCGGTTTCCGCCGCCACCTGCAAGCGCCGCAACGCGCGATCATCGGCCTTGCGCGGCCAGCACAACACCGCGCCGCAACTGCCGGAACGCAGGCATTGCTCCACGGCCCACAACACGTCGCGCTCCCCGGCCTGGATCACCGAGAGTTGGCGCACATCCACCCCGGCGTTCTGCCAGGCGTGGGGGTACGGCGTATACGGCGGCGCCACCAGCACAATGCGCTCCCCCGCTGTGGACAAGCGCGCCAGGGTCGGCAGCACCAGTTGCAGTTCGCCGATCCCGTCCCTGGCCATGAGGATTTCACTCAGGGCGACGCGGGCCAACCGCCGCTGGGCAACACTGCATCCAGCGCCGCAAGCCCGGTAGGATGCACGCTGGCCGGCGGCGCAGCAGGCCGGCCTTTCCAGACGCGGCCGCCATTGAACAGCGTATCCAGCGCAACCACGGCCCCCATCAGCCTTGCCTCACCAGGCCGCAGAACACCCCTTCGATGGCCAGGTCCTGGTCAGGCCCCACCACAATGGGTTGATACGCAGGGTTGCGCGGCAGCAGACGCACCCTGTCGCCATTGCGCTCGAAACGCTTGATGGTGACTTCGCCATCCAGGCGCGCCACCACGATCTGCCCGTTCAAGGCCTCGGCACTGCGGCGTACGCCCACCAGGTCGCCGTCGAGAATGCCGTCTTCGATCATCGAATCGCCCTGAACCCGCAGCAGGTAATCCGGGGTTTTCGTAAAGGTGGCGGGGTCCAGTTGCAGGCGGCTGTGCACTTCGGCATCGGCGCCAATCGGCCGGCCAGCGGCAACACGGCCGAGCACCGGCACATCCTGCCATTGCGGACGGGCCGGTTGGTTGAGCAGGCGAATACCACGGGCCTGGTTGGGGTTGACCTCGATAAAACCGGCCTCGGTCAGCGCCACCACATGTTTACGCGCGACGCTGCGCGAAGCAAAGCCGAACGCCTCGGCGATCTCGGCGAGGCTGGGGGGCTGGCCTTGCTGCGCGATACGGTCGCGGATGAAGGTCAGGATGGCGGTACGGCGGGGGGTCAGGGTTGTCATGGAGTACATTTGTACTCCTGTGGGAAATTTCTGACAATAGCCGGTAGTCGCGTGGCAGAGAACGTGAGTTGTCGAAACGTCCCACATAACCGCCGGATAAGCTCTACTCCCCCACCCTGAGAACCGCTGCAAAGTCCCTCGCCTGAATACACAGTGCGAGGGATTGCAGATGGTGATTGTCATTAAGGCCCCAGGCGACGGGGCTGCATCGTGATCAACGGAACCAGCCAAGCCATTGGCTTTCTGGTACTGGCGGCGATGGATTCGAAGGCACGTGACGTCGAGTCCGTCCTCAGCGATTTCCGGGGTTGCCTCAACCACTACGATGCCTGGGCCGAGAGTTTTTTCAGCTTTTCGGCACTGGATGTCGAGCAGGTGTTCAAGGTCGGTAATGAGGTGGCGCTCGTCGCACCCATCAACCGCTCGCTCTTTCCCAGCACCACTGTCGCAGCGTGCCAAGCCACCGGGACCTTGACCCTGGTGCACATGTTCCAGAGTTCACGCTTCGTCCCGATTGGCAATACGCCGGTGGTGCTACAGCGCATCGACCCCAACGGCGGCCCATTGGGCGAGCCCATTCACGACACGATCGGCCCCAGCGGCATCCTCACCCTCACAGGGTGTGATCGTAACCAGAAGTACCGAGTCAGTTTCTACCCCAACGTTTCCAGGAATCACTTCAAGGCGCTCTACGCCTCCTACCAGTCAGTGATTGCGCCGCTGGAAGACTGGCTGCGCAGCGAGTGGAGCAGCACGTTCGGACCGCTGTGGAAGGGTTATTCAGAAGCCAACTTTCTCAAACGCTACCTCCTCCTGCATCAAGCCTATGCCAGCGGGTTTGGCGATGCACTGTACGCACTCTGGGACAACCTCAAGCAACTTTACCAGTGGCTGGGCAACCCGCTGGCCAATGCCGAAAAGCTGCTGCACTACCTCTCCCAGAACGAATTCGAACAATTGCTCGCGTTGAGCACCGAAACCCTCGCCAAGGGTTTGCTGATGCTCAGTGACGAGCCGCTGTTGTTTATCCATCTGGCGGCGCTGGTCAGCTGGATGCGGATGCTACCGCCCCCGTACATGAACGAAATGCTCGGAGAGATCAGCGCCGAAGTGCTGATCAATTTGCTGCTTGGACTGGCTACCGGCGGCATGGGCATGGCGGTGCGTATGAGTTCGAAAGTACTCGGCGCTATCAAGTCTGCGCGTGTGCGCAGGTGGCTGGAACAGATAGCCATGCAGTTCGGTACAGCGCGTTTGGAGGGGCATACCGACGTCCTGAAACCGGTGTTGCTCAAGCGTGAGGCCGTTCCTGTCAGGACCGTGCCGGATGTGCCGTTGAAGGCTGGGGAGCAGGTGGTTTCGAACCCTGTTCCGTTGGTTCGTAGCAAGTCCCAGCAGACGGTGTTGGTCAGGCAGGAGCATGTCGACGATGTGCCTGTTTCGGGGAAAAACCCGAACGGGGATGCGGCGGCGGCTTCGGACAAGACCGTGACCAATGGGTGCCCGGTGTCGATGGTGACCGGGGAGGAACTGCTCACGCTCACTGACGGCACGTTGGACGGGATTTTGCCGTTTGAGTGGACGCGGCTGTATCGCACCAGTGCGGTGGAAGTGGATGTTGGGTTGGGGTTTGGTTGGAGTCATTCGCTGGCGCAGCGGTTGGTGGTTTCAGGCGATTCGGTGGTGTGGACGGACCATGAGAATCGCATTACTTCGTTTCCGATGCCGACTGTTGCTCACCCGGCGATCACCAATAGCCTCGCCGAAGCGGCGATTTATTTGGGGTCTTCGCCGGATGAGTTGGTGCTGGCCCAAGCGTTGCGGTTTTATCACTTTCGCGACGGTGTGCTGGTCTCGATCAGGGATGCGTATGACAACCGGCTGCGGATTGCCCGGGATTTTATGGGCCGTATTGAGCGGCTGGATAACGGTGTCGGCCGTTCGTTGTGTTTGCGTTATGAGCTGGGCCGCATCGTGGCGGTGGATTACCAGGTTCAGCGGGCCAAGGGGTATGAGCCTTACGAATGGGTGACGGAGCAGAGCGTTGTTTCCTACACCTATGACGACTTGGGACGACTGGTTTGCGCGACCAATGCGGTAGGCGAAAGTGAGGTTTATCGGTACGACGAGCAGCACGTCATTCTGGAGCGTGGACTGGCCGGTGGCGCGAGTTTCTTCTGGGAGTGGGAACGCTCTGGCAAGGCGGCACGCTGTGTCCGGCACTGGGCCAGTTTTTCGCAGATGGATACGCGGTATGCCTGGGATGATGACGGCCGTGTGGTCGTGCATAACGCCGATGGCAGCCAGGAAGTGTATGTCCACGATGAGCGTGCGCGACTGGTGCAGCGTATCGATCCGGACGGCGCACAGCATTTCAAATCCTACGACGCTAAAGGCCGGCTGACGGTCGAGCAGGATCCGCTCGGGGCGGTGACGGCGTATCAGTACGACGACGCCGGACGTTTGGTGGCGGTGTTTCCGGGGGATGATGAGCCGACGTCCTACGAGCATGACAATGGCTTCGTACGGGTTGTAAGGCGGGGTCAGGCGGTCTGGAAATATGAGCGCAATGACCAAGGCGATGTCATTCGCAAGACCGACCCTGACGGTACTTCCACAGACTACAGCTACAACAAATACGGCCAACTGACGGGAGTTTGGTATCCGGATCACAGCTGTCATCGCCTGGTGTGGAACGAACGCGGCCAGCTCATTGAGGAGCAACTGCCCAATGGCTGCGTGCGTCGCTATCGCTACGACGATCTAGGCCGCCAGATTGCCCGCGAAGATGAACAGGACGCGCTGACCCACTACCAATGGGACAGCGCAGGGCAAGCCTGCTCACCACAAGCCAACAACCTGATCAACCGAAATTGCCGACTCACCACCCCTCTTTCAACATCCGCAACTCCAAATGCTGCAACAACATAATCGTTTTCCCATCCACAATCTCCCCGCTCTGCACCATCCCCAGCGCCTGCTCAAACTCCAGCTCCAGCACTTCGATATCTTCGCCCTCCTCCTCCAACCCACCACCGCTGCCAACCCGATCCCCCGGCTGGTACTCGCCGATAAAAAAGTGAATGCGCTCCGTCACCGACCCCGGGCTCATGAACGCCGCATAGATCTTTTCCACATGTCCTACGCGATAGCCGGTCTCCTCCTCGGCCTCCAGGCGAATACGCTCCTCGGGGCTGGCGTTGTCCAGCAACCCGGCCGCTGTCTCGATCAGGTAACCAGGATAGTCATTGACGAACGTGGGCATGCGGAATTGGCGAATCAGCAACACCGTGCGCTGCTCGCGGTTGTACAGCAGGATGGTTGCGCCATTGCCGCGGTCATACACCTCGCGGGTCTGGGCTTGCCAGCTGCCGTCGCGGCGGCGCAGGTCGAAGCTGTATTTTTTGAGGAGGTACCAGTTATCCGAGAGGGTTTCTTCGGCGGTGATGCGAACGGGGCTGTTGTCCATGGTCAGGCCTTTGCTCAAAATAAGGAGACATTGTCAGCGCTGTCACACTTTGCAAGCAATCACCCTCAACGACTGTCGAATTTATACCTGTCTGTGTAGGCCATCTGGTAAAACCCCTGCTTCACCTTCGCCCTGGAACCTTCATGTCTTCTCGTTTTCTGTCGCGCTTGCGCCTGCGCTGGCTCCCCCTGCTGTGCATGGCGTTGTTGATCGTTGGCCTGCCGGTGGGTTGCAGCGTGCTGCAACAAAAGGAGCGTGAGCTGGTGTTTCGCATTGAGCCGGGCACCGCCAGTTGGTACAGCGGCTTGCCCAAGGCGGTGCAGGAATTCGAGCTCAAGCCCGCCCGTTTCAAGTCGGGGCAGAACATTCATGCCTGGTGGTACCCGGCCGACAGGAAGGACGCACCGGCGATCCTCTACCTGCACGGTGTGCGCTGGAACCTCACCGGGCAGCTGTTTCGGATCGAGCAATTGCATGCACTGGGCTATTCGGTGCTGGCCATCGACTATCGCGGTTTTGGCCAAAGCAAAGGTGACCTGCCCTCGGAAACCACGGTGTACGAAGATGCACGCATCGCCTGGGAGCGTTTCCAGGTGCTGCAGCCGGACCCGAGCAAACGCCTGATCTACGGGCACTCGCTGGGGGGTGCCGTGGCCATCGACCTGGCGGCCGAGCTGGGCCAGCAAACACCGCTGCCGGTGCGCGGGCTGGTGATCGAATCCACCTTCACGTCCCTGGCGGACGTGGCCACGGCGGTGGCCAATACCTCATTGCCGGTGCGCTGGTTGCTGTCGCAGAAGTTCGACTCCATCGACAAGATTGCCGATATCCATATGCCGTTGCTGGTGGTGCACGGCCTTGACGACCGCTACGTGCCACCGCGTTTCAGCCAGCAATTGTTTGAAGCAGCCCAGCAACCTAAACGGCTGTTATTGGTGCCCGGTGCCAGCCATAACAACAGCATGAGCCTGGCCGGTCGCAGCTATCGACAGGCGCTCGATAACCTGATGCAGGCCAGGATGCCGGCGCAGGTTGTCACACACGCCACAAGCCGGAATGGCGACTCATAAAAAGTGCTTTTCGGCACTGGGTTAGCGCTTGGCTGTCAAGCGCAAACCCTGCCCATGCTGGCCCAAATCGGTAGCTGATCAAATATTAACCGCAGGTTAAATCGCCAAGCCAGCCGGGCGTTCGCAAAGTTATCCACAGAGATACCCACGGTTTTCGTGGACAACTCTTTTTATTTTTTTACGATTTTTTTGCTGATTCAATGCTTTCCGGGAATGTCCCCGGCAACAAAATCTCGCGATTCATCTCACGTATATCGTTATACCCATCACGCCGCAATTGGCGGCCACGCAGACGTATTCTGCGATGTCGTCCAGGGGCCATTGCGTTTATAGAGAGGGCAGACTAACCTCGCACAAACCCGCAAAATAGCGCACAAGCATGCACGACACCCATCAAGCCATTGACCTGCCTTCCTTGCGCAAACAGAAGATTCTGTTGCTGCTGGAGCGCGATGGCAAAGTCACCGCCTCGCACTTGGTCGATCACTTTGCCGTGTCCCAGGACACCATCCGCCGCGACCTCGGCGAGCTCGCCGCCGCCGGCCTGCTGCAGCGTGTCCATGGCGGCGCCCTGCCCCGGCCAAAAGACACCGGCAAGGATTTTTTTACCCGCGTTGGTGAAACCAATGAGGCCAAGCGATCCCTC
The DNA here is from genome assembly GCF_016937615.1 of Pseudomonas lactucae. Taxonomy (GTDB): domain Bacteria; phylum Pseudomonadota; class Gammaproteobacteria; order Pseudomonadales; family Pseudomonadaceae; genus Aquipseudomonas; species Aquipseudomonas lactucae. The sequence goes on along the minus strand of NZ_JAFHKI010000158.1, from coordinate 7,727 downwards.
GCCCAACGGGCGGCAGAGCGCGTCGAAGACGGCCAGATCGTGCTGTTCGATTCCGGCTCCACCACGCTGCAGATCGCCCAGTCATTACCGCATTCAATCCGCCTGACGGTGGTCACGACCTCGCCGATGATCGCCATCGCCCTCGCCGACCATCGCGATGTGAAGGTGATTCTGGCCGGCGGCCCACTCAACCCGGCCACGCTCTCCACCGGCGGCCATGAAGCGATACGCCTGATCCAGAGCATCAAGGCCGACCTGCTGTTTACCGGCGTGTGCGCACTGCATCCGCAGGTGGGTATGAGCACGCTGCATTTTGATGAAGTGGCGGTCAAGCAAGCCCTGCTCGACAGTGCCTCACACGTGGTGGCAGTGACCATGGCGGACAAGCTCGGCGCGGTGGAGCCATTTGTGGTGGCGCCGTGCAACCGCATTCACACGTTGATCACCGAGTGGCAGGTGCCGGGTGTGGACGTGTATGAGCAGCTAGGCCTGGAAGTGCTGCGGGTTGAGGTCGAGTAGGTACAGGGCGTCGGCCACGGCGTGGCCGCTGGCGGTGTTGTCGAATATGCACCAGGTAGGAATGCCCTCTGCGGCCGACTGGCCCAAGCGTCGCGCGAAAGCTTGCACACGGTCCGGACCATAGGCGCTGTGATAGATGCGCGGGGAACCGTGCAGGCGCCAATAGCGCACGCCTTGCCAGCCGGCGCAGGTGGGAGCGGCGTCAATCACCGGTGGGTCGGCGGCCACCCGCCCTATGTGCAGGTCCTGCAACATCGACTGCGCCGCCAGCCAACTGGCGTGGCGCGGTTCGAGCACCACATGGCCGACGAAGCGTTGGCGTAGTGCGCTGAAAAATACGCGGGCACTGACGGGCTCATAGCGCAATGAGGGTGGCAGTTGCACCAGCAGGCAACCCAGGCGTTCACGCAATGGCTGGCACTGTTCGAGAAACTCATCCAGCGCGGTTTCACATTGCTGCAGGCGCAACTCGTGGGTGATGCGCTTGGGCACCTTCACCGAAAAACGAAACCCTGGCGGCACGCATTGGCCCCAACGCGCATAGGTTTTCGGCAGGTGGGGACGATAGAACGAGCTGTTGATCTCCACCGCGTTGAAGCGCGACGCATAGCGCTGCAAATGCGTGCCCTCCTTGCTGAACGCCAGCCAGTGCTCACGCGGCAAGCTCCAGCCCGCGCAGCCTATGTACAGCGGTGTGGTCAAGACAACACCGCCGCCGCGTCGGGTCTGAGTTCGCCCATGCTCAATGTCCCAGCGTGCGCTCAGCCTTGGCGGCTTGCTCGTTGATCGCGTCGGTCTGACGCTCGGTGTCCTTGATCGACGTGGGGGTCATGACCTTGTCGACGGTTTGCGTCTCGGGATTCGGATGTTCCAGCGCCTTGCCCTTGTCGGCGTTGCCTTTCTGGGCGTCTTCCGAGCTGACGGGGTCGGGTGTTTTGTCGGCGGTTCTGTGATCGGTCACGGTGCATCTCCAGGCAATTGAAGGCGCGCAAAAAGAGCTGCGCCCTTGTGCAGGAGAGCCTTGGGTATTTCGATAGTTCAAGGAAATTGCAGTGGCGAAATCGGCGCAAAAAAAATTAAACCTTTTGCCCAGGCCCTGGCTCAACAGTCAGGTAACGGCATCCCGCCATGTTCAAGGAGAACCACTATGACCACTCTGCTGATGAAACAAATGGGCCTGACCTTCGCGCTGGTTGCAGGCTCGATGACCACCGCCATGGCCGCCACCTCCAACGATTTTGTCGACAACGCAGCCGAAGGCGGCATCACCGAAATCGAGGCCGGCAAGCTGGCCCTGGAAAAAAGCAGTTCGGCGGATGTGAAGACCTTCGCCCAGCACATGGTCACCGACCACACCAAGGCCAATCAGGAACTGATGACGCTGGCGAAAAAGCTCGATATCGAAGTGCCGGATGATGCCGCCCTGACCGACAAGGCCAAGAAAGCCATCCTGGAAATGCGCGACGAGTCGTTCGACAAGGCCTACGCCAACAACCAGGTGGCGGCCCACGAAAAAACCGTCGAGCTGTTCAAGAAAGAGGCCGCGTCCTCCGATAACGCCGAGCTCAAAGCCTTCGCCACCAAGACCCTGCCGACCCTTGAAGCCCACCTGAAAATGGCCAAGGAGCTGCAAGCCAAGCACGACCATTAATTTTCCAGACAGAGGAGACACTCGATCATGAGTTCGCAACTCGATGGCAAGAAAATCCTGATCATTACGTCCAACACCGGCATCGAGCGCGATGAGCTGGTCAAGCCCCTGGAAGCGCTGCGCGGTTTTGGCGCCACGGTGACCCACGGTTCGAGCAAAGGCGGCACCACCCAGACGTTTGTCGGTGATACCGAAAAGGACAAGACCGTGGAATCCGACGTGCAACTGTCGGACGTCGTCAGCCGCGACTTTGACGCGCTGGTGATCCCCGGCGGCACCGTCAACGCCGACACCCTGCGCCAGGACGCGGCGGCACTGCGCTTGATCAAAGAGTTCGCCGATGCCGGCAAGACCATCGCGGCCATCTGTCACGGCCCTTGGACGCTGATCGACGCGGGCGTGATCCAGGGCAAGACCCTGACCTCGTATAAAAGCGTGCGCATCGACCTGGAAAACGCCGGCGCCGCCGGTTGGGTCGACGCCCAGGTCAAGCAATGCAACGCCAATGGCTGGACCCTGATCACCTCGCGTACACCGGATGACTTGCCGGCGTTCAATGAGGCGATTGCCCAGGCGCTGGCGGCCTGATCGCTGAGCCCTGAACGTAAACAGGCGCCCCGTGGGGCGCCTGTTTGCTATCCGCTTCACACGTCAGCTTTTACGCGAGTCCGCCATCTCGCGCTTGGGCCCGAACATCGCCCAGGCGATCAGCCCCAACAACGGCACAAAGATCAGCACGACCAACCATAAGCCTTTGGTCTCCCAGCCGCCGGTGCTGCGCAACACCACATTGATCGCCCACAATTCCAACAGCAGCAGAATCACCGCCAACCCGATCCAGACATATTCTATTTGCATGCTTCACCTCCTGAGGTCTATGGGTTAAGTCAAGCATCTGCGCCAAGGGTTCCATCGGATTTACACAGCGGTGTGCTCGCGGCTCACAGAGAACATCCAGCACTCAAGGGGTGGCCATGAACGGGAACGGTGTAATGCAATCCCGCTGCGCACCCGACCATGCAAGCTGCACGATACCCACCGTCATAATATTCATACAACTCATTGATAAACATAGGATTTAAACCATCACTCAAGTTGGTACACCTGATGCAACCGTCTACCCGACGAGGCGCGCACTTCGACGTGCCCGAACCCAGACCGTGAGGTTTCATCATGAATGCCATTGACCTTCTCAAAGCCGACCACGAACGTGTCAAAGCCCTGCTGGCCCAACTGAGCGAGTCCACCGAGCGCGGCGTGAAAAAGCGCACTGAACTGCTGGCCAAGCTGGAGATGGAAATCACCCTGCACACCAAGCTCGAGGAAGAGATTCTCTACCCCGCCTTCCGTAAAGCCGGTGGCAAGGAACAGGACATCATGTACCACGAAGCCAAGGAAGAGCACCGCACTGTCGACACCCTGGTACTGCCTGACCTTAAACAGACCGAACCGTCCACCACCGAGTTTTCCGGCCGGGTCAAGGTGGTCAAGGAGTTGCTGGAGCATCACATCGAAGAAGAGGAAACCGAGATGTTCCCTCAAGCGAAAAAACTGCTGGGCAAAGCGCAACTCGAAGAGCTGGGTGCCGAAATGGAAGCCATGAAAGCTGCGTATAAAAAAACCATGAGCGCCAAGTCGATAGCGGCCTGACGCTGCTTGTCGCCTGGTTCCGCCACCGGGGCCGGTTGTTGGAAAGGCTCCGGTTCTTGATCAAGAGGAAGAGGATTGAATCATGAAGTACGTGCAAAGGATGCTGCTTGCTCTGTGCCTCACAGCCCTGTCCGGTCCACCCGCCCTCGCCGCGTTTGGTAACAACCCCACGCGCGCGGCCAACGCCTTGGCCGGCGACAGCGCTGCCGGTTCTGCCCTGCCGCCGGGGACTTACCCGAGCAGCCCTTCCGACAGCGACAAAAAAACCCAGGACACTGACAAACAACAGGAAAAGACCTCCAAACCTGCCGATTCCGATAAAGAACGCCAGAAAAAACCGCGCTCAGGCAGCTGACGGCTCATCCTCACTCGGCGGCTCGGGCGCCAGCCCCCAGTCGCCGTGTTCGTACCAGTCGTCGCCGAGCATCTCGGCCGGGTGCATGGTGCGATCAGAACCATTGCCGCACGCCAGGTCGGCGGCGCCGCAGTAGCGGTCACAGCCCCAGCAGATGCGTTCGGGGTGTTTGGGGTGCAGCGGGAAAGGCTTGGCCATGACAGTGCTCCTTACCGAAGGGCGACATCACCACCCTACCGCTGATACCCATCCCCGGCCTTGACCGATATCAAGCCTGGCAAGCATGAAATATCGTCTGAAGTTGACAAGAATCATTATTATTTACGCCAAACCTTCCTAGACTCGGGCTCTCTCTTCTCACCCGCCTGGAAGCCCTCATGCGTACCCTCTCTGTGCTACCGATCATCCTGCTATTGTCCACCTCCGCGGCGCTCGCCAAGGAGTACCCGATCGGCGAACCGCAAACGTGCCCCGGCCTGGAAATCGGCGCGGTGTACCTGCAACCGATTGAAATGGCCCCGGCCGGCATGATGCGCGCCACCGCCGATTCCGACGTGCACCTGGAGGCCGATGTGCGGGCCACGGCGGACAATGCCCAAGGTTTTCAGGAAGGCAGCTTCGTGCCTTACCTGAACCTGTCGTTCTCGCTGAAAAAACACGGCAGCGACACGCCGATCAACGGCGACTTTCACGCCATGGTCGCCAACGACGGGCCGCACTATGGCGACAACGTCAAGCTGCAAGGCCCCGGCAAATACACCCTCACCTTCAGTGTGCTGCCGCCCACCGGCCACCACTCCCTGGGCCGTCACACCGACAAGGAAACCGGCGTGGCGCCCTGGTTCGAACGCTGCGAGGTGCATTACGAATTCGTCTACGCCGGCATCGGCAAAAAAGGCGGCTACTGATGCGTGGCGCCTTGCTGTTGGGCACAGTGCTGCTCAATGGCGCGGCGTTGGCGGCGCCGTTGCCCACCTATGAACTGAGCCTGCAAGACGGCCATTTCACCCCGCCGCAACTGGTGGTCAAGGCCGGCGAGCGCTTCAAGATCCAGCTCAACAATGTCGGCGCCGGGCCTGCCGAATTCGAAAGCACACCGCTGCGCGTGGAGAAAGTCTTGTCGCCCGGAGTGACCACCTTTGTGGTGATCCACCCGCTCAAGCCCGGTGTGTATCCCTTCTTCGACGAGTTCAACCCACAACTGCCCGAAGGCAGCATCCGCGCCGACTAGGAGCCGTTGATGAATCAAGCGATGTTCATTGTGTGGCGCGAAAGCGTCGAAGCGCTGTTGGTGATCGGCATCTTGCAAGCCTGGATCAGCCGCCAGCACGGCCATTCCCGCCTGGCCCGCTTCCTCTGGGCCGGTGTGCTGTCGGGGTTGCTGTGTTCGGCGGGCCTGGCCGGGTTGATGCTGTGGGCCGGCGATACCATGAGCGGTGCCAAGGGCGAATGGCTGCAAGCGCTCATGACACTGCTGGCCAGCGGCTTGATGGTGCAAATGGTGTTCTGGATGCACCGCAACGCGCCCACCCTCAAGCACAGCCTGCTGCGCGAGGCCGACCAGCGCCTGGCCCATCAGGGCGGTTGGGGGCTGATGCTGCTGGCGCTGTTGGCGGTGAGCCGCGAAGGCAGCGAAACCGTGGTGTTCCTGTACGGCGCGGCGCACGGTTGCACGACACGGCGCTGGGCTTGTTCGCCATCGGCGGCGTGCTGGGCCTGGTGTTGGCCGGTCTCACGGTAATGCTGTTGCGCAGCAGCCGGCGTTATATCTCGTGGTCACGCTTTTTCGCCCTCAGCGAAGCGCTGTTGCTGCTATTGGGCGGCGCCCTGCTGGTGGCCGCCGTGGACCGCATCAGCGGGCAACTGCTGGCCATGGACATGCCCGATTGGGTCTACGACGCCTTCGGTGAAAGCCGCTGGGACAGCAGCGCCCTGCTCAGCGACAGCCATGGCGTCGGCGCACTGCTCGCCGACTTTGCCGGTTACCGCGCCGCGCCCAGCCTGATCACCTTGCTGGTGCTGCTGGGCTACTGGCTGGTGGTGGGCAACGGCTTGCGCCGGTCACGGGCATGAGCTGGTTGCAACAGCTGGGCGATGGCATGCGCCGCCATGCCCGGCTGATCCGTACCGTGCAATGGGCGGTGGTGCTGGCGTATGCCGTGCTGCTGGTGGTGCCGGCCCTGCTGCCGTTGCCAGACAGCCAGGCGCGTCTGCTGAACAACCTGACGCTGCTCGCACAATTTCTGTTCTGGGGTATCTGGTGGCCGTTCGTGTTGCTGTCGATGGTGCTGTTCGGACGCCTGTGGTGCGGCGTGCTTTGCCCGGAAGGTTCGTTGAGCGAATGGGCCAGCCGGCACGGCCGCGGCCTGGGCATTCCGCGCTGGCTGCGCTGGGGCGGCTGGCCCACTGTGGGCTTTTGCCTGACCACGCTCTACGGTCAACTGATCAGCGTGTACGACTACGCTCAGGCGGCGCTGCTGATCCTCGGCGGCTCGACCGTGGCGGCAGTAATCGTCGGCCTGCTGTTCGTACGCGGCAAACGGGTGTGGTGCCGCTACCTGTGCCCGGTCAGCGGCGTATTCGCCCTGCTCGCCCGCCTGGCGCCGGTGCACTTTGCTGTGGATGAACAGCGCTGGAAAACCAACACCGCCCCGCGCCTGCCGCTGCCCAACTGCGCGCCACTGCTGGACATCCGCCGCCTGCAAGGCGCCAGCGACTGCCACGCCTGCGGCCGTTGCAGCGGGCAACGGGGCGCCGTGCAACTGATCGCGCGTTCGTGCAACCAGGAAATCCTCAAGGCACCGCGCCAACCGGGCGCGGCGTGGGACGTGCGGCTGCTGCTGTTTGGCGTGATCGGTCTGGCCATGGGCGCATTCCACTGGACCGCGAGCCCGTGGTTTATCGTCCTCAAGCAAAGCCTGGCCGAATGGCTGGTGGGCCACGACTGGTTATGGCCGCTGCAGGACAATGCGCCGTGGTGGCTGCTGACCCATTATCCGCAACTTAACGACAGCTTCAGTTGGCTCGACGGTTTTTGCATCGTGCTGTATCTGGCGGGCAGTTCATTGCTGCTCGGTGGCGGATGCTGGCTGCTGCTGCGCCTGGCAGCGCGCGTGGCGGGCGATCGTGCACTGTTTCGGCCACTGGCGCTGACCTTGACGCCCTTGGGTGGTGCGGGGTTGTTTTTGGGGTTGTCGGCGACGACGGTGAAGTTGTTGCGGTATGAGGGGTGGGTGTTGGCTTGGGTGCAGCCGGTTCGGGTGGGGGTTTTGGTCGGGGCGATTGGGTGGTGTTTGTGGTTGGGGTGGCGGCAGCTGGATGGGGTGCGTCGGAGTGCCCGGTGGAGTGCCTGGGTTTGGGTGATGGTTGCAGTTTTTTTTGGGGGATTGAGTGAGTACATATCCGTTATTTAGGTAACGGCTGCTATTGGTTCCGCCCTTACGGCGGCTCACTTTTGAAAAGCGCAAAAGTAAGCAAAACGCTCTTGCCCCAACACTCGGTGCCTCGCCTAGGCTCGGCATGCCCTCACTCCGGCTTGAATCCGTGGGCCGC
>NZ_JAFHKI010000157.1 GCF_016937615.1 Pseudomonas lactucae | reverse complement strand
GGGGCTTGCCCCCGATGCGGCCCACCCTGCCACCCCCCCCCGCCTGTCACACCCAGCCCCATCTTCGGTTATGCTCGCCCTTCGTCATGCATAAACGGAGCCCCCATGACCGCTGCCCGCCTGCTTCTCCCCTTGAGCCTTGCCCTGCTGGCCGCGTGCGCCAGCGCGCCGAAGCAAAACGTCACCGTGGACAACCAGAGCGCCTGCCCGCTCCAGCTTAAATCCGGGCAAAACCTGATTCTGACCCTGCCCAGCAACCCCACCACCGGCTACCGCTGGGCCATCCAGGACTCCGCTGGCGGCGTGCTGCGCGCGCTGAGCCCCGAGGTCTACAGCAGCACGGAGTCCGGTGTGATCGGCGGTGGCGGCCAGTCGACCTGGCGCTTCCAGGCGTTCGCCGCCGGCCAGGGCCGTTTGCGCCTGACCTCCCAGCAACCGTGGGAACCGGAAGCCGAACCGGCCGAAGTCTTCGACTGCGCCATCACGGTGAACTGAAATGCCGTGGCTGATTCTGGCGTTGATGGGCTCCGCCACCTTTGTCTACGGCCTGGCCACGCATGCGGCCTTGTTGTGCCTGCTGGTCAAGCCGCTGCCGGTGCTGGCGCTGCTCGGCTGGCTGCATGACGCGCCGCCCACCGACTATCGACGCTGGATCAGCCTGGGGCTGATTTTTTCTCTGGTCGGCGATGTGTTGCTCGCCTGGCCGGGCGACCTGTTTATCTTCGGCCTTGGTGCGTTTCTGTTTGCGCACCTGGCCTACCTCAAAGCCTATTTAAGCGATTGCCGACGCTTGGCCCTGTGGCCGTTGGCACTGGCACTGGGCGTGGGTGCGATCCTGCTGAGCATCCTGATTTCCCACGGCCTCGGCAACTTGCTGATCCCCGTGATGGTTTACGCGCTGGTGATCAGCGCCATGCTCTGGCGCGCGCTGGCACGCCTGGGCAGCGACGTGCCGAAACGCTCGGCGCTGTTGGCGGCAGCGGGCGCGGTGTCGTTCGTGTTTTCCGACACGTTGATCGGTATTAACCGTTTTGTCGTGGCGTTCGAGGCAGCGCCGTATGCGTTGATCGCCACCTACTGGCTCGGGCAGTGGGGTATCACCGCTTCGGCTTTCCATCAGACAACCCGCGCACACGAGGGCCAACTTGGCTAAAATGCCGGCCTTTCCCCCCTCGTCGCCGGAACAACCGTGAGCAAAGAACCCGATCGCCTATTCGCCCAGCCCCTGCCCCAGGTGCCGGACTTCGCCTTTAACGAGGACGTGGTGCGGGTGTTCCCGGACATGATCAAGCGCTCGGTGCCAGGTTACCCGACCATCGTCGAAAACCTCGGTGTGCTTGCGGCACAGTTTGCCCAACCGAACAGCATGCTCTATGACCTGGGTTCGTCCCTGGGTGCAGTGACCCAGGCCCTGCGCCGTCATGTACGCACTGACGGTTGCCGAGTGATCGCTGTGGATAACTCGGCGGCCATGGTCGAGCGCTGCCGCGAATACCTGAATGGCCAGGACTCGATGTTCCAGGAGCTGCTGCCGGTCGAGGTGATCAACGGCGACATCCTCGCGTTGCAGTTCCAACCGGCCTCGGTGGTGGCGCTGAATTTCACCCTGCAATTCATTGCCCCCGAAGAACGCCTTGCGTTGCTTGGGCGCATTCGCCAAGCGCTGTTGCCCGGCGGCGCGCTGATCCTCTCGGAAAAGCTGCGCTTCAACGATGCAGAAGAACATGCCCTGCTCACCGACCTGCATATCGCGTTCAAACGCGCCAACGGCTACAGCGAACTGGAAATCGCCCAGAAGCGCAGCGCCATCGAAAACGTCATGAAGCCCGACAGCCTCGAAGAACATCGCGAACGCCTGCTGGCGGCCGGGTTCTCGAAAGTTGTGCCGTGGTTCCAGTGTCTTAACTTTGCCTCGTTGATTGCCCTGCCATGATTGATTTGTCCCCCCTCGCCCGTCATTTGGTCGGCACTCCCCTGGCCGTTTGGGCCCAAGGCCTGCAAGCGCAGCTCGACAGCAAAATGGAGAAGGGTCACGGCGACCTGGAGCGCTGGCAAAGCGCGCTGGACACGCTGCCGAAGATTCAGCCCAGCGACGTCGACTTGCTCAATGGCCTGACCCTCGATACCGAGTGCGATGACGCCACCCGCGCACAAATGCACACCGCGCTGATGGGGCTCAGCCCATGGCGCAAGGGACCGTTCCACCTGTTCGGCGTGCATGTGGACACCGAATGGCGCTCGGACTGGAAGTGGTCCCGCGTAGCGCCGCACCTGAACCTTACGGGCAAGCGCATCCTCGATGTGGGCTGCGGCAACGGTTACTACATGTGGCGCATGCTCGGCGCCGGCGCCGACAGCGTGATCGGCGTCGACCCCAACTGGCTGTTCTTCTGCCAGTTCCAGGCGGTGCAGCGTTATCTGTCTGAGCCCAAGGCGTGGCACTTGCCATTCCCGTTCGAAGATTTGCCGGCAAACCTGGAAGGCTTTGACACGGTATTCTCCATGGGCGTGTTTTATCACCGCCGCTCGCCGATCGAGCATTTGCTTGCGCTGAAAGACACTCTGGTCAAGGGCGGCGAGCTGGTGCTGGAAACCTTGGTGGTCGAAGGCGATCAGCAACAGGTGCTGGTGCCGGAGGACCGCTACGCACAGATGCGTAATGTGTGGTTCCTGCCATCGGTGCCGGCGCTGATGCTCTGGCTGCGGCGTGCCGGGTTCATTGATGTGCGCTGCGTGGATGTGAGCGTGACCACGGTAGAGGAGCAGCGAGGGACGGCGTGGATGAAGTATCAGTCGCTCAGCGATTTTCTCGATCCGGAAGATCACAGCAAGACGATTGAAGGGCTGCCGGCGCCGATGCGGGCCGTCATCATCGCCAGGAAGTAACCCCGACCGCCCTGAAACAACAGAGATCTAAATGTGGGAGGGGGTTGCCCCCTCCCACATTTGAACTTCAGTGTTCTTTAGAGTGATGTTTTGGCTCGGCGGGCTTTGAAGAATTCGCTCAACACCGCTCCGCACTCTTCGGCCAGCACCCCGCCTTCAAACAACACCCGATGGTTCAGAAACCCCTGGGTAAAAAACTGCCCCTGGCTTTGCACAATCCCCGCCTTGGGTTCCAGCGCGCCATACACCACCCGCGCAATCCGCGAATGCACGATCAGGCCGGCGCACATGCTGCACGGTTCCAGCGTCACATACAGCGTGCTGCCCACCAGACGATAATTGCTGATCGCTTGCGCGGCGGCGCGGATGGCAACCATTTCGGCATGGGCGCTGGGGTCGTTGCCGCTGATGGGGCAGTTGAAGCCGCGCCCGATGATTTCACCGTCCTGCACCAGCACCGCGCCCACCGGCACTTCACCCAGTGCGGCGCCTTGGGCGGCGAGGGCCAGGGCTTCGCGCATGAAATGCTGATCGCGGCTGCGGTCGATGATCGCGGTGGGGCGAATCTGGCGCATCACGCCACCTCGATGGCGGCCATCAGGCCGGTTTCCATGTGGTCGATCACGTGGCAGTGGAACATCCATACCCCTGGGTTATCCGCCACCAACGCTACGCGGGCGCGCTCGTTCTTGCCCAGCAGGTAGGTGTCGGTGAAGTACGGGATCACCTTGTGGCGGTTCGAGGCGATGACCTTGAAGCTCATGCCATGCAAGTGGACCGGGTGCTGGTACTGGGTCATGTTCTTGAATTCGAAAATGTAGCTCTTGCCCAGCTCAAGCTTGGCAATCGGACGGTCGGCGCAGGTCTTGTCGGTAATGTCCCAAGCCTGACCGTTGATCTGCCACAGGCTGGGTGGCTTGCCGTTGTCGACATTGACCGACACCGAGCCGACCCATTCGAAATTGAAGTTGAGTTTCTCGGCGTTGGCCAGGTCCGGCTCGGCCACCGGGTTGGCCGGCAGTGCCGGCGGCCACGCGGTCGGCGCATCGTTGTTGACCACCGAGCGGAAGGTGCCGAGGCGTACCGGGCCGTTGCGGATCGACAGTTCTTCACCCGCCGGCGCGCCTTGATCGCCAGGCAAATGCGCATGCCCGGGCCCAACCAGTATTCCTTGCCCAGCGGGCGCGGCTCGATGGGGTTGCCGTCCAGCGCGTAGATCTGCGCTTCGACGTCGGGAATGTTGATGCGGTAGGTCAGGGTGTTATCGAGGTTGAGCAGGCGCACGCGGGTGATCTGCCCGGCAGGCAGGTCGATGACCGCCTGGGGCACGCCGTTAATGGTCGAGAGGCGCCCGGCGGTACCGCCACGCGCCGCTTCACGCGGGATGCTGAACTCGACAAAGGCGCCCTCTTCGTCGATGTGCCAGTTCTTCAGGCTCAAGGTGCGTTCGTATTTGAAACCGGTGGGCTCGCGCTCTTCCACGATCAAAGGGCCGACCAGGCCACGGCCGAGTTCTTCGCTGCTGCTCACATGGGGGTGGTACCAGTAGCTCCCGGCGTCGGGCACGCGGAATTTGTAGTCGAAGTACTCACCGGGCAGTACCGGCAATTGCGAGACGTAGGGCACACCGTCCATTTCCAGCGGCAGGCGGATGCCGTGCCAGTGAATGGTGGTGGCGACCGGCAGATGGTTGATGAAGCGCACCCGCAACCACTCACCCTGGCGTACCCGTAACTCGGTGCCCGGTGCCGAGGGGCCGAATGCCCAGGCTTGGGTCGTGTGGCCCGGCACCAGCTCCATGTCCAGCGGTGCGGCGATCAGCTCGTAGTCGTGCCCCGCCTCGGCCTCGGCGACTTTCCCCAACCAGTAGCGATAGGCACCACCGGTACCGACGCCCACTACGGCCAGGCCTGCAAGACCACCCAGGATTTGTCGACGGGAAAAGGATCGGGACACAACAACCTCACGTATCGGCGGCGGGCCAGTGGCCTGCAAAGGGCGGATACGATACACCTGCGTCGGCTAAACAGTAAGGCTTCGCATGTGGAGGCTTGCTCCCGATAGCGGTGTATCAGTCATAAATGTAGTGGCTGACACTCTGCTATCGGGGGCAAGCCC
>NZ_JAFHKI010000156.1 GCF_016937615.1 Pseudomonas lactucae | reverse complement strand
AAGCCCCTCCCACATTTGACGGTGTTCGCCATCAAATGTGGGAGGCGTCAGTCAGGTCAAGCGTTAACGTTCAGTCAACGCAAACTGCGTCAGGCAAAAAGTCGGAATCCCCATATCTTCCAGGCGCTGCGAGCCGCCCAGTTCCGGCAGGTCGATAATCGCCGCCGCTTCAAAGACCTTGGCGCCCATGCGCCGCACCAGGTTCGCCGCCGCGATCAAGGTGCCGCCAGTGGCAATCAGGTCATCGAATATCAGCACCGAATCACCTTCACACAGGCTGTCGGCGTGCACTTCCAGGAAGGCTTCGCCGTATTCGGTCTGGTAACCCTCGGCCAGCACGTCGGCCGGCAGCTTGCCCTGCTTGCGGAACAGGATCAGCGGCTTGTTCAGTTGGTAGGCGATGATCGAGCCGATCAGAAAGCCGCGTGCATCCATGGCGCCGATATGGCTGAAATCGGCTTCGACGTAGCGCTGGGCAAAGCTGTCGGCCACCAGGCGCAGGGCCTTGGGCGATTGGAACAGCGGCGTGATGTCACGGAAGATCACCCCAGGCTTGGGGAAATCGATGACGGGGCGGATCAGGGATTTGATGTCGAACGAATCGAAGGTCATCGTCGAAGAGTCCTGGGAGGAAAACGGACCCGGAGTATACCTGCGGCCTCGCCGGTTGGCGCGGCCGCGGGCGTCTGCTTCAGCCTTCCAGAGAACCGCCGGCCAGCGCGCACAGCTGGATCGGATCGAGGATATGCACTTCCTTGCCTTCGGCGGCCAGCAGTTCGTTCTGCTGGAAGCGCGTGAAGACGCGGGAAACGGTTTCCACCGCCAGGCCCAGGTAGTTGCCGATTTCGTTGCGCGACATGCTCAGGCGGAACTGGTTGGCCGAGAAACCACGGGCACGGAAGCGCGCCGACAGGTTGACCAGGAAGGTGGCGATGCGCTCATCGGCGGTTTTCTTCGACAGCAGCAGCATCATTTGCTGGTCGTCACGAATTTCGCGGCTCATCACGCGCATCAACTGGCGACGCAGTTGCGGCAATTGCAGGGCCAGTTCATCCAGGCGCTCGAAGGGGATTTCGCACACCGACGTGGTCTCCAGCGCCTGGGCCGACACCGGGTGAATCTCGGTGTCCATGCCCGACAGCCCGACCAGCTCGCTGGGCAGGTGGAAGCCGGTGATCTGTTCTTCACCGCTGTCGCTCAGGCTGAAGGTCTTCAAGGCGCCCGAACGTACTGCGTAGACGGAGTCGAACTTGTCGCCCTGGCGAAACAGAAACTCGCCTTTCTTGAGCGGGCGACCACGTTTTACGATGTCGTCCAGCGCGTCCATGTCTTCCAGATTCAATGAAAGTGGCAAGCACAGGGGCGCCAGGCTGCAATCCTTGCAGTGGGCCTGGCCGTGAGCGCGCAGTTTGGCTGGCTCGGACATTTCTTAGATCCTTGTGAAAAGCACACATAAGACGTAAGGGTACAGCACTCGAGGGCGGTGAGGCCAGCCTGTACAAAAAAGCCGACGCGGTATAAAGAAACCGAGAAAAGCGCCGATAGTCTGCTATCGACTCTCTATCATCAGGCATCGCTCATGCTCTCGTTAACCAGTAATCTGACGGCCAGTGTCAACATTCCTGCGTCGCAGGCGACCCAAGACAAGGCTGTGACGCCGAACGATGATGGCAGCGGCGTTGCCGAAAAGGCCAAACCTGGCGTTTCGGTCACGATCTCCGGTGCCGCGATGCAAGCGCAGACGGCGCAAAAAACCTCCAACAGCGACATCGACGACAGTGGCCTCTCGGATAACGTCAAGCAACTGCTGAAGATGATTCGTGAGATCAAAAAGCAGATCGCCGAGAAACAGGCCGAAATGGCTGCCGTGATGGCAGACCAGAGCCTCAGCCCTGAGCAGGCCAGGGCCAAGCTGTCCGGCCTGCAAGCGGCCTTGGGCGGGCTGCAGGCCGGCTTGATCACGGCTCAAACCTCCCTGGCCAAAGCCATGAAAGGCATGAGTGCCGGTGATGCGATCAAGGCGGCCGGCCTGGCAATGAAGTAACGCCTAGATCACCCGCGAGAACCGCTGCCGGTTCTGGTGCTCAAGGTAGGCGTCGAACACCATGCACACCGATCGCACCAGCAACCGCCCGGCAGGCAATACACGAATGCCCGTAGCGTCGAGCTCGATCAGGCCGTCGGTGGCCATCGCCTCCAGTTGCGGCCAGATTTCGTCGAAATACCCGCGAAAATCAATGTTGAAGGTCTGTTCGATCGGTTCGAAGGCCAGGTTGAAATTGCAGATCAACTGCTGAATCACTTCTCGCCGTAACCGATCGTCCGTGGTGCAGACCAGGCCACGGCTGGTGGCCAGTTGCGCGCCGGCCAGGGTGTTCTGGTAGCCATTGAGATCGCTGCTGTTCTGGCAGTAGAGGTCGCCGATCTGGCTGATCGCCGACACACCGAGCCCGATCAGGTCGCAGTGACCGTGGGTGGTGTAGCCCTGGAAATTGCGTTGCAGGGTGCCTTCTTCCTGGGCGATGGCCAGCTCGTCATCCGGCAGGGCGAAATGGTCCATGCCGATGTAGCGATAGCCGGCCTGGGTCAACTGCTCGATGGTGGTTTGCAGCATCAGCAGTTTTTCGGCCGGTGACGGCAGGTCGTCGGTGTTGATCCGCCGCTGGGGCATGAAGCGCTCAGGCAGGTGCGCGTAGTTGAACACCGACAGGCGGTCCGGTTGCAGCTTGATCACTTCTTCCACGGTGCGCGCGAAGTTGATCGGCGTTTGCTTGGGCAGGCCGTAGATCAGGTCGATGTTGATCGAGCGAAATTGCAGGGTCCGCGCCGCGTCGATCACCGCGCGGGTTTCTTCCAGGCTCTGCAGGCGATTGACCGCCCGTTGCACCTCGGGGTCGAGGTCTTGCAGGCCCACGCTGACACGATTGAAACCCAGCTCGCGGAGCAGGCCCATGGTGGCCCAGTCGGCTTCGCGCGGGTCGATCTCGATGCCGTAGTCACCGGAATCATCGTCGAGCAAGTTGAAGTGCTGGCGCAGGCAGGTCATGACCTGGCGCAGTTCGTCGTGGCTGAGAAACGTCGGCGTGCCGCCGCCGAAATGCAGCTGCTCCACCGGCTGTTTCGGGTCCAGGTGGCAGGCCACCAACTGGATCTCCTGCTCCAGGCGTTGCAGGTAGGCGTGGGCGCGGCCACGGTCCTTGGTGATCACCTTGTTGCAGGCGCAGTAGTAGCAAATGTTCGCGCAGAACGGCACATGCACATACAGCGACAACGGTCGCGCGGCCTTGCGGCTGTCGCGCAGGGCGTGAAGCAGGTCGAACGTGCCGACCTGGCTGTCGAATTGTACGGCGGTGGGGTAGGACGTGTAGCGCGGTCCCGCCAGGTCGTAGCGATGAATCAGATCGGTGTCCCAACGAATGGCGTCGAGCATGCGGGCGTCCCCCGGATAGGCTAGTGGGCCGAGTCTAGGGGCTGGCCGGGGTGGGCACCTTGATTTGCATCAACAGGCAGCGGCGCTATGCCACATGGCCGTTTAGTGGCCCATCAGCCAGTGCTGATGCGGCCCTGGCAAGGTCCATAGGCCAAACACCATCACCAGCAACCCACCGGCCATGCGCACGCTGCGTTTGCGCAATAACGCGGTCACGCGTTCGGCCGCCAGCCCGGTGGCCAGCAGTACCGGCCAGGTGCCCAGGCCGAAGGCCAGCATCAGCAGCGCACTGTCCAGCGCATTGCCTTGGCTCGCGGCCCAGAGCAGGGTGCTGTAAACCAACCCGCACGGCAACCAGCCCCACAGCGCGCCCAGCAGCAGGGCGCGCGGCAGGCTGGACACCGGCAGCAAACGGTTGGCGACGGGCTGGATATGCCGCCACAGTCCGCGCCCGAGGCTTTCGATGCGCGTCAGGCCGCTCCACCAGCCGGCCAGGTACAGGCCCATGCAAATCAACAGCACACCGGCCAGCACACGCATGAACAGGGCCGCCGGGCTATTGGCCACCGCCCAGCCGGCCAGGCCGATCAACAGCCCGGCCGTGGCGTAACTGAGGATGCGCCCCAGGTTGTACGCCAGCAGCAGGCGAAACCGGCGACTGCGTTGCTCCCTGGGAATCGCCAGGGTCAGCGCGCCCATCAGCCCGCCGCACATGCCCAGGCAATGGCCACCGCCCAGCAGGCCCAGGATCAGCGCGGAGACCAGCAACGGCGCCAGTTCAAGCATGGGGCGGGTCTTTGGGCGTGGGCGGTTGTGCCGGGCCGTTGGCTTCGTCGACGGCGGCCAGGTGGTTGGGGTCCTGGTCGTCGAACAGCACGCTGTGGGCCGGGCCGTCGAGGTCGTCGTACTGGCCGCTGTCCACGGCCCAGAAGAAGATGTAAATGGCGATGGCCACTATCAGCAGCGCCGCCGGAATCATCACGTATAAAGCTGGCATCTGCACTCCATGCCCGCGCGGCTCACGCCGGCAGCGGGCGGGTGATTGAGGGGGCACCGGTGGCCGGCGCGCTCGGCAGGCGGGTCAGGCGCAGGGCGTTGAGTACCACGGTCAACGAACTGATGGACATGCCGACCGCCGCCCAGATGGGGGTGATCCAGCCGAGGGCGGCAAACGGCAGCATCAGGCCATTGTATAGGCCTGCCCACAGCAGGTTTTCAATAATCACCCGTCGGGTGCGCCGCGCCAGGCTGAAAGCCTGCACCAACGCGTCGAGGCGGTTGGACAGCAGCACCGCATCGGCGCTGGTCTTGGCCAGGTCGGTGGCCGAGCCCATGGCCACGCTGATGTCGGCGGCGGCGAGCACGGGCACGTCGTTAACGCCATCGCCGAGCATCAACACCTTGCGGCCTTCCTTGTGCAGTTGTTGCAGCACGTGCAGCTTGTCGTCGGGGCGCAGGCCACGTGGGCCTCGTCGATACCCAGCTCGGCGGCGACGCTGGCGACCATCGGCGAGCTGTCCCCCGACAGCAGCAACGTACGCCAACCGCGCGCCTTGCAGGCAGCGAGCAGGGCGGGGGCGTCGCTGCGCAGGCGGTCGTCGAGCACAAACCAGGCGAGGGCGCCGTCGCGGTCGCCCAGCAGCAGCCATTGCCCGGCGTCGTCCGGTGATGCAGGGATCGGGCAACCACTGAGTTCACAGACAAAACCCGGCTGGCCGATGCGCAGCAAGCGTTCGCCCACACGCCCCTCCAGGCCCAGACCGGGGTACTGAGTACTTCATCGGCGGCAACGGCGCACGGCCGAAGGCGCGGGCAATCGGGTGTTCGGAGCGGTTTTCCAGAGCAGCCGCAAGGCTCAGGCAGCGGTCGCTGTTCAGCTCGCCCAATGGCCGGATCGCCCGCAGTGCCAGGCGGCCCTCGGTGAGGGTGCCGGTCTTGTCGAAAATCACCGTGTCGATTTGGTTCAGGCCTTCCAGCACATGCCCGCGGGTCAGCAACAGCCCGAGTTTGTGCAGGGTGCCGGTGGCGGCGGTGAGGGGCGGTCGGCGTGGCCAGGGACAGGGCGCACGGGCAGGTCGCCACCAGCATCGCCAGTACAATCCAGAACGCTCGCGATGCATCCAGCTGCCACCACAACAGGCCGATCAGCGCCGCGGCGATCAGCGAACACAACAGGAACCACTGTGCGGCGCGGTCGGCGATTTGCGCCAGGCGCGGCTTCTCGGCCTGGGCCCGTTCCAGCAGGCGCACGATGGCGGACAACCGCGTCTCCTGACCCAGGGCGCGCACTTCGACGGTCAGTGCGCCCTCGACATTCAGGGTGCCGGCAGTCACCGCATCGCCGACCTGGCGCGGCTGCGGCAGGTATTCGCCGGTGAGCAGTGACTCATCGATGCTGGACTGGCCGTCGAGGATCACGCCATCGGCCGGCAGCACCGCGCCCGGATGCACCAGCACGCGGTCGCCCAGCGCCAGTTCGCTCAACAGGATGCGCTCGCTCTGGCCATCGGCTTGCAAGCGCAGGCACGAAGCGGGCAGCAGGTTGACCAGTTGCGCCGTGGCGGCCGCCGTGCGTTCGCGGGCACGCCGTTCCAGGTAGCGCCCGGCCAGCAGGAACAGCGCAAACATGCCCACGGCATCGAAATACAGTTCGCCCACGCCGGTGATCGCGGTCCAGATCCCGGCCAGGTAGGCCCCGCCAATGGCCAGGGACACCGACACGTCCATGGTCAGGTGACGCGTGCGCATATCGCGCATGGCACCCTTGAAGAACGGCGCGCAGCTGTAGAACACGATCGGCGTTGTCAGAAACATCGCAACCCAGCGCAGGATCACATGCAGTTCCGGGCTCAGGTCGATATTGAATTCGGGCCAGGTGGCCATGGTCGCCATCATCGCCTGGAACCACAGCAGCCCGGCCACGCCGAGCTGGCGCAGGGCCAGGCGGTTTTCGCCGGCCAGTTGCTCGGCGGCGCGATCGGCTTGATACGGGTGGGCGGCGTAGCCGATATGGCGCAGTTCGCTGAGCAGTTGGCTCAGAGGTAGTTGCCCGTCGGCCCAGCGCACTTGCAAGCGATGGTTGGACAAGTTCAACCGCGCCTCGGCGACGGCGGGCAGGCGGCGCAGGTGTTTTTCGATCAGCCAGCCGCAGGCGGCGCAGCTGATGCCCTCCATCAGCAGGGTGGTTTCAGCCAGTTCGCCCTGGTGGCGCACGAAGGGTTTTTGCACGTCGGCGCGGTCGTACAGCGCCAGTTCGTCCACCAACTGCACGGGCAGCGTTTCGGGGTTGGCCGAGGCTTCGCTGCGGTGTTGGTAGTAGCTTTCCAGGCCGCCGGCGACAATCGCTTCGGCCACTGCCTGGCACCCCGGGCAGCAGAACTCGCGGCGTGCGCCGAGGATGTCGGCGGTGAACCGGCTGCCGGATGGGACGGGCAGGGCGCAGTGGTAGCAGGGGGTTGGGGTGGTCATTGTTTTGGATCTTGGTTGGCTGGGAGGGCCTCATCGGGGGCAAGCCCCCTCTCACAGGGGAACGCATTCCAACTGTGGGGGGGGCTTGCCCCGGATGCGCGAAGCGCGGCTTTTACTTCTTAAGGTCTTCGGCCCCCTGCAACGGCTCATCACCCAGCAGCAAGTCCTTGTCGTGGGTGACCTCTTCTTCCTCGAACAGGCGCCAGGTCCTGTCGCCTTCCACCCCCAGCAGTTCCACAAAGCGACGCCCCTCGACCTTGTCGGTGACCTGGCCGATGTAGCGACCGGGTTCGCTGTCGCTGCGGGTCAGGTTGACCTTGCGATCTTTCTGCGGCTGGGTCGGAGAAATCAGGTTGAGTTCCAGGGTATTCGGGTTGCTGTAGCCGCTGAGGTTCAGCTCGACTTCACCGGTCAGTTCATCCAAATGCAGCTTGGCGCGCAACTGCAGGGTCTGGGCCAGGCGTTCGCGGTCCAGGGAACGGTTGATGCCTTTGCCGGCCTCGTAGTAGTTGTCGTTGACCAGGTTGTCCGGGTTATTCACCGCGATGGTCACCATGGACAAGGTCAGAGTCACCGAGCAGGCGAGGATCCCAATGATGATCCAGGGCCAGAGGTGCTTGTACCAAGGGCTTGCGGCAGTGGTTGCGGGCATTCTCGTGTTCCCTGTTTAACGAACTTGTGGGCCGATGAATCGGCTCTTGGCTTCAATTTGGACGCTGGTGTCGTCGGCATCCTTGAGGATGAAGGTCACTTCGTTGGTGCTCGACGGCAGTTGTTCCGGTGCGCTCGACAGCTCCACCGGCATGCTCACGATGTCGCCGGCGGCCACTTTGATTTCGCGTCGCCCTTGCAGCTTGAGGTCCGGCAGGCCGGCGGCGTCGAGCACGTAGGTGTGGTCGCGCTGGTCCTTGTTCATGATCTTCAGGCTGTAGACGTTTTCGACACGGCCTTCGGCGTTTTCGCGGAACAGCACGCGGTCTTTGCTCACGTCGAAACCCACCAGCGGACGCATGAAGAATGCGCTGGCCAACAGGCTCATCATGGCCAGCAACACCAGGGCATAACCGATCAGGCGTGGGCGCAATTTGTGGGTCTTTTGCCCGGACAGGTTGTGTTCGGTGGTGTAGCTGATCAGGCCGCGCGGGTACTCCATCTTGTCCATGATGTTGTCGCAGGCGTCGATGCAGGCGGCACAGCCGATGCACTCGATCTGCAGGCCGTCGCGGATGTCGATCCCGGTGGGGCACACCTGCACGCACATCGTGCAGTCGATGCAATCGCCCAGGCCCTGGGCCTGGTAGTCGGCGCCTTTTTTGCGCGGGCCCCGCAGTTCGCCACGGCGTGGGTCGTACGAGACAATCAGGGTGTCCTTGTCGAACATAACGCTCTGGAAACGTGCGTACGGGCACATGTAGATGCACACCTGTTCGCGCAGCCAGCCGGCGTTGCCGTAGGTGGCGAGGGTGAAGAAGCCCACCCAGAAATATGACCAGCCATCGGCCTGGCCGGTGAAGAAGTCGAACACCAGTTCGCGGATCGGCGAGAAGTAGCCGACAAAGGTCATGCCGGTGACAAAACCGATCAACAGCCACAGGCTGTGCTTGCTGAATTTGCGCAGGAACTTGTTGGCGCCCATCGGCGCCTTGTCCAGCTTGATGCGTTGGTTGCGGTCGCCTTCGGTGACTTTTTCGCACCACATGAAGATCCATGTCCACACGCTTTGCGGGCAGGTATAGCCGCACCACACGCGGCCGGCGTACACGGTGATAAAGAACAGGCCAAACGCCGCGACGATCAGGATGCCCGACAGCAGGATGAAGTCCTGAGGCCAGAAGGTCGCGCCAAAAATAAAGAACTTACGCTCCGGCAGGTTCCACCACACCGCCTGGTGACCGCCCCAGTTCAGCCACACCGTGCCGAAGTAGAGCAGGAACAGACCGGCGCCGCCGAGCATGCGCAGATTGCGGAACAGGCCGGTGAAGGCACGGGTGTAGATCTTCTCGCGCGCAGCGTACAGATCGACAGTTTTACTCTCGGTTTTGGCAGGCGGGGTAACGTCATGTACCGGTATCTGGTTGCTCATCATTGCATCCCACGGCGGTGGAGATTTGCCTCGGCCAGTACGTGCCAACCGCGGTCAAATTAAGGGTCTTGCAGTGGCTTAATGATACGCCCCCGATGGTACGCCAAGGGTGCGACCTTTGGTCGCGTTGGGGGAAATCAATTGATGGTGTACGTGATCTGGATCAATTGACTTGGGAAGTATGGACGGTTTTGGCGGGCTCAGCCTTCAAAACACTGATATCCAATGTGGGAGGGGGCTTGCTCCCGATAGCGGTGGATCAGTGACA
>NZ_JAFHKI010000155.1 GCF_016937615.1 Pseudomonas lactucae | reverse complement strand
AGAACATACATGACCCGCGTACAAGAACGATAAGGTCAAGGAGCTGGTGGCGGCGGCGCGCATCGAGGCCGACCCGGTCAAGCGTGAGCAGATGTATGTGGAGCTGCAGAAACTGGCCAAGCAGGACGTGAACTGGATCGATCTGTACTACAGCCCGTACATCAATATCTCACGCAAGAATGTGAGCAATTTCCTGCAGAACCCGCTCGGCCGTTTCACCCTTGAGGACGTGGTGAAAAACTAAGTTCCAGAGAACACTGCGGTCCAAATGTGGGAGGGGCGGTGCGACGATTCGACTTGCTCTCGATATAGGTGGGTCAGTAACCGATGCATCCACTGGCATGCCCTCATCGAGGGCAAGTCGAATCGTCGCACCGCCTCTCCCACCTTTTAGTCCGCACTCTGTCGGCAAGAACGTTGACAACCTGGGCACTCCCTAACAATACTTCGACATAGTCATACGACAACCTACAACAAAAATCTGGAATTCTCATGACCACGACCACCCCAGCTCCCTTCAACCGCCTGCTCCTCACCGGCGCCGCCGGTGGCCTTGGCAAAGTACTGCGCGAACGCCTGCGCCCCTACGCCCAGGTCCTGCGCTTGTCGGATATCGCCGATATGGCCCCGGCCGCCGATGCCTCGGAAGAAGTACAGCCTTGCGATCTGGCCGACAAACAAGCCGTGCACCATCTGGTGGAAGGCGTCGACGCCATCCTGCATTTCGGTGGTGTATCGGTAGAGCGTCCGTTTGAAGAAATCCTCGGCGCCAATATCAGCGGCACCTTTCATATCTACGAAGCGGCGCGTCGCCATGGCGTGAAGCGGGTGATCTTCGCCAGTTCCAACCATGTGATCGGCTTCTACAAACAGACCGAAACCATCGATGCCCACTCCCCGCGCCGCCCGGACAGCTACTACGGCCTGTCCAAGTCCTATGGCGAAGACATGGCCAGTTTCTACTTCGACCGCTACGGCATCGAGACCGTGAGCATCCGCATCGGCTCCTCGTTCC
Source organism: Pseudomonas lactucae (assembly GCF_016937615.1). Classification (GTDB taxonomy): domain Bacteria; phylum Pseudomonadota; class Gammaproteobacteria; order Pseudomonadales; family Pseudomonadaceae; genus Aquipseudomonas; species Aquipseudomonas lactucae. Next base: position 14,138 of record NZ_JAFHKI010000155.1, on the reverse strand, counting down.
CGCAGCCGCAGAACCGCCGGATGATGCACACCTGGCTGAGCTTCGATGACCTTACCCAACTGCTCGAACGTGCGCTGTACACGCCGAATGTGGGCCACACCGTGGTCTACGGCGTCTCGGACAACCTCGCCACCTGGTGGGACAACCGCTACGCCGCGCACCTGGGCTTTGTGCCCAAGGACAGTTCCGAAGTGTTCCGCGCGCAGGTCGAAGCCCAACCGCCGGTGCCCGCCGATGACCCGGCAGCGGTGTATCAGGGCGGCGCGTTCTGCGCGGCCGGGCCGTTCGGTGACTGAGTTCATACCAACCAAGGGAATGTGTTGCCATGACCGCTGAATTGATCGTCGACGCCCGCAATGCCGTGGGCGAATGCCCGGTGTGGGTGCCGGAGGAAAACGCGTTGTACTGGGTGGATATCCCCAACGGCGGCTTGCAACGCTGGAGCGCCGACAGCGGCCACGTCGCCGCGTGGAAAGCCCCGCAGATGCTCGCCTGCATTGCCCGCACCGATGCGGGCAATTGGGTCGCCGGGATGGAAACCGGCTTTTTCCAACTCACCCCGCACCACGACGGCAGTCTCGACACCGCGCCCCTGGCCAGTGTCGAGCACGCGCGCGAAGACATGCGCCTGAACGATGGCCGCTGTGATCGCCAGGGCCGCTTCTGGGCCGGCAGCATGGTCTTGAACATGGGCGAAAATGCGGCCGAGGGCATCCTCTACCGCTATGCGTCAGGCGCGGCGCCCCACGCCCAGCTGGATGGCTTTATCACCCTGAACGGTCTGGCCTTCAGCCCCGATGGCCGCACGATGTACGCCTCCGATTCGCACCCGCTGGTGCAACAGATCTGGGCCTTCGACTACGACATCGACACCGGCACGCCGTCCAACCGCCGTGTGTTCGTCGATATGCACCACCACCTCGGCCGCCCCGACGGCGCAGCGGTGGACGCCGACGGCTGCTACTGGATCTGCGCCAACGACGCCGGTTTGATCCACCGCTTCACCCCCGACGGTCGCCTGGACCGCTCCCTGAGCGTGCCAGTGAAAAAACCCACCATGTGCGCCTTTGGCGGCAGTCGCCTGGACACGCTGTTCGTCACCTCGATTCGTGACGACCAGAGCGCCCAGTCCATCGCCGGCGGCGTGTTCGCCCTCAACCCCGGCGTTACCGGATTGCCGGAGCCTACGTTCACCCTCTAGCTGCATCGCTGTGCCTTGAATAAAAAAATAACAAGACAGGAGACACTCCCCATGGACTTCAAACGCACCTTGCTGGCCGCTGCACTTCCAATCTCGTTCGTCTTCGCCAGCGCCGCCCACGCGCTGGAAATCAAATTCGCCGACATCCACCCCGCCGGTTACCCCACCGTGGTCGCCGAAGAGAACATGGGCAAGGCCCTGACAAAAGAAACCAACGGCGAACTGACCTTCAAGTATTTCCCGGGCGGTGTGCTCGGCTCCGAGAAAGAGGTGGTCGAACAGGCCCAGGTCGGCGCCGTGCAGATGACCCGCGTCAGCCTCGGCATCGTCGGCCCGGTGGTGCCGGACGTGAACGTGTTCAACCTGCCGTTCGTGTTCCGTGACCAGGCGCACATGCGCAAGATCATCGACGGTGAAATCGGTGACGAGATCCTCGCCAAGATCACCAACTCCGAGTTCGGCCTGGTGGCCCTGGCCTGGATGGACGGCGGCACGCGCAACCTCTACACCAAGAAACCGGTGCGCAAGATCGAAGACCTCAAGGGCATGAAGATCCGCGTACAAGGCAACCCGATCTTCATCGAAGCCTTCAACGCAATGGGCGCCAACGGCATCGCCATGGACACCGGCGAGATCTTCAGCGCCTTGCAGACCGGCGTCATCGACGGCGCGGAGAACAACCCGCCGACCATGCTTGAGCATAACCACTACCAGAACGCCAAGTACTACACCCTCACCGAACACCTGATCCTGCCCGAGCCCATCGTGATGTCAAAAATCACCTGGAACAAACTCAGCCCCGCCCAGCAAGAGATGGTGAAAAAAGCCGCCAAGGCCGCCCAGGCCGATGAGCGCACGCTGTGGGACGCCAAGTCCGCCAGCAGCGAGGAGAAACTCAAGAAGGCCGGCGTCGAGTTCATCACTGTCGACAAAAAACCTTTCTACGACGCCACCGCAGCGGTACGTGCCAAATACGGCGCGCCTTACGCCGACCTGATCAAGCGTATCGACGCGGTGCAGTAACGCCCTCCTCCTGACAAGGCCCGGCGCGGCAGGTCCTGACGCGCCTGGTTACGGTGAACGCCATGAAGAATTTACTGCTGCGCATCAACGACCGCATCTACATGACCTGCATCTGGGTCGCCGGCCTTTCGGTTCTCGGCGTCGCGCTGATCATCCCCTGGGGCATCTTCGCCCGCTACGTCCTCGGCACCGGCGCCAGCTGGCCGGAGCCCACCGCGATCCTGCTGATGCTGGTATTCACCTTTATCGGCGCGGCCGCCAGCTATCGCGCGGCGCGCATATGTCGGTCGCGATGGTCGTCGACCGTCTGCCGGCCACCCAGCGCCGCCTCGTCGGCATCTTCTCGCAACTGCTGATGGGCACCATTTGCCTGTTCATGGCGATCTGGGGCACCAAGCTGTGCCTGTCCACCTGGAACCAGTTCATGAGCGCCATTCCCACCCTGCGCGTGGGCATCACCTATATGCCGATCCCGATCGGCGGCGTGCTGACGCTGATCTTCGTGGTGGAAAAACTCCTGCTCGGTGACCAGAGCAACCGTCGTGTGGTGCGCTTCGACCTCGTCGAAGAAAGTGAAGGGGCTGCGTGAAATGGATGCATTAGTACTGTTGGGCAGCTTTATCGCCTTGATCCTGATTGGCATGCCGGTGGCCTACGCCCTGGGCTTGTCGGCGCTGATCGGCGCGTGGTGGATCGACATCCCGTTCCAGGCTCTGATGATCCAGGTGGCCGGCGGGGTGAACAAGTTTTCGCTGATGGCGATCCCGTTCTTTGTACTGGCCGGGGCGATCATGGCCGAGGGCGGCATGTCGCGGCGCCTGGTGGCGTTTGCCGGGGTGCTGGTGGGCTTTGTGCGCGGTGGCCTGTCCCTGGTGAATATCGTCGCCTCGACCTTTTTCGGCGCCATCTCCGGCTCGTCGGTGGCGGATACCGCCTCGGTCGGCTCGGTGCTGATCCCGGAGATGGAACGCCGCGGTTATCCCCGTGAGTTCGCCACGGCAGTGACAGTCAGCGGCTCGGTGCAGGCGCTATTGACGCCGCCCAGCCACAACTCAGTGCTCTACTCCCTGGCGGCCGGCGGCACGGTGTCCATCGCCTCGCTGTTCATGGCCGGCGTAGTGCCGGGGCTGTTAATGAGCGCGTGCCTGATGGTGCTGTGCCTGATCTTCGCCAAGAAACGCGACTACCCCAAGGGCGAAGTCATCCCCCTCAAGCAGGCGTTGAAGATTGCCGCCGATGCGCTCTGGGGCCTGATGGCGATGGTGATCATCCTGGGCGGCATCCTCTCTGGGATCTTCACCGCCACAGAGTCGGCCGCGATTGCCGTGTTGTGGGCGTTTTTCGTGACCATGTTCATCTACCGCGACTACAAGTGGAATGAACTGCCCAAGCTGATGCACCGCACGGTGCGCACGATTTCCATCGTGATGATCCTGATCGCCTTCGCCGCCAGCTTCGGCTACATCATGACCCTGATGCAGATCCCGGCGAAAATCACCACGCTGTTCCTGACCTTGTCGGACAACCGCTACGTGATCCTGATGTGCATCAACGTCATGCTGCTGTTGCTCGGCACAGTGATGGACATGGCGCCGCTGATCCTGATCCTCACACCGATCCTGTTGCCGGTGGTGCTCGGTATCGGCGTCGATCCGGTGCACTTCGGCATGATCATGCTGGTCAACCTCGGCATCGGCCTGATCACCCCGCCGGTGGGCGCGGTGCTGTTTGTCGGCGCGGCAGTCGGAAAGACCACTATCGAGAAAACCGTGAAGGCGTTGCTGCCGTTTTATGCGGTGCTGTTCCTGATCCTGATCGCGGTGACCTACATCCCGGCCCTGTCGCTGTGGTTGCCGAGTGTGGTGTTGTGATGATTGAACTTGAAGATAACCTGACCCACCTCAGCCTTAAACCGGCCGTGGGTGGCAGCCTGGTCAATTGGACCGTGCGCGCCAGCGGGCAACCGTTGTTGCGGCCTAACGACCCGCACAGCGAGCTGCCCGGAAAGCTGGGCTGTTATCCCTTGGTGCCCTGGTCCAACCGTATTGCCGAAGAAGGGTTCGACAACCCCCACGGCTGGCTGGCCCTTGCGCCCAACAGCCCCAACGACCCGTTTCCGATTCACGGCTCGGCCTGGCAGCAGGCGTGGCAGGTGGTCAGTCAAACGGCGGATGAAGTGGTGCTTGAGGTGCTGTGCGAGACACCGTTTACCTATCGCGCCGAGCAGCGGATTCGGTTGAGCGACGGGACATTGAGTATCGAATTGCGCGTCACCCACCTGGCGGAAAAAGCCGCGTGGCACGGATTGGGGTTGCATCCCTACTTCCCGCGCCGGCCGGACACACGATTGCAAGCGTCGGCGGCGCAGGTGTGGTTGAGTGATAGCACGAAGTTGCCGACAGGCTTGGCGCCAGTACCGCCCGAATGGGATTTTCAGGTATTGAGCGAGCTGCCCGAAGGCCTGGTGGACAACGGCTTCTGCCAGTGGGACGGCCATTGCCGGATCGAACAGCCGGAGTTGGGTTACGCCCTGGAATGCCAGGCCAGCGGCGCCGATTACTTCCTGCTGTACTGCCCGCCGGGGCTGGGGTTCTTTTGCATCGAGCCGGTGAGCCATCCGGTGAATGCCCATCACTTGCCGGGGCGGCCGGGCCTTAAGTTGTTGGAGCAAGGTCAATCAACCCACCTCGATTTCAACCTGAAATACATTCCAAATGTGGGAGGGGCCCCTCCCCCATTGACCGAGCTCATTCAGGGCGGGCTGTTTTTCAGGCGCCCCGCCGTATCAATGCTGACCACCACCGACAACCCCGGCCGCAGCCGTTCGCTCTCGGCCTGATCCGGATCCACCGCAATCCGCACCGGCACGCGCTGGGCAATCTTTACAAAGTTGCCCGTCGCATTGTCCGCCTGCAACAGGCTGAACTCCGAACCCGTCGCCGGGGAAATATGCTGCACCGTGCCGTGAAACTTGCGGTGGTTCAGCGCATCCACGGTGAAGGTCACCGGTTGGCCGACCTGCACGTTATCCATCTGGGTTTCTTTCATGTTCGCGATCACCCACAGTTGCTTCGGCACCAGCGCCATCAACTGCGCGCCGGAATTGACGTAAGCCCCCAGGCGCACGCCGATCTGCCCCAGTTGCCCGTCACGCGGCGCGGTTATGCGCGTGTTGGACAGGTCGATGCGCGCCAGCTCCACCGCCGCGTCGGCACTCGCGACCGCCGCTTCCAGGGAGCCGCGATTGACGATCACCGTCTGCAGGTCCTGCCGTGCAATTTCCAGGCTGGCCTGGGCTTGGGCCACCGCCGCAATGGTCTGCGCATTGGCGGCGCGGGTCACATCCAGCTCGCGCCTGGACACCGAACCGTCGCTGATCAGCTCTTCGTTGCGGCGCAGGTCGGCGGTGCTCTTGCGCGCCTGAGCCTGGCTGTCCACCAAGGCGGCCTGGCGCAGCTTGATGGTGGCTTCGGCGCTGTTGCGTTGCTGCACCACATTGGCCAGCGCGGCCTTCTGCACCGCCAACTGTGCCAGGGCCTGGTCCAGGCGCTGCCTGTAGATGCGGTCGTCCAGGCGCACCAGCAGATCGCCAGCCTTGACGTACTGGAAGTCCTGCACCGGCACCTCGAACACGTAGCCGCCGAGCTGCGGGCCGATGATCGTCACTTGGCCGCGCACCAAGGCGTTTTCGGTGGTTTCCACCGCGCTGCTGAACGGCGGTAATTGCCAGGCATAGAGCACAATCAATACGCCGACGACGGCAATCGCGGCAAAGCCCAGGGACGAGAGAATGCGCACCCGCAGCGAACGCGGCTCGGTGACCGTCGCGCCCGGCGGCGTAGTGCCTTCCGGGGTGGAAGCGATGGCGTTGGTGGTCGTGGTCGTGGGTTCGGTCATGAAGGGGCGCCGCTGGGTTGAACGGGAGTAGCTGCTCGGGTGGTGCTCATCAGCCACAGACTGCGGATAAAGATCCAGGTCATGGTCAGCATCGCGATAATCGCGATCAACATGAAGACATCGTTGTAGGCCATCACGTTCGCCTCACGCGTCGCCGCCGTGGCCAGACTGCGGATGCCCATGAGGTTGCGCAGTTCCGGGTCGGCGACAATGCCGCCATAGGCCGAGCCGCCGCTCTGCACTCGCGCGGCCACACGCGGATCAAGCAGGCTGAGGTGTTCGACGATCATGCTGGAATGATATTTCTCGCGCACGATCTGGAAAGTACCGAGCAAGGCGGCGCCAATCAGCCCGCCGAGGTTCTGGCAGATGCCGAACATCACTGAAAAACTCACCAGATTGCGCGGGTTGGCCAATACGTTTTTCGTGCCCAGCACCATGGTCGGCCCCAGGAAGAACGTGCCGCCAAAGCCTAGCAGGAACTGGCTGACGTACAGGTTCTGCGGCCGGGTGAGGTTGCTGGAGAAACTGTCCATCACCGAGCCGGTTGCCATCAGCGCCAGGGAAATCACCAGCGGCATCAACAAATGCGCCGGGTTAATCGTCAACGCGCTGACCACCAAGCCACTGATCGCGCCGGCCAGCATCACCACATACAGGGTGTGCATCTGCTGGTAGCTCATGTTCAGCATCTGCATGAACCCCACCGCCCCGGTGGATTGCTCGGACAGCACCATGCGAATCAGGATCACCGCCAAGGCCAGGCGAATCATGGTGCCGCTGCCCAGCCAACGGGTCATCAACATCGGGTTGGCGCGGTTATGTTCGATGGCCAGGCCGGCCATGATCAACACCAGCGAACAGGCCGAGGCGACTCCGATCCATGGCGCTTCCAGCCACCAGTCGATACGCCCCAGGGACAGCACCGCGCAGAGCAGCGCGACGCCGCTGGCGAGAATGGCGAAGGTGAGAAAGTCGAGCTTTTCAAAGGTCTTGAAGCGGTCGCCGGGCGGCAATTTGAGCAAGAACACGCAGCCCAGGCAGATCAGCGCCAAGCCCAGCTCGAACAGATACAAGCCGCGCCATTCGGCGATTTGCAGCAGGTCTTCAGAGAACAGGCGCGCCAACGGCAATGCCAATTGCGCCGTGCCCAGGCCCAGCACCAGCGACTTCAAGCGCCACTTCGCCGGGAACGCCTGGATCATGTAGTACAAGCCCAACGAACTCAGCGCCGCCCCCACCATCCCATGCGCCGCGCGCACCGCGATGGCTGAACTGAGATCGTTGACGAACAAATGGCCGAAGGTCACCAGTGCATACAGCACCAGGAACACCTCGGTGAACGCACGCAGGCCGAACTGCTGGCGGAACTTCACCAGCAGCAGGTTCATGCACACGTTGGTCATCACATAGGCGGCGGGCAGCCAGGCCATTTCGGCGGTGGTGGCGCCGAGAGCGCCTTGCAGGTATTGCAGGTTGGCGATCACCAGGGCATTACCCAGGCCACCGGTGATGGCGACCAGCACACCCACCAGCGCATACAGCCAACGCTTATGCGTGGGGTGCAACGGCGTCGACGGCGAACCCGGCAAGCTCGGACGCTCGTGAGGTTCCCAGGTGTGGGGGGTGTATTTGTCCATTCGATGACCTGATGAGCCGGCGGGTTGGGTCGCCGGGGGCTTTACTCAGGGAGTAGTAAACCTGAGTGGAGTTCATCTTGTCATGTTGGGGGTGGAATTGAGATCAAAAGCCAGAGCCAGAGCAGACTGAGGCATACCTGATGTTATGGAGATCAAAACTGTGGGAGGGGCTCCCCCCACATTCAGATCTCTTGTGCATTCAGAAGAGCAATCAGACCCAACCCAGCCAACTCCAGTAGGTCGCCGCAAACACCAACATCAACCCGTACCCGATCAGCGTCACCAGGATGCCCACCTTGGCAAACTGCCGCGCCGTAAACGTCCCCGTGCCCAGGCACACCATATTCTGCGGCGCATTGATCGGCAGGATAAACCCGTAGCTCATTACAAACCCCAGCAGCATGGTCATCCCCAACCGGCTGAAATCACCGGGCAAGGTCTGCAGCACCGCAATCAATATCGGCAGCAACGCCGAGGTCAAGGCGGTGGCGCTGGCGAACCCCAGGTGAATCACGATCAAAAACGCTGCGAGGATCGCAAACACCCCCAACGGGCCCACCTGATCCAGCCCCGTGTGGGCCACCACCGTAGCCCCCAGCCACTGCCCGGCCTGGGTGGTCAGCAACGCCGTGCCCAGGCTGATGCCCACGCCGAACACAATCACCGTGCCCCACGGAATCCGCGACTGCACGTCCTTCCAGGTCATCACGCCGATGCCCGGCAACAGCAGGAATACCAACCCGGCGTAGGTGGTCGAGGTGGTGTCGAAATGATGCAGGCGCCCTTCCGTGGCCCAGGCCAGCAGCAGCAACAGCGACACGCTCAGCAGGCGTTTCTGTGGGCCGGTCATGGGGCCGATGTCGATCAGGGACTGCGCCACCGCCTCCTTGCCACCGGGGATGCTGTCGGTTTCCGGGGGCAGCAACTTGAGCACCAGAAACAGCAGCACCGCCGACATGATCAGCGCCCACGGCGCGCCGGCGATCAGCCAGTCGATCCACGACACGCGCTGGCCGAGCATTTTGTCCATGAAGCCCACGGTCAGCAGGTTCTGCGCAGCGGCGGTCTGGATGCCGACGTTCCAGATGCTGGTGCCCTGGGCCACCACGATCATGATCCCGGCGGCGATGTTCGAGCGTTTGTCGACACCAAACGCGGCGATCACGCCCATCATGATCGGTACCACACAAGCGCTGCGTGCGGTGGCGCTGGGCACCACCAGGCTGAGCAGGATCGTTACCGCAATCGCTCCCAGCAGGATGCGCCGGGTGCTGGTGCCGACGCGGCTCAGGGTGACCAGAGCGATACGCCGGTCCAGGCCGGTGTGGGTCATCGCGGCGGCGATAAACAACGCGCCCGCCACCAGCGCCAGCGCCGGGTTGGAAAACCCGGTGAGGGCCATGCTGATCGCCGGGCTGCTGCCGATCAGGTGCGCGGGGTCTTGCAGCGATGGCGCGGTGCCAAGCAAAAACGCGATCAGCGAGGTGATCATGATCGCGCTGGCCTCATAGGACACCGCTTCGGTGATCCACACCACCACCGCAAACGCGAGGATCGCCAGCATCCTCTGCCCCGCCACCGGCAAGTCGGCAGGCAGCGGCAACAGCAGCACCCCGGTCATCACCAGCACGGCGACCACCAGGCCCAGGGGTAATTTGAAGGATGCCGCGCTCATGGGGTGCTCCAAGGCTCTAAATCAAGCCTTGAGCATGAGGCAAAGCGCCGCGCCGCGTGTTGACAGGTGTCAATGAGCTAGCCCAATAACTGGCTCAATACCGCCCGCAACTTGCCGGGCTTGACCGGTTTGTTCAACAGCGGCGCATCCAACCGGCGCAACGCACGGCGGCACTGGTCGGTGCGGTCGGCGGTGATGATCACCGCCGGGATCTTCTGCGCGAAATGCTCGCGCAACTGCCGCACTACCTGGCAGCCCAGCGTTCCGTGGTCCAGGTGATAGTCCGCCAGGATCAGCTCCGGCGCCCTGCCCTGCAACGCCAGCAACGCGCCGGCCTGGTCGGTGGCGATGACCACGTCGCAGCCCCACTGGCCGAGCAAGGCACGCATGCTTTCGAGGATGCTGGTTTCGTTGTCGATCACCAGCAACCGCCGGCCCGGCAGCGGGTTACCCGTGGTCGGTTGCACCGGCAGTTGGCTGATCGCCGCAGGCATCTCGGCGCTCAGCGGCACTTCGATGCTGAACATCGAGCCACGCCCCGGCCACGAACGCACGGCGATGCAATAGCCGAGCACCTCGGCGATACGCTCGACAATCGCCAGGCCCAGCCCCACACCTTTGCGGTCGGACGCTCGGCCCACGTCCAGTTGGTTGAACTCGAGGAAGATCGCCTCCAGCCGGTCGGCCGCGATGCCGCGCCCGGTGTCCCACACCTCCAGGCGCAGGTAATCACCGCGACGGCGTGCGCCGAGCAGGATGCAGCCCTCGTCGGTGTAGCGGCAGGCGTTGCTGAGGAAGTTACGCAGGATGCGTGTGAGCAGGCGCAGGTCGGTACGCACCGCGTAGTGCCCCATGCGCACCCGCAGGTTGAGCCCGGCGGCCTGGGCCACCGATTGAAATTCCGAGACCAGCGGCGCAAACACCTCTTCCAGCCGATACAGGGCCACATCGGGCTTGACCGCCGCCTGGTCCAGTCGCGAGATATCCAGCAAGTCCGTCAGTAAATCCTCCGCGCCCTCCAGGGCCTGGTGGGTACGTTCCACCAGCACCTGCTCGACGCTGGGCAAGCTGCGCTCACGCAACGTGGCGATCAGCAGCCGCGCCGCATTCAGCGGTTGCAGCAGGTCATGGCTGGCGGCGGCGAGGTATTTGTCCTTGCTGCGGTTGGCGGCCTGGGCGGCATCGCGGGCGTCGCGCAGGGCCTGCTCGACCTGTTCGCGCTGGGCGATCTGTTGTTGCAGGTTACGGTTGGCTTCCAGCAGCTCGTCGGTGCGCGCGGCCACGCGCTGCTCCAGTTCATCGTTCAGCCGGATGTAGCGATTGCGCTCGTCCTCCAGCTCATCCAGCCGCGCCGTCAGCTCCGGGTAGTGGCTCTTGCGCGCCGATTGGTCGCCCAGCCCCAGCAGCCCGGCGAGGGCGCGTTGCTGCTCGTCAGAGCGCTTCGCCATACACGACCTCGACGTCACGCTGGCTGGACTCACGGGGGTTGGTGAGGATGCACGGATCGTCCATCGCATGCTCGGACAAAAACGGTATATCCGCCACACGCACCCCATGCAGGCCGAGGGTTTCGTGGAAGCCAATGGCGTGCTTCAACGCGATCAGGTGCTCCACCAGCCGGCCACAGATCTGCCGATGATTGAGGCCGCGGCAGTCGATGCCGAAGGTCTCGGCAATTACCTTGAAGCGCTCCGGCGCCGAGTTGTAGTTGAACGCCACCACATGTTCCACCAGCACCGCGTTGCACAGCCCGTGAGGCAGGTCGAGAAAGCCGCCGAGGCTGTGGGACATGGCGTGCACCGCGCCGAGGATCGCATTGGAAAACGCCAGGCCCGCCTGCATGCTGCCGAGCATGATTTTTTCCCGCAGGGCGATGTCGCTGGGATTGGCGATCATCTGCACCAGGTTGCCGTTGATCAGGCGCATGGCTTCCAGCGCATGGGGATCGGTCAATGGCCCATGGCCGGTGGACACGAACGCCTCGATGGCATGCACCAGCGCATCAATGCCGGTACAGGCCGACAGGAACGGGTCCATGCTGGCCGTGGTTTCCGGGTCGATCAGCGACACGTCCGGCACCACCGCCTTGCTGACGATGGAAAACTTCATGCGTTCCTGCTGGTTGGAAATGATCACGAACTGCGACACATCCGCCGAAGTGCCGGCGGTCGTGGGGATAAGGATCAGCGGGGGGCTCGGCACGCGGATGGTGTCCACCCCTTCGAACTCAAGGATGCTGCGCCCGTGGGCGACCACAATGCCGATGGCCTTGGCGCAGTCCATGGGGCTGCCGCCGCCGATGGCCACGATCACGTCACAATGGTTTTCGCGATACACCTCGGCGCCGAGCATCACTTCTTCGACACGGGGGTTGGGCGACACCGCGCTGTACAGGCAATAGTCGATGCCGATGGCGTGCAGGCTGGCTTGCACATCCGCCACCCAGCCGGCGGCGATCACACCGGGGTCGCTGACCACCAGCACCTTGCGCGCGCCGAAGGTCTTGGCGTAATTGCCGACGTTATGCCGGCAACCGGCACCAAAGATGATTTCAGGCGAGACGAATTTACGCAGGAGGCTCAAATTGGGGCTCATTGGAAAGCCTGTTGTTATTATTTTGGAAGATGCGCTCCACACTAACCGATCCGGCTGCGAATGCAATCAGACCAAAGAGGCATCCTCCGTGCAGTGCCCGCGATCAGCGGCTGGCGAAGTACATGGTCACTTCGAAGCCGATACGCAGGTCGGTGTAGCTCGGTTTAGTCCACATGGGGGGTAGTCCTCTTGTTGTGCCGGAGGGTTCCGGTAGAGGCATTAATGCATGAGCGGATGAAGGAGCGAATGCTACTTTCGAAGGAGTGAATACACTGCATTAGTCGCGAATGTACATAGAACAAAATGTGGGAGGGGGCTTGCCCCCTCCCACAGGGGACCGCGTTGTAATCAAGGGATCAGAAGAACCCCAGCGGATTGATGTCGTAGCTCACCAGCAGGTTCTTGGTCTGCTGGTAATGATCCAGCATCATCTTGTGGTTCTCACGCCCCACGCCCGATTTCTTGTAACCGCCAAACGCCGCGTGGGCCGGGTACAGGTGGTAGCAGTTGGTCCACACGCGCCCGGCCTTGATTGCCCGGCCCATGCGGTAGGCGCGGTTGATGTCGCGGGTCCACAAACCGGCACCCAGGCCGAACTCGCTGTCGTTGGCAATCGCCAGGGCCTCGGCTTCGTCCTTGAAGGTGGTGATGCCCACCACCGGGCCGAAGATTTCTTCCTGGAACACGCGCATCTTGTTGTGCCCCTTGAGCAGGGTCGGCTGGATGTAATAACCGCTGGCCAGGTCGCCGTCCAAACGCTCGGCCGCGCCGCCGGTGAGCAGCTCGGCGCCCTCTTCCTGGGCGATCTTGAGGTAGGAGAGGATCTTGTCGTATTGCTGCTCGGACGCCTGGGCGCCGACCATGGTCTCGGTGTCCAGCGGGTTGCCGCGCTTGATCTTGACGATCTTTTTCATCACCACTTTCATGAAGTCGTCGTAGATCGACTCCTGCACCAGCGCCCGCGACGGGCAGGTGCACACTTCGCCCTGGTTGAAGAACGCCAGCACCAGGCCTTCGCGGCTTTTTCGATGAATGCAGGCTCCGCCCGCATGATGTCTTCGAAGAAGATGTTCGGCGACTTGCCGCCCAGTTCCACGGTCGACGGGATCAGGTTCTCGGCGGCCGCATGCATGATGTGCGCGCCGATCGGGGTCGAGCCGGTAAATGCGATCTTGGCGATGCGCTTGCTGGTGGCCAAGGCCTCCCCCGCTTCGCGGCCAAAGCCCTGCACGATGTTCAGCACGCCCGGTGGCAGCAGGTCATTGATCAGTTCGGCAAACACCATGATCGACAGCGGCGTCTGCTCGGCCGGCTTGAGCACGATGCAGTTACCGGCGGCCAGGGCCGGCGCGAGTTTCCAGGCGGCCATCAGCAGCGGGAAGTTCCACGGGATGATCTGCCCGACCACGCCCAGCGGCTCATGGAAGTGGTAGGCGGCAGTGTGTTCGTTGATCTCGGCGGCGCCGCCTTCCTGGGCGCGGATGCAGCCGGCGAAGTAGCGAAAGTGGTCGGCGGCCAGCGGCACGTCGGCGTTGAGGGTTTCGCGCACGGCCTTGCCGTTGTCCCAGCTTTCGGTCACGGCCAGCACTTCGAGGTGTTGCTCGATGCGGTCGCAATTTTCAGCAGCACCAGGGAACGGTCCTGGGGCGAGGTCTTGCCCCAGGCATCGGCGGCGGCGTGGGCGGCATCCAGGGCCTTATCGATATCGGCGGCGTTGGAGCGCGGGAACTCGGCGATCGCTTCACCGGTGACCGGCGAGGTGTTGGTGAAGTATTCGCCGCTGAGCGGTGCAACGAACTCGCCGCCGATGAAATTGCCGTAGCGCGACTTGAAGCTGACGATAGCGCCAGGGGTGCCAGGTTGTGCGTAGATCATGTTGAAGCCTCTGTCTGGGTCCGGGCCTGTCGGTCAACAGGCGATGACCCGATAGTAAAGAGCCCCCGCTGCCGGGCGAATGCGCCGTTGGCAGGGGGGTAACTGTCATTTGGTCGTAGATTCAGTGTTTGGCGACCAGCTCTTTGGGCAGCTTGAAGGTCCAGAGCATGCCGCCCTGGTTGAAGTCCTTGATGCGCTTGGCCACCTCGCCGCCCCACAACGGCACCGCGCC
>NZ_JAFHKI010000154.1 GCF_016937615.1 Pseudomonas lactucae | reverse complement strand
CCCTCCCACGTTTTGACTGCATTTCAAGTTGCAAACCGAATCACATAGCAGGGGTTTTCAGGCCGTTTCAACGGCCTTTTTTTTCGCCTGGCGACTTATAAATCTCATATGCATTTAAAGAATAAACAAATGAAAAAATAAGATTTATAGATATATGAATCTGCTGGTAAGGTCTGTTTCATCTTGGCGCCATCGCCCACCCAGCGAACCGCCGGCACTTGCTCAAGGAATTCCTGCATGTTGGTCGTCACACTCGGAGGCAGTCCCAGCCAGCGTTCCCGCTCCGGGGTCTTGCTGGAGAAAACCCGTCAATGGTTACAAGACAAAGGCGTTGAGGTGGTGAGTTACCAGGTACGGGACTTCCCGGCCGAAGACTTGCTGCATGCGCGCTTCGACAGCCCCAAGGTCATCGACCTGTTGCAGCAAGTGGCTAATGCGGATGGCTTGGTGATAGCAACGCCGGTCTACAAGGCCTCGTTCTCCGGCGCGCTGAAAACCGTGCTCGACCTGCTGCCCGAACGCGCCCTGGCGCACAAGGTCGTGTTGCCGATGGCCACTGGCGGCAGCATCGCCCATATGCTGGCGGTGGACTACGCGCTGAAGCCGGTGTTGTCGGCCCTCAAGGCCCAGGAATTGCTCCACGGGATCTTTGCCGAAGACAGCCAGATCGCCTATGGCGAAGGCAGTGCCCAGGCGCAGTTGGTGCCGGTGCTTGAACACCGTTTGCATGAGGCGCTGGAAACGCTCTACAGCGCCATGGCCCGTCGCCCGAAACCGTTGGACCCGCATGCATTGAATGACCGTTTGCTGACGGCTCGCTGGAGTATCTGAGCCTTACCCACTTAAGAAACACTCACCTTACTCAGCCGCCAACGGCCAAGCAGGTGCAGCCAAAACCCTAAACGCATATTTGGAGAGAGCGCCATGCGCACTGTCATCTTGCGTCGTGGTCTGGTCGCACTGTTTGCTGCGGCTGTGTCCTTCGGCGCCATTGTTCAAGCCCAAGCCGCCGAGACCCTGCGGATCGGTTATCAGAAATACGGCACCCTGGTGCTGCTCAAAGCCAAGGGCACCCTGGAAAAACGCCTGGCGGCCCAAGGCGTTCAGGTGCAATGGACCGAGTTTCCCGGCGGCCCGCAACTGCTTGAGGGCCTGAACGTCGGCTCCATCGACTTCGGCGTTACCGGCGAAACCCCGCCGGTGTTTGCCCAGGCTGCCGGTGCCGATCTGCTCTATGTGGCCTACGAGCCGCCGGCGCCGACCAGCGAAGCGATCCTGGTGCCGAAAGACTCGGCGATCAAGTCGGTGACCGAGCTCAAGGGCAAGAAAATCGTGCTCAATAAAGGCTCCAACGTGCACTACCTGCTGGTACGTGCCCTGGAAGATGCAGGCCTGAAATACACCGACGTACAAACCGTGTTCCTGCCGCCTGCCGATGCCCGCGCCGCGTTCGAGCGTGGCAGCGTGGACGCCTGGGTGATCTGGGACCCGTACCAGGCCGCCGCCGAGAAACAGCTGCAAGCGCGCACCTTGCGTGACGGCACCGGCATTGCTGACAACCACCAGTTCTACCTGGCGACCAAGCCGTATGCCGAGCAACACCCGCAGGTGATCAAGGCGCTGGTGGAAGAAGTACGCGCGGTGGGCGAATGGTCCAAGGCCAATCCGCAGGAAGTCACTGAACAAGTCGCGCCGCTGCTTGGCCTGCCGGCTGACATCACCCTGACCTCGGTGAAGCGCCAGGGCTATGGCGCGTTGTTCCTGACCCCGGAAGTGGTCGCCGCCCAACAGAAAATCGCCGACAGCTTCTATCAACTCAAATTGATCCCCAAACCCTTGAGCATCAAGGACGTGATCTGGACACCACCCGCCGCGGTGGCCAACGCGCCGTAATCCGATTTCTTCAGGAGACAACTCCATGAGCCTCAATATTTTCTGGTTCCTGCCTACCCACGGCGACGGCCACTACCTTGGCACCGCCGAAGGCGCACGCGCCGTCGACCACGGTTATTTGCAGCAAGTGGCCCAGGCCGCTGACCGCCTGGGTTTTGACGGCGTTTTGATCCCCACCGGGCGCTCCTGCGAGGACTCGTGGCTGGTGGCCGCGTCGCTGATCCCGGTGACCCAGCGTCTGAAATTCCTTGTCGCCCTGCGCCCCGGGATCATTTCCCCGACGGTGGCGGCGCGTCAGGCCGCGACTCTGGATCGTCTGTCCGGCGGCCGGGCATTGTTCAATCTGGTCACTGGCGGTGATCCGGAAGAATTGGCCGGTGATGGCTTGTTCCTCAGTCACGAAGAGCGTTACCAGGCTTCGGTCGAGTTCACGCGCATCTGGCGCCGCGTGCTGGAAGGTGAAACCGTGGACTACGACGGCGAGCACATCAGCGTCAAAGGCGCCAAATTGCTCTATCCACCGATCCAGCAACCGCGACCGCCTTTGTACTTCGGTGGTTCTTCCGAAGCCGCTCAGGATTTGGCTGCCGAGCAAGTGGAAATGGTGCTGACCTGGGGCGAGCCACCGGCTGCGGTTGCCGAGAAAATCGAGCAGGTACGCGCCAAGGCCGCCAAGCTTGGGCGCACGGTGCGCTTCGGCATTCGTCTGCATGTGATCGTGCGCGAAACCAACGATGAAGCCTGGAAAGCCGCCGACAAACTGATCTCCCATCTGGATGACGATACCATCGCCCGCGCCCAGGCCTCCCTGGCGCGCTTCGATTCGGTCGGGCAACAACGCATGGCGGCCTTGCATGGCGGCAACCGCGACAATCTCGAAGTCAGCCCCAACCTGTGGGCCGGCGTCGGCCTGGTGCGCGGCGGTGCGGGTACCGCGCTGGTGGGCGATGGCCCAACCGTTGCGGCGCGGGTCAAGGAGTACGCAGCGTTGGGCATCGATACCTTTATCTTCTCCGGTTATCCACACCTGGAAGAATCGTATCGGGTCGCCGAACTGCTGTTCCCGCACCTGGATATCGAACGTCCCGAGCTGCCGAAAAGCGCCGGTTACGTGAGCCCGTTCGGCGAAATGGTCGCCAACGATATCCTTCCCAAAGCCGCGTCACAGAGCTGAGGCGGCGTTATGAGCTATGAAAAACTGAGTCATCGCGTGGCGCCCTGGGTGCTGCCGATTCTATTGCTGGCGGTGTGGCAGTTGTCGGTGTCGGCGGGCTGGTTGTCGACGCGTATTCTGCCGGCCCCCAGTGCCGTGATTGAGGCTGGGGTCAACCTGGTGCGCAGCGGCGAAATCTGGACGCACCTGGCTATCAGTGGCTGGCGGGCCGGCCTGGGCTTTGTGATCGGTGGCAGCATCGGCCTGGCGCTGGGGTTTATCACCGGCCTGTCGACGTGGGGCGAACGCCTGCTGGACAGCTCGGTGCAGATGATCCGCAACGTGCCGCACCTGGCGTTGATCCCGCTGGTGATCCTGTGGTTCGGGATCGACGAGACTGCGAAGATTTTCCTGGTGGCCCTCGGCACGCTGTTTCCGATCTACCTGAACACCTATCACGGCATCCGCAACGTCGACCCGGCGCTGGTGGAAATGTCGCGCAGCTACGGCTTGTCCGGTTTCAGCCTGTTCTGGCAGGTGATCCTGCCGGGGGCGCTGCCGTCGATCCTGGTGGGCGTGCGCTTTGCCCTGGGCTTTATGTGGTTGACGCTGATCGTGGCGGAAACCATCTCCGCCAGCTCGGGCATCGGTTACCTGGCGATGAACGCCCGTGAGTTCCTGCAAACCGACGTGGTGGTGCTGGCCATCGTGATGTACGCGATCCTCGGCAAGCTGGCTGACCTGGCGGCGCGTGGCCTGGAACGTGTGTGGCTGCGCTGGCACCCGGCGTATCAAGTGAAAAAAGGCGGTGCGGCATGACGGCTCAAGAACCTGCGCGTTTGCTGAAGGGGATTCCCCTGGCGGTGCGCAAATTGCGCAAATCGTTTGGCGCGCGCCTAGTGCTCAAAGAGATCGATCTGCACATTCCGGCGGGCCAGTTCGTGGCGGTGGTCGGTCGTAGCGGGTGCGGCAAAAGCACTTTGCTGCGCCTGCTGGCCGGCCTGGACAAAGCCAGCGGCGGCGAGTTGCTGGCCGGTTCCGCGCCGCTCGGCGAAGCGATTGAAGACACGCGGCTGATGTTCCAGGAAGCGCGTTTGCTGCCTTGGAAAAAAATCATCGACAACGTGGGCCTGGGCCTCAAGGGCGATTGGCGCCCCAAGGCTCTGCAGGCCTTGGAAGCGGTCGGCCTGGCCGAGCGCGCCAATGAATGGCCGGCGGCACTGTCCGGCGGCCAAAAACAACGGGTGGCCCTGGCGCGCGCACTGATCCACCAACCGCGCTTGCTGTTACTCGATGAACCCCTGGGCGCGCTGGATGCCCTGACCCGCATCGAGATGCAGCAACTGATCGAAAACCTGTGGCGCAAGCACGGCTTCACCGTGTTGCTGGTGACCCACGACGTCAGCGAAGCCGTGGCGATTGCCGACCGAGTGATCCTGATCGAAGACGGCGAAATCGGCCTAGACCTGATCGTCGACCTGCCACGCCCACGGGCCCGTGGCTCCCATCGTCTGGCGGCGCTGGAAGCCGAAGTGCTCAACCGTGTGCTGTCGTTGCCCGGCACACCGCCGGAACCCGAACCTGTTTCACCGCTGCCTACGCAACTGCGTTGGGCGCAATAAAGCAGCAGCAAGCTTCAAGCTTGAAGCTGCAAGGGGAAGCAAAGCGCTTTTTACTTGCAGCTTGCAGCTAACAACTTGCAGCTATTTCGACCCCAGGAGAAACCGTATGACTATTAAAGCCATCAACGTGCGTAACCAGTTCAAAGGCACCATCAAGGAAATCGTGGTCGGCGATGTGCTGTCGGAAATCGACGTGCAGACCGCCTCCGGGATCGTCACTTCGGTGATCACCACGCGCTCGGTCAAAGAGTTGGAACTGGTGATTGGCAGTGAAGTGATTGCCTTTGTGAAATCCACTGAGGTGTCGATCGCCAAGTTGTGATCGCTTTAGGCCGCCATCGGGAGCAAGTCGAATCGTCGCACCGCCCCCGATGAGGCCGGCTCAGCCAACACAAGCCTCAGCGCTTAGGCAAATACGCCGGCAAATACAGCCCCACATACGCATCAAACACCCGCATCCCTTCCTCTGCCATCCGCGGCGTGATCAGCCCATGCTGATGCACCGAACGCGCGTAGACGCGGTCGCTCAGCTCCAGCGCCAAGGCAAATACATCCACATCGCTCGGCAAGGTCGGCACTTCAAAATGCCGGTTGAACACCGCCAGCATCAAATCCCCCAATTCCAGATCGTGCTGACGATCGGCCTGGGTCACTTCGGTAAGCCCATGCTGGGCCAGGATCAGCTGTCGTGCGGCGGCATCCTGGTCATAGACGGCGAGCATGCGCTGTTCAACGATGCAGGACAGGTCGCGCCAATGCTTGAGGGCATCGTGCTCGATGGGCGCTTGAATCGCCGCGCGGAAGGCCGCGTGCACGTCTGCCGTCAACGCCTCCAGCAATGCCGGCACACTGGCGAAAAAGTGGTACACCGACGACGGCGGAATCTGCGCGCGCTCGGCCACGCTGTAGATCGATAGACCGGCCACGCCTTCGGCGGCGAGCAAGGTGCGGGCGGCGTCGAGAATCGCGTCGATCCTGGCCTGGCTGCGGGCGCGAGGTTTGCGCGGGGAGGCGGGGCGGGTGGTCATGGAAGTCTCCTACAAGGCAGCGGGCATTGTATGAGCAGGGAGGTATGTTGTCTTGCAGGCCTCATCGGGATCAAGCTCCCTCCCGATGAGGCCAACCCGGTAGCCCGAAAGAAACCCATAAAAAAACGCCACTGACCAAAGTCAGCGGCGTTCCCTTTTTACTGCTGCAACCGCTTACACGGTATGCAGGTACCAGTTGTACTCAAGGTCGGAGATAGAGTGTTCGAACTCTTCCAGCTCACTTTCCTTACAGGCGACGAAGATATCGATGTATTTAGGATCGATGTACTTGGCCATCACCTCGCTGTCGTCCAGCTCGCGCAGGGCATCGCGCAGGTTGTTCGGCAGGCTTTGCTCGTTCTGCTCGTAGCTGTTGCCTTCCACGGGCGCGCGGTTCGATCTTGTTGGTCAGACCGTGATGCACACCCGCCAGGACCGAAGCCATCAGCAGGTAAGGGTTGGCATCGGCGCCGGCCACACGGTGTTCGATACGTACGGCGTCGGACGAGCCGGTCGGTACGCGAATCGCCACGGTGCGGTTGTCCAGGCCCCAGCACGGTGAGTTCGGCACGTAGAACTGTGCGCCGAAGCGACGGTAGGAGTTGACGTTGGGGCACAGGAACGCCATCTGAGCGGGTAGGGTCTCCAGCACACCGCCGATCGCGTGACGCAATGCGGCGTTCTGCTCGGGATCCTCGCTGGCGAAGATGTTCTTGCCGTCCTTGTCCAGGATCGAAATGTGCACGTGCAGACCGTTGCCCGCCTGGCCTGGGTAAGGCTTGGCCATGAAGGTGGTGTCCATCTCATGGTCGTAGGCGATGTTCTTGATCAGGCGCTTGAGCAGTACCGCGTAGTCGCAGGCCTTGATCGGGTCGGCCACGTGGTGCAGGTTCACTTCGAACTGCGCCGGGGCACTTTCCTTGACGATGGCGTCGGCCGGGATGCCTTGCTCTTTGGCACCTTCCAGGATGTCCTGGAGGCAGTCGACGTATTCGTCGAGGTCGTCGATCAGGTAGACCTGTGTCGAGTGCGGGCGTTTGCCGGAGATCGGCGAGCGGGGCGGTTGTGGGCGGCCGTTCACGTTCTCCTGGTCGATCAGGTAGAACTCAAGCTCGAAGGCAGCGCAGATGGTCAGGCCCATGTCATCGAACTTGCTGACGACTTGGCGGAGCACTTCGCGCGGATCGGCGAAGAAAGGTTCACCTTCAAGTTCATGCATGGTCATCAGCAATTGCGCGGTCGGGCGCTTTTGCCAGGGCTCATTGCATAGGGTGTCGGGGATTGGATAACAGATTCGGTCAGCATCACCGATGTCCAGGCCCAGGCCGGTGCTTTCCACCGTCGAGCCGTTGATATCCAGGGCAAATAAAGAGGCAGGCAGGTTAATGCCCTTCTCGTAAACCTTGTGGAGGCTGGTGCGTTCGATGCGCTTGCCGCGCACCACACCATTCATATCCGCAATTAGAAGGTCTACGTACAGAACCTCAGGATGATCCTTAAGGAACGCGTTCGCTTCGTTAAGCTGAACGGCACGCGGGGGTACCGACATGATGCAACACCTTTGTTGTTAAAAATATCAATCATTGATCTTTTCTGGTTTCAGTCAACCCGAACGGCATGCCGAAGTCAAGCGAGGCCTTTTTTGCCCTAAAAAAGCGCTGCGAAGGCTTTTTTGGGGCTTTTTAGGGCGATTTTTTGGGTTCGATGGGCTTGGGACTCGCAGGCTTGAGCGGGCCGTGTTGTATTTTTTACGGGGGTGTTGTGTAAAAAAATGAACAAGGCTAAGCTCGATTCAAACCCATAACAGCAATAATACCGGGGTGCTTCATGTTTCACCTGCCGCCACTCGGCGTCTGCGCCTGCTTCAGCCAGGCGTTGTCCGCAGTCCGTTCATCCCGCGTGAATGCTCATGCACCGGCCAATATTCTTGACGGCCAGTCCCGCCTCTTCGTTGCCCTCTCATTCGTCAGTGACCGGCCCTCCTCGAGCGCGCCGATCAAGATTACGCACAACTTTGGCGTGAGGAATGCAACGCTGCAGCAAATGGCAGGTAAGCTCCTACCTCGAACGAAAAAACGACGCGGATGCTGCGTCAACCAACGCCTGGCCTTTAATGGATGCCAGGAAACCCAGCCCAGAGGCATTTATGAGTAACAACCTCGACCAGCTCACCGATTGGTTGAAAGACCACAAGATCACAGAAGTCGAATGCATGATTGGCGACCTCACCGGCATCACCCGGGGCAAGATCTCGCCGACCAACAAGTTCATCGCCGAAAAAGGCATGCGCCTGCCCGAAAGCGTGCTGTTGCAGACCGTGACCGGCGACTATGTCGAAGACGACATCTATTACGAATTGCTCGACCCGGCCGACATCGACATGATCTGCCGCCCCGACCAGAATGCGGTGTTCCTGGTGCCCTGGGCCATTGAGCCGACCGCCCAGGTGATCCACGACACCTACGACAAGCAAGGCAACCCGATCGAGCTGTCGCCGCGCAACGTGCTCAAGAAAGTCCTCAAGCTCTACGCCGACAGAGGCTGGCAGCCCATCGTGGCGCCGGAGATGGAGTTCTACCTGACCAAGCGCTGCGAGGACCCGGACTTCCCGCTGCAACCGCCGATCGGCCGTTCCGGGCGCCCGGAGACCGGCCGCCAGTCCTTCTCTATTGAAGCAGCCAACGAATTCGACCCGCTGTTCGAAGACGTCTACGACTGGTGCGAACTGCAGGAGCTGGACCTCGACACCCTGATCCACGAAGACGGCACCGCGCAGATGGAAATCAACTTCCGTCACGGTGACGCGCTGTCCCTGGCCGACCAGATCCTGGTGTTCAAGCGCACCATGCGTGAAGCGGCGCTCAAGCACGACGTGGCCGCCACCTTCATGGCCAAGCCGATGACCGGCGAGCCCGGCAGCGCGATGCACCTGCACCAGAGCATCATCGACATCGCCACCGGCAAGAATGTCTTCTCCAATGAAGACGGAACCATGAGCCAGCTGTTCCTCAACCACATTGGCGGCCTGCAGAAGTTCATCCCCGAATTGCTGCCGTTGTTTGCACCCAACGTGAACTCGTTCCGCCGCTTCCTGCCCGATACCTCGGCACCAGTGAACGTGGAATGGGGCGAAGAAAACCGCACCGTCGGCCTGCGCGTACCGGATGCCGGCCCGCAGAACCGCCGTGTGGAAAACCGCCTGCCGGGCGCCGACGCCAACCCGTACCTGGCGATTGCCGCCAGCCTGCTGTGCGGCTACATCGGCATGGTCGAAGGCCACAACCCAAGCGCGCCGGTAGTGGGCCGGGGTTATGAGCGACGCAACCTGCGCCTGCCGTTGACCATCGAAGACGCCCTGGAACGCATGGAAAACAGCAAGACCATCGAGAAATACCTGGGGCAGAAATTCATCACAGGCTATGTCGCGGTCAAGCGGGCCGAGCATGAAAACTTCAAGCGCGTGATCAGTTCGTGGGAGCGGGAATTCCTGCTCTTTGCCGTCTGATGCGCCGGGCGTGCTGCCTGCACAGCGCGCCCTTCACTGAAAAGTCTAGGAGATTGGTATGTCCAGCAACAACCCGCAAACCCGTGAATGGCAAGCCTTGAGCAGTGATCACCACCTGGCGCCGTTCAGCGACTTCAAGCAATTGAAAGAGAAAGGCCCACGGATCATCACCAAAGCCCACGGCGTGTACTTGTGGGACAGCGAAGGCAACAAGATCCTCGACGGCATGGCCGGCCTGTGGTGCGTGGCGATCGGTTACGGTCGCGATGAACTGGCCGACGCCGCCGCCAAACAGATGAAAGAACTGCCGTACTACAACCTGTTCTTCCAGACCGCTCACCCGCCGGTGCTGGAGCTGGCCAAGGCCATTGCAGGCGTTGCGCCCGCCGGCATGAATCACGTGTTCTTTACCGGTTCCGGCTCCGAAGGCAACGACACCATGTTGCGCATGGTCCGCCACTACTGGGCGATCAAAGGCCAGCCGAACAAGAAAACCATCATCAGCCGCAAGAATGGCTACCACGGCTCCACCGTGGCCGGCGCCAGCCTGGGCGGCATGACGTATATGCATGAACAGGGCGACTTGCCGATTCCGGGCATCACCCACATCGCCCAGCCGTACTGGTTCGGCGAAGGTGGCAACATGAGCCCCGACGAATTCGGGACCTGGGCCGCCAACCAGTTGGAAGAAAAGATCCTGGAACTGGGCGTGGACACCGTCGGTGCCTTTATTGCCGAGCCGATCCAGGGCGCCGGGGGTGTGATCGTGCCGCCCGACACCTATTGGCCGCGCATCAAGGAAATCCTCGCCAAGTACGACATCCTGTTTGTCGCCGACGAGGTCATCTGCGGGTTCGGCCGTACCGGTGAGTGGTTCGGTAGCGACTTCTACGACCTCAAGCCGCACATGATGACCATCGCCAAGGGACTCACCTCGGGTTACATCCCCATGGGTGGCCTGATCGTGCGCGACGACGTGGTAGCCGTGCTCAACGAAGGCGGTGATTTCAACCACGGCTTCACCTACTCCGGCCATCCGGTGGCGGCGGCGGTGGCCCTGGAAAACATCCGCATCATGCGCGATGAAAAAATCGTCAGTCGGGTTCATGACGAAACGGCACCGTATTTGCAAAAGCGTCTGAGGGAGCTGGCTGATCATCCGTTGGTGGGCGAAGTTCGCGGTGTGGGCATGCTCGGTGCAATCGAGCTGGTTCAGGACAAAGCCACCCGCAAGCGTTATGAAGGCAAGGGCGTGGGCATGATTTGCCGCAACTTCTGCTTCAACAATGGTCTGATCATGCGCGCCGTGGGCGACACCATGATCATTTCTCCGCCGCTGGTGATCAGCAAGGCCGAAATCGATGAGCTGGTGACCAAGGCGCGTACGTGCCTGGACCTGACTTTGGCGGCGTTGCAGGGCTAAGTGCTAGGCTCAGTGCGCGGTGGCTTCCGATGCTGCGTCTGGGCAGTTACAAATGTTGGGGGCCTTGGTTGAAAGCCAGCCCCTGAACTTGCCAGACTGTCGCCCTGTTTTGTTGCCCTCTGGAAGGGCCGCTGAACATAAAAGAATGTGGCCCAAAAAAGAAAAAATTGGAGCATCACCATAATGAAGGCATTAGGTTTGAAGAACGCTGGCAAGACTCTCCTCGCCTTGTCCCTGATGGGCGCAATGGCGGGCGCGGCCCAGGCGGACGATAAAGTGCTGCACGTCTACAACTGGTCCGACTACATCGCGCCGGACACCATCGCCAACTTTGAAAAAGAGACTGGCATCAAAGTGGTGTACGACGTATTCGACAGCAACGAAACCCTCGAAGCCAAGCTGCTGGCAGGCAAGTCCGGCTACGACATCGTCGTACCGTCGAACAACTTCCTCGCCAAGCAGATCAAGGCCGGTGTCTATCAGGAGCTGGACAAGTCCAAACTGTCCAACTACAGCAACCTGAACACCTCCCTGCTCAAGGCCGTGTCGGTCAGCGACCCGGACAACAAGCACGCCTTCCCGTACATGTGGGGTTCGATCGGCATCGGCTACAACCCGGAGAAGGTCAAGGCCGCGCTGGGCGTGGACAAGATCGACTCGTGGGATGTGCTGCTCAAGCCTGAAAATATCGCCAAGCTCAAAAGCTGCGGCGTGAGCTTCCTCGATTCGCCTACCGAAATGCTGCCGGTGGCGCTGCATTACCTGGGCCTGCCAACCGACACTCAGGATAAAAAACAGCTCAAGCAAGCCGAAGACCTGTTCCTCAAGATCCGTCCTTCGATCGGCTACTTCCACTCTTCCAAGTACATTTCCGACCTCGCCAACGGCAACATCTGCGTGGCCGTGGGTTACTCGGGTGACATCCAGCAGGCCAAGTCCCGTGCGGCTGAAGCCGGTGGCAAGGTCAAAGTGGCCTACGACATTCCGAAAGAAGGCGCCGGTAGCTTCTACGACATGGTCGCCATCCCTAAGGATGCCGAAAACGTCGAGGCGGCCTACAAGTTCATGAACTACCTGCTTGAGCCGAAAGTGATGGCGGCGATCACCGACAGCGTGCGTTTCCCGAACGGTAACGAGAAGGCCACCGCACTGGTCGACAAAGACATCACCAGCGACCCGGGCATCTACCCACCTGCTGATGTGCAGGCCAAGCTCTACGCCATTGCTGACCTGCCCGCTGCCACTCAACGTGAAATGACGCGCAGCTGGACCAAGATCAAGTCCGGTAAATAAGCCGTGATACCTGTGGGAGGGGGTTGCTCCCTCCCACACATTAAATGACAGAAAGTTTTGCCGGATCGGTTTATCGAGGGTAAGTTGCGCGCCGGTTTTGTTGCCGGGCAACAACTTTTAAGGCCCAACTATTTAAGAGGACCTCCACTTGCCAATTTCTTTATTTCGCCAAGCCTTGCTGGTGGGCGCGGGTATCACGCTGGCTGTCAGCGTGCAGGCCGCCCCTACGGTGCATATTTATAACTGGTCGGACTACATCGGCCCCGACACCCTGGCCAACTTCGAAAAGGCCAGCGGTATCAAGCCCGTGTATGACGTGTTTGACTCCAACGAAACCCTGGAAGGCAAGCTGCTGGCCGGGCGTACCGGTTACGACGTGGTGGTGCCGTCCAACCACTTCCTCGGCAAGCAGATCAAGGCCGGGGCGTTCCAGAAGCTGGACCGGTCGCTGCTGACCAACTACGCCAACCTTGATCCGACGCTGCTCAAACGTCTGGAGAAGAACGACCCAGGCAACCAGTACGCAGTGCCGTACCTGTGGGGCACCAACGGCATCGGCTACAACGTCGACAAAGTGAAGCAAGTGCTGGGCGTCGACCATATCGATTCCTGGGCGGTGCTGTTCGAACCGGAAAACATGAAGAAGCTCGCCACCTGCGGCGTGTCCTTCATGGACTCGGCCGATGAAATGCTGCCGGCGGTGCTCAACTACATGGGTCTTAACCCCAACAGCACCAACCCGGACGACTACAAAAAAGCCGAAGAAAAGCTGCTCAAAGTTCGGCCCTACGTGACCTACTTTCATTCTTCCAAATACATCTCGGACCTGGCTAACGGCAACATCTGCGTGGCCGCCGGGTTTTCCGGCGATGTGTTCCAGGCCAAGGCTCGCGCAAGCGAAGCAGGCAAAGGCGTGAACATCGCCTACGTCATTCCGAAAGAAGGCGGCAACCTGTGGTTTGACGTACTGGCGATTCCCAAGGATGCGACCAACGTCAAGCAAGCCCATGCCTTCATTAACTATTTGCTGCAACCTGAGGTCATCGCTCAGGTCAGTGATCAAGTCGGTTACGCCAACCCTAACCCAGGGGCGGACAAACTGATGGAGCAATCGATACGCACCGACGCAGCGGTTTACCCACCGCAGGCGGTTCTCGATCGGACATTCGTCAACTTCGAGCTACCCCCGAACGTGCAACGCTTGATGACCCGTAGCTGGACCAAGGTCAAGACGGGCAAGTAAGGCTCAAACTATCCTGGGTTCGCCCGCCTCGGGCGAACTGCACTGTTTTTTTTGGGAGTTTCGTAAATGGCAGTTGCCTCCGGCGCCTATAAGAAAGCCCTCGAAGGCGACCAGACACCTAAGAAGGTGCTGGTCAAAATCGACCGGGTCACAAAGAAGTTCGACGAGACGATTGCCGTGGACGACGTGTCCCTGGAAATCAAGAAAGGCGAGATTTTCGCCTTGCTCGGCGGTTCGGGTTCGGGCAAGTCCACCTTGTTGCGCATGCTCGCAGGCTTCGAGCGTCCAACCGAAGGTCGTATCTACCTCGACGGTGTGGACATCACCGATATGCCGCCCTACGAGCGGCCGATCAACATGATGTTTCAGTCCTACGCCTTGTTCCCACACATGACCGTGGCGCAGAACATTGCCTTCGGCCTGCAACAGGACAAGATCCCCAAGGCCGAGGTCGACGCCCGCGTGGCCGAGATGCTCAAGCTGGTGCAGATGAGCCAGTACGCCAAGCGCAAGCCGCACCAGTTGTCCGGCGGCCAGCGTCAGCGGGTGGCCCTGGCACGTTCCCTGGCCAAGCGCCCGAAACTGCTGCTGCTCGATGAGCCCATGGGCGCCCTCGACAAGAAGCTGCGTTCGCAGATGCAACTGGAACTGGTGGAGATCATCGAGCGCGTCGGCGTGACCTGCGTGATGGTGACCCACGACCAGGAAGAGGCCATGACCATGGCCGAGCGCATCGCGATCATGCACCTGGGCTGGATCGCGCAGATCGGCAGCCCCATCGACATCTACGAAACGCCTACCAGCCGCCTGGTGTGCGAGTTCATCGGCAACGTCAATATCTTCGACACCCAGGTGGTGGACGACGCCGAAGGCCACGCGGTGCTCAAATGCCCGGACCTGGACCGCGACATCTATGTGGGCTACGGCATCGCCACTGCGGTGGAAGACAAGTCGGTGACCTACGCGATCCGCCCGGAAAAGCTGCTGGTAACCACCGAAATGCCGACCTGCGAACACAACTGGTCCAGCGGCAAGGTGCACGATATCGCCTACCTGGGCGGCCACTCGGTGTTCTACGTGGAGTTGCCGAGCGGCAAGCTGGTGCAGTCTTTCGTGGCCAACGCCGAGCGCCGTGGCCAGCGGCCGACCTGGGGTGACCAGGTCTATGTGTGGTGGGAAGACGACAGCGGCGTGGTGCTTCGCTCATGAACACAAAAAAGCTCAAGCGGCGCTTGCAGCGCATCGTCCCCAGCGGCAAGCAGGTGGTCATCGGGATACCGTTCCTGTGGCTGTTCCTTTTTTTCGCCCTGCCGTTCTTCATCGTGCTGAAAATCAGCTTTGCCGAAGCCGACGTGGCGATCCCGCCGTACACCGAGATCTACACCTACGTCGAGCAAAAGCTGCAGGTGGTACTGAACCTGGCCAACTACAGCCTGTTGGCGGGGGATGAGCTGTACATCTCCGCCTACCTGGGCTCGCTGAAAATGGCGTTCTTCAGCACGTTGCTGTGCCTGTTGATCGGCTATCCGATGGCCTACGCCATTGCCACCGCGCGCAAAGAGATGCAGACCGTGCTGGTACTGCTGATCATGATGCCGACCTGGACCGCGATTCTGATCCGCGTGTATGCGTGGATGGGCATCCTCAGCAACAACGGTTTGCTCAATGGCTTCCTGATGTCCATGGGGCTGATCAACGAACCACTGCAGATCCTCAACACCAACATCGCGGTGTATATCGGCGTGGTCTATTCGTACCTGCCGTTCATGATCCTGCCGCTGTACGCCAACCTGGTGAAGCACGACCAGAGCTTGCTGGAAGCCGCATCGGACCTGGGTTCGAGCACCTTCAACAGCTTCTGGAAGATCACCGTGCCGCTGTCCAAGAACGGCATCATCGCCGGTTGCATGCTGGTGTTTATCCCGGTGGTGGGCGAGTTCGTGATCCCGGAACTGCTCGGCGGGCCGGAAACCCTGATGATCGGTAAAGTGCTGTGGCAAGAATTCTTCAACAACCGTGACTGGCCGGTGGCGTCTGCCCTGGCGGTGGTGATGCTGGCGATCCTGATCGTGCCGATCATCCTGTTTAACCGCAGCCAAGCCAAAGAGATGGAGGGCAAGATATGAAGCGCGTCAGTTTCTCAAGCTTCATGCTGGTGGCGGGGTTGTTGTTCATCTACCTGCCGATGCTGATTCTGGTGATCTACTCGTTCAACGAATCCAAACTGGTGACGGTGTGGGGCGGTTGGTCGATCAAGTGGTACGTGGGTCTGCTGGACAACACCCAATTGATGGGCTCGGTGGCGCGCTCCCTGGAAATCGCCTGCTACACGGCGATCGCAGCAGTGGCCCTGGGGACCTTGGCCGCGTTCGTGCTGACGCGCATCAGCCAGTTCAAGGGCCGCACGCTGTTCGGCGGCCTGGTGACCGCGCCGTTGGTGATGCCGGAAGTGATCACCGGTCTGTCGCTGTTGCTGCTGTTCGTGGCCATGGCGCAGTTGATCGGCTGGCCCCAGGAGCGTGGCATCGTCACCATCTGGATCGCCCATACCACGTTCTGTGCGGCGTATGTGGCGGTGGTGGTGTCGGCGCGTTTGCGTGAGCTGGACCTGTCGATCGAAGAAGCGGCGATGGACCTGGGCGCGCGGCCGTGGAAGGTGTTCTTCCTGATCACCATCCCGATGATTGCACCGTCGCTGGCGGCGGGCGGGATGATGTCGTTCGCGCTGTCTCTGGATGACCTGGTACTGGCCAGCTTCGTGTCCGGCCCGGGCTCGACTACCTTGCCGATGGAAGTGTTCTCGGCGGTGCGTCTTGGGGTCAAACCCGAGATCAACGCCGTGGCCAGCTTGATCTTGCTGGCGGTGTCGCTGGTGACCTTCCTGGTGTGGTTCTTCAGCCGTCGTGCCGAAGAACACCGCAAGAAGGCTATTCAGCAGGCGATTGAAGAAGCCGCCGCCGATGGCTGGCAGCAGCCGGACAAGCGTCGGGCGCCTGCACCGGTCTAACTGTTTGCACGGTCCACATGCGGGAGGGGAAAGCCCCTTCCGCATTTGGCTGCATTCCAAATTCAGTTTTGCGGCGCCGGTTTGAGCGTGTCGTAGGCTTCCAGCGCGCGCAGCGAGTAGATGTACGCCGCGCCGGCGTTCAGTGAGATCGCGGTGGCGAGGGTGGCGGCGACTTCTTCGCGGGTGGCGCCGGCCTTGATCGCGGCGTCGGCATGCACGCCGATGCAGCCATCGCAGCGGGTGGTGATGGCCACAGCGATGGAGATCAGCTCACGGGTCTTGGCGTCGAGTACGTTGTTTTCCTCGGCGGCTTCGCCCAGCGCCATGTAGGCTTTGACCATCTTCGGGTTGCTCTTGCCCAGCGCGCCAAAGGCTTTCTTCACGGTAGGCAGCAAGTCGGACCAGTTATTGAACATTGCGGTTACTCCTGAACAGGTTGGGTGTGAAGCCAGTGTGTGCCGTTCGGGATTCGCGTTATTGTTCAATCCGCTCATCTTTTTGACCGATGCTCGCAAATGAACTCGATCGACATCCTTATCGCGCTGGCCAACCTGCGTGGCAGTCTGGATTTGCGCTGCCAGTTCCAGGGCGAGTGGGCGGTGGACCATGCGCCGGAAGACCTCGGCGTGGCGCCGTATCACATCGTGCTCAGCGGCACTTGCCGCGCCGAGTTATCGGGCGGGCAACAGGTGACCCTGGAGGAGGGCGATATCCTGCTGATGCCCGGCGGTGCCACGCATTTGCTGCGCAGCCAGGGCGCACGGATTCGGCCGATGCAGCCGCGGGTGATCGACGGCGGGGTGCTGCCGATTCATCGCCTGGGCGGCGACGGCCGGAGGTGGACATGCTCTGCGGCAGCTTTCACTACAATCGCCAGTCGTTGTTGCTCGCGGCGTTGCCGGAGTACCTGGTGGTGTCCAGCCGCGCGTGGCAGGCCAATGGGCAACTGACTGCCCTGATTGCGCTGCTGCGCAGTGAGGCGGACGGTCAACAATTGGGTGCGCGAACCTTTATCGATTCGCTGTCTTCAGCATTGTTCACTTTGATCCTGCGCGCCTGGCTGACACGCGAAATACCGCTGGCGGGCACGCTCGCTTTGCTCGCCGACAAGCGCCTGAGCAAGGCCTGGCAGGTGATGCTCGCCGATCCCGGGCATGCGTGGACCATCGACAGCCTGGCCGATGCGGCCAGCATGTCGCGGGCCACCTTTATGCGGGCGTTCGTCAACGTCGCGGGCGTGTCGCCTTGGGTGCTGCTGACTCAGTTGCGCATGGAGCTGGCGTTCAACTTGCTGCGCCAGTCGCGCCTGAGCCTCATCGATATTGCCGCGCGGTGGGTTACCAGTCCCAGGCGGCGTTCAGCAAAAAATTCAAGGAGATCTACGGCGAGTCGCCGGGACGATTGCGCGCACGCCAGTCGCCTGATTGCGTCCCACATGTTTGACCGTTTTCCAAGCGGCTAACGGGCTGGCAGCAGCTTCAACGTACTCCGGGTATTCGCCGTCACTTCCTCATCACTGAAATGCGCCTGTTCGTAGCCACCTTCGATGTAGGTTTGCGCCTGGTCGCTGTAGTGCCGATCGAACGGCACACCGCTTTGTCCCACCGGGTTGATGGTCAGTGCGTGGGCCGCGTCGGCGAAGTCGACCAGTCGCCGGGTCGACGGGCCGTAGGTCACCGGCCAAGGTGCCGGGCCGATATTGGCGGACAGGTTGTTCGGCACCTCATGGCTGCCGGGGGCGGGGAATGGACCGACATTGACGATCCGGTCCAACGGCTTCTGCGAACCCAGCGGGTGACTGTGGGTGAGGGTATGCGCCTTGCCCCATTGCCACTGCGCGGGATTATCGCCGAAGGTGGCCTTCAGATGCGCAAGGCTGTTGTCCCAGGCGAGCTTGACGGTGTCGGCGCGCTTGCCGCCCCACCATGGCGAATTGGCGTCGGCGGCCAGGCGTGGCAGTGCCGCGTCGACCACTCGCGTGCTGATCAGGGTTTTGAACAGGCCGTCGCCCAGCTTGGGGCGAAAGGCCGCGTCGGCCAGGTTGAACAGGAACTGGTTGAACAGCGTAGCGCTGACGGAGTCCAGTGGGTAATCGCCTTTCCAGGCGGCCAGTTGCTCCACCAGCTTCAACTGCGCCGGGTCCTTGACCACTTCACGCAGCACCGGCAACAGCGGCGCCAGCAGGCGCGGGCCGAAGGCGGTGGTGGTGCCCAGTTGCAAGGCCTGGCTGTTGTTCACGTCCCACTTCACGCTTTTGTCGCTCAACTGCGCACTCAACTGCTGGCCCCGGTCGGGCAGGTTGTAATAGCCGGGGATCTCCATGCCGGTGGGTGACGTCGGCTGGGCATTGGCCGACAGCACATAGCCGCGCGTCGGGTTCTCTTCCTGGGGGTTGGCGCTGAACGGGTAGAAGCCCAGCTTGTCAGCCTGGGCAGTGCTGCCATCGAGGATAAAGGCGCCACTGACGCCCGCCGGACGAATCGGCAATTGCGCCGCCGCCCACCAGCCGATATCGCCCTTAGCGTTGGCCCACACGATATTCAAGCCCGGCGCGGAGACCTTGGCCACCGCCGCGCGCGCCTTGGCCAGCGTGTCGGCTCGGTTGAGCTGGTAAAAGCCTTCAAAGATCGGGTTGCGGGTTTCGAGGAACGCCCACCACATGGCGATGGGCGTCTTGCCTGCGCTATCGCCGAGCGCGGCGTTGATGATCGGGCCGTGGGGCGACTGGCGCAGGGTAAGGGTGACCGGCGCCTGGCCCTTGACCGCGATTTGCTGCTCGCTGCTGGTCATGTCGACCCACTGGTCGTGGTACCAGACCTGGTTGGGGTTGTCGGGGTTGGTCTTTTCGGCGATCAGATCGACGTCATCGTTCTGGAACATGGTCAGGCTCCAGCCGAAATCCAGGTTGTGTCCCAGGTACGCCACCGGCGCCAGCACATTGAAATAGCCGTATAGCTCAAAACCCGGCGCCGACAGTTGTGCCTCGTACCACGCCGACGGCACCGAGAAGCGGATATGCGGGTCGCCTGCCAGCAACGGCTTGCCGCTCTTGGTGCGGCTGCCACTGATGGCCCACGCGTTGCTGCCTTCGAACTGCGGCAGGCCGTTGTCGGCCAGCGCCTGTTCGCTCAGGGAAGCAATGGCGCCGAGGGTTTGCCAATCGCTGGCGGCCAGGTTGAGCCCCCCCTTGGGTCGCCACGCCAGGTCGAAGACTTTCAGGTAGTCGCCGCCCAGTTGGTCGCGCACGTAAGTCAGCAATGGCTCGGTGCGGAACGCAGCGGCAAAGCTGTAGGCCATGTACCCGGAGATGCTGATGGTGTCTTCGGCGGTAAACGGACGCTTGGCGATGCCCAGCACATCGAATTCCATGGGGCTGGCGTGGTTGTCCTGATACTGATTGATCCCGTCCAGATAGGCTTGCAGGGCCTTCCACGCGGCGGACTCGTGGTCCATCTGCTCGACGTAGCTCAGCGCGCGCTCACGAATGCGCAGGCTGCGCATCAGCTTGTCGGTTTCCAGCACTTTGGGGCCGAGCACCTCGGCCAGTTCGCCACGGGCCAGACGCCGCATGATCTCCATCTGGAACAGACGGTCCTGGGCATGCACGTAGCCGAGCGCGCGATACAGGTCGGCCTCGTTCTCGGCACGGATGTGCGGTACGCCACGGTCGTCGTAGCGCACGGTGACCGAGCCTTGCAGGTTGGTCAGCGTGACCGTGCCCTGGCGGGTCGGTTGCTTGCTGTAGATGTACCAGCCGGCGCCGAGGGCGATCAGCACCAGCAGGACTGCGAGAATCCGCAAGACGCGCTTCATGAACTTTCCTTACCTGGGTGAGGACCGCGGGCTACTCCCCTTTGGGCCACGAACAATAACAGCCCACCGCCAGGGTATGCGTGGCATTCACCTCGCGTCCGGCGGCAAGGGCTTTCAAGATCGGTTCTATAAAGCTGTTGTTGGCGTTGCACGTCAACCCTTCGCTGTAGGGCCCGAAATACGCAAGCTTGCCCGAACGGTCCCAAATGCCCACGGCAGGGCTGGCCGGTACCTGGTCGGCACCGGGCAGGGCGGTGAGGATTTTCATGTTACGAAGATTGTCAGGCAGTTGGCCGTGGCTGCCGGTTTTTTGCAGGGCATAGAACTCGACCCCTTGGGGAGCGTACTGCTCGATCAGCTCGCCCAAGTGCTGCTGGTTACCGACATTGCATGGGCAGGCCGGGTCCCAGAAGTGCACCAGGCGGATCGGGCCAGGGCCGGCGAGGTCGGCGGGCAGCGTCAAGGGGTCACCGGAAAACACCGCCGTGTGTTCGCTGAAAGCGCGCAGGTAGCGGCCCTGGAACCAGTCATACGCGGCCCACAGCACACCCGCGCAGAGGAGCAGGATCAGGCTGGCGCACAGGGTGGTACGGTAGGGCTGTCGCATTCGGATCTATCCTCGCAGGTCGCGTAGCTTGCCATGCTTGCCTCGACAGATGAATATCGCAGCTCGATATTCATCTTCACCGTCAGTCTGGAAGCCTTTATGCCCGTCACCTTTGACCCCGATCATCTGCGCGACAGCTTGCGACCCCTGGTGGATGCGCAACCGCTCAGCGCCGAGGCGCGGGTCTATCAGCGCTTTTATGGCTTGGACCTGACGGCGCGCAAGGTGCCGGCCACAAGCCGCCTGGGGTGTTTCGAGGTGGATGGGTTCGAGGTGGTGGCGCAGGTGTGGTGGCCGCCCGCGCCAGTGGCGACGATGTTCATGTTCCACGGCTTCTACGACCATATGGGCCTGTACCGCCATGTGGTGGACTGGGCCTTGGACCAGGGCTTCGTGGTGATCGCCTGCGACCTGCCGGGCCATGGTTTGTCCAGCGGCGCACGGGCCAGCATTGATGATTTTGCGGTGTACCAGAACGTTGTGCAGGCGCTGTTCGCACAGGCCCAGGCACTGCAACTGCCGCAGCCCTGGCACCTGTTTGGGCAGAGCACCGGCGGCGCGGTGGTGGTGGATCATTTGCTCCACCATGGCGCCGACAGCCCGGCCCAGGGCAAGACCTTCCTGTTATCGCCGCTGGTACGTCCGCGTGCCTGGGGCTGGTCGCAAGTGAGTTATTACCTGCTGCGGCCGTTCGTCAACGGTATTGCGCGGCGGTTCAGTGAGAACACCAACGACCCTGCATTCAAACCGTTTCTGGAAGCCGACCCGCTGCAGCCGCGCCAACTGCCCACCGCCTGGGTGGGCGCGCTGTTGCGCTGGATCAAGCGCATTGAAACCGCGCCGCGCAGCCCCCGGCGGCCAGTGATCGTGCAGGGCGAGGAAGATATGACGGTGGACTGGCAGCACAATTTGCAGGTGTTGCGGGGTAAGTTTGATCAGCCTGAGGTGTTGATGCTCAAGCGCGGTCGGCACCATTTGGCGAATGAGATTCCCGAGATTCGCGATGAATATTTCAGCTTTCTCACGGATCAACTGAAGTAACACAATCCAAATGTGGGAGGGGGTTACTGCGTCAGGCTTGAAGTGCTCTGGCCAACAGCCAAGCCTGCCCGAATCGCCGCCAGCGCCGCCTGGTAATACACCTTACCCTCCGGTGACTCCGCAAACGTTGCGAATTCTTCCAGCTCCGGGTCGGACAAATCCCGATAGACATACAACAGCGTGTTGTTCAGATCATTGCCAATCTGCTGCATCAACCGCTCGCGTTGACCATTCAACATGCCCTGTGCCTGACCGCCGCCCAACAGGCCCGGGATCATCTGGCTCAAACTGTCAGCGGCCACACCGGCAATCGCCAGGCTCACCTCTGCGCCGGCTTCGCGGGCGGGCAGGGCCTGGGCCAGGTGGCCGATGATCAGGCTGCGGGTGGCGTCGGCCTGGATTTTCGGCAGGCCCTGGGCGTTTTTCGCCAATTGGTCGCGGCGGGTGGCGAGCAACTCGGCGGCAACGATCTTGCGGCCCAGCGGCGACTGGAAGAACGCGAGGGCGGGTGCGGGGTCCGCCAGGTGCTTGCGCAGCTGCGCTTCGGCCCGTTGGTCCATGGCTTGTGCGGCAAAGCGTGTATTGCTGTTGTCCACCAGCGCCTGATACACCGCCGGCGGCAGGCTATTGCGGTAGCGCTGCTGGGCGGCACTCAGGGCGTCATTGAAATGCGCACGTTGTTCGGCCCAGCCGGCGACCTTGTACAACTGGTCATGGCCGTCTGCCCAAGCGGGCAAAACGCAGAACATCAGCAAGGAAAAAAACAAACGACGCATATGGACTCCTGTCAGTCGGCCACTATTGTCCGTGTCGGGCGTAGGATTTGTCGAGAAGTCCTATCAGTCACCTGACTAAAGTGTGTTTGGGTGCTCGACGGCGCTGTCGGATTTACGGGTGTATGGATACTATGCGCGCCATGCACATACCCCTTGATCACCCTCTGTTGCAACGCATTGTCGACGACCTCGCCGAAAAAGGCTGGTCGCAGCAAAACGGCTTCCTGCCCCAGGCTCTGACCCTGGAATTGGCGGCTGAGTGCCGTAAACGTGCAGCTGAAGGTGAGTTGGCCCCGGCGGCAGTAGGGCGTGGCCCGGCCCAGGAGATTCGCGAGGGCATTCGCGGCGATCATATCCAGTGGCTGGAAGAGGATGATGCCGCCGTCTGCGGGACCTATATGGCATTGATGGACAGCCTGCGCCTGGCGATGAACCGTGACTTGTTCCTCGGCCTGGAAGATTTCGAAAGCCACTTCGCCCTGTACCCGCCAGGGTCGTTCTATCTCAGGCACCTGGACCGCTTTCGTGACGATGACCGGCGCACGGTGTCGGCAGTGGTCTACTTGAACGACGCCTGGCTGCCCGAACAGGGTGGCCAGTTGCGCATGTACCTCAAGGATGGCGTTGAATACGATGTAGTGCCCACGGGGGGATGCCTGGTGGTGTTCCTGTCCGGTGAAGTGCCCCACGAAGTCATGCCTGCGACGCGCGAACGCCTGTCCCTCACCGGCTGGTTTCGTCGGCGGGGCAACGAGCCCTTTTAAACATGCAAAAGATACTGGTCAGCCGCTGCCTGCTCGGACACAAGGTGCGCTATGACGGCGGCGCCAGTGGGCCGTTCGATCAACTGGCGGCGTGGCAGGCCGAAGGCCGCGTGGTTGCGATCTGCCCGGAAGTGGCGGGCGGCTTGCCAACGCCCAGGCCCGCTGCCGAGATTCTCGGTGGGCAGGGCGTCGAGGTGTGGCAGGCGCGCGCCAAAGTACTTACCGCCGAGGGCGAAGACTTCAGTGCCGCCTTCCTCGAAGGCGCTCGCCAGGCCTTGGCCCTGGTGCAACGCCACAACATCCGTATCGCCATCCTCAAGGCCAACAGCCCGTCCTGCGGCAACCTGCTGACCTATGACGGCACCTTCAGCGGCGTCAAGGTGACTGGCGAAGGCGTTACGGCGGCGCTGCTCAGGCGCCACGGCGTGCAGGTGTTCAGTGAGCTGGAGTTGCCCGAGGCGCAGTCCATCTCTCAAGTCTTGAATAGACCAAATGTGGGGGCTTGCTCCCACATTTAACCTATTCAGCCTTGACTGCAGCGGTGTCGCCCTCAAACCACTTCTGCGACAGCGCCTTCAGCCGGCCATCGTCCCTCACCCGCTTCAACGCCCCATCCAAACTGCTCTTGAACGCCGGGTTGCCCTTCTGGAACGGGATCGCCAGCTCAGGTTTCTCGTGATAAACCGCGCTGAAATCGAACTGATCCTCAAGCTCGGCAGTCTTAGCGATATGGTTGATGGCCACGTCATATTTGCCGGTGGCTACACCGGGGAGCATGTCGGCCTCATCGGTGGTGATAAACGAGGAACGCACGTCCATTTCCTTTGCCAGCAGTTCACCCAGCTCGACTTCAAAGCCAGTGAGTTTGTCGCCTTCCTTGAAATTGTAGGGCGGGGTGTTGGCTTCAAGGGCAATGCGCAGTTCACCGCGATCATTGACGTCGTCGATCAGTTCGGCATGAGCCAAGGGGCTCAGAAGGGGCAGCAAAAGTAACAGGCCAGGCGAAAAGCGCATGGTCACTCCTAAAGAATTCGAATGTGCGAGGCGCCGTTCAGCATCGCTTTGCTAGGGTGGTGAGTGCCTTGGACAGCAATTTATCGCGAAGTTGTCATAACCCTACAGATTTCACAGAAAAACTGGAGAAGCGAATGAAAGCCCTTTTGTCCCGTGCAACGATTGCCAGCCTGCTGCTGGGTGCTTCGATGTTGGCCACTGCCGCCGACGGCATCCCGCGCAGTGCACCGCCTGAAGGCGCCAAAGTCTTTATCGTGTCACCCAAGGACGGCGCCACTGTCGATAAAACCTTCACCGTGAAATTCGGCATGGAAGGCTTGAAGCTGGCCCCGGCCACTGACCAGACCGCCGGCACCGGCCACCACCATCTGCTGATCGACCAGAAAGCGCTGCCTGACGCCAGCGTACCGATCCCGGCCACCGACACTGTAATTCACTACGGCAAGGCCCAGACCGAAACCGAACTGACCCTGACCCCAGGCAAGCACACCTTGCAACTGGTGGCCGGCGACAAACTGCACATGCAGTTCAACCCGACAGTCGCCTCGAAAGTCATCACGGTGATCGTCAAGTAAGCGTTATCCAGACAAAAAAATGGGAGACCCCCACGGGTCTCCCATTTTTTGTGCGGCGTTTAAAGCGTTAGAACAACACACGGCTACGGATAGTGCCGTTGATGTGCTGCAGCTTCTCTTGCGCCAGGTCCGAGTACTCGGCGTCGACGTCGATCACCACGTAGCCGACCTTCTCGTTGGTCTGCAGGAACTGACCGGAGATGTTGATGCCGTTTTCCGCGAAGACCTTGTTGATCTCCATCATCACGCCAGGAATGTTCTGGTGGATGTGCAGCAGGCGGTGCTTGCCAGGGTGAGCCGGCAGGGCCACTTCGGGGAAGTTCACGGACGATACCGACGTACCGTTGTCGCTGTACTTGACCAGTTTCTCCGAGACTTCCAGGCCGATGTTGGCCTGCGCTTCAGCGGTGGAGCCGCCGATGTGCGGGGTCAGGATCACATTGTCCAGGCCACGCAGCGGGCTTTCGAAAATGTCATCGTTGGAGCGTGGCTCCACCGGGAACACGTCGATGGCGGCGCCGATCAGGTGCTTGTCCTTGATCGCGTCGGCCAGGGCGTCCAGCTCGACCACGGTGCCGCGTGCAGCGTTGATCAGGATGCC
The DNA here is from genome assembly GCF_016937615.1 of Pseudomonas lactucae. Classification (GTDB taxonomy): domain Bacteria; phylum Pseudomonadota; class Gammaproteobacteria; order Pseudomonadales; family Pseudomonadaceae; genus Aquipseudomonas; species Aquipseudomonas lactucae. The sequence continues at coordinate 11,680 of NZ_JAFHKI010000154.1, read as the reverse complement.
GCCTTTCTTGATGGCGCGGATTTCCTTCTCGCCGATCATCCACTGAGTCTCAGCGGTTTCCGGAACGTGCAGGGTGACGATGTCGGACATGCCCAGCAGCTCGGTCAGGCTCGACACTTGCGTGGCGTTGCCCAATGGCAGCTTGGTCAGGGTGTCATAGAAAAACACCTGCATCCCCAGGCCTTCCGCCAGTACCGACAACTGCGTGCCGATCGAGCCGTAACCGACGATACCCAGCTTCTTGCCGCGGATTTCGAAGGAGTTGGCCGCGCTTTTGATCCAGCCGCCACGGTGGCAGGAAGCGTTCTTCTCAGGGATACCGCGCAGCAGCAGGATGGCCTCGGCCAGCACCAGCTCCGCGACGGAACGGGTGTTGGAATACGGTGCGTTGAACACCGCGATGCCGCGCTCGCGCGCTGCGTTGAGGTCGACCTGGTTGGTGCCGATGCAGAAACAGCCGACCGCCACGAGTTTCTTGGCGTGATCGAAGATCTCTTCGGTCAGCTGAGTGCGGGAGCGAATGCCGATGAAGTGCGCGTCGGCGATCTTTTCCTTGAGCTGGGCTTCCGGCAGAGAACTGGTGATGTACTCAATGCTGGTGTACCCGGCGGCTTTCAGAACGTCGACAGCCGATGGGTGGACGCCTTCCAGAAGAAGGAACTTGATCTTGCTCTTATCGAGAGAAGTCTTGCTCATCTGCGTAAACCTGTATCCCGGAGAAAATTGGCAGGGAGTCGAGCAGCGCAAGCTGACCCGGACGGCAGGAAAGCCGTCACCGCAGAAACGCCCTTGGGCTCTGTCCTGCGGGGGCGGTATGCTAGCATACGCGCCCCGCTAACACTCATTCCTGCGACGTGAAGCGTTCTCAGGATGACCATGAATTGTTCGAGAGTTCTGTCGATGACCCATCCTGCCCTGATTGATGAGCTAAAGACCCTGGTTGAGCCCGGCAAAGTGCTGACCGACGCCGACTCCCTGGAGGCTTACGGCAAGGATTGGACCAAGCACTTCGCACCCGCGCCCACCGCTATCGTCTTCCCCAAGACCACCGAGCAGGTCCAGGCCATTGTGCGTTGGGCCAATGAACGCAAGGTGGCGCTGGTGCCGTCGGGCGGGCGTACCGGGCTGTCGGCTGCGGCGGTGGCGGCCAATGGCGAAGTGGTCGTGTCCTTCGACTATATGAACCAGATCCTCGACGTGAACCTCACCGACCGCACCGCTGTGTGCCAGCCAGGCGTGGTCACCAAGCAGTTGCAGAACGTCGCCGAAGAAAACGGCCTGTACTACCCAGTGGATTTCGCATCGTCCGGTTCCAGCCAGATTGGCGGCAATATCGGCACCAATGCCGGCGGGATCAAGGTGATTCGCTACGGCATGACCCGTAACTGGGTAGCCGGCATGAAAGTCGTCACCGGCAAGGGCGATGTGCTGGAGCTGAACCGCGACCTGATCAAGAACGCCACCGGCTACGACATGCGCCAGCTGTTCATCGGCGCCGAGGGCACCCTGGGTTTTGTGATCGAAGCGACCATGCGCCTGGACCGTGCGCCGAAGAACCTCACCGCCATGGTGCTGGGCACCACCGATTTCGACTCGATCATGCCGGTGCTGCACGCCTTCCAGAGCAAGCTGGACCTGACTGCCTTCGAATTTTTCTCGGACAAGGCCCTGGCCAAAGTCCTCGGCCGTGGCGATGTGCCGGCGCCGTTTGAAACCGAGTGCCCGTTCTACGCGCTGCTGGAATTCGAGGCCACCACCGAAGAAGTCGCCAACCACGCCCTGGAAACCTTCGAGCACTGCGTCGAGCAGGGCTGGGTGCTGGATGGCGTGATGAGCCAGAGCGAAACCCAACTGCACAATCTGTGGAAGCTGCGCGAGTACATCTCCGAAACCATCTCCCACTGGACACCGTACAAGAACGACATCTCGGTCACCGTCTCCAAAGTGCCGGCGTTCTTGAAGGAAATTGACGCCATCGTCGGCGAACACTACCCGGACTTCGAAATCGTCTGGTTCGGCCATATCGGTGACGGCAACCTGCACCTGAACATCCTCAAGCCGGAAAACCTGAGCAAGGACGAGTTCTTCGCCAAGTGCGCCACCGTGAACAAGTGGGTGTTCGAGACCGTCGAGAAGTACAACGGCTCGATCTCCGCCGAACACGGCGTGGGCATGACCAAGCGCGATTACCTGACCTACAGTCGCTCCCCGGTTGAAATCGAATACATGAAGGCCGTCAAAGCGGTGTTCGATCCGAACGGGATCATGAACCCGGGCAAAATCTTCGCTGTTTAACCGCCCCTGAAGGAGTCGTTTCATGAGCTACCAGCACAAGTATGTCGACGGCACCAACATCCATTTCCCGGTGGGTAAAGTGGTGTGCATTGGGCGTAACTACGCCGAACATGCCAAGGAACTGGACAACCCGGTGCCAACCGAGCCGTTGCTGTTCATCAAGCCGGGCAGTTGCGTGGTGCCACTGGACGGTGGTTTTGCCATCCCGACCGAGCGCGGTTCGGTGCATTACGAAGCGGAAATTGCGGTATTGATCGGCAAACCGCTGTCGAACAAGCCAAGCCGTGAAGAAGTACTGGATGCCATCTCCGGTTTCGCACCGGCTTTGGATTTGACCCTGCGCGACAAGCAAGCCGAGTTGAAGGCCAAGGGCCTGCCGTGGGAAATCGCCAAGTCCTTCGACGGCGCGGCGGTGATTGCACCTTTTGTGGTGAGCAGCACCTTTGCCGACGTCACCGATATCGGCATCCGCCTGACCATCAACGGTGAAGTGCGTCAGGACGGCAACAGTGCGCAGATGCTCAACCCCATCGTGCCGATGATCCAGCACATGGCCGGCTGCTTCTCGCTGCAGGCCGGCGATGTGATTCTCACCGGCACGCCGGCCGGCGTAGGCCCGTTGAATGTAGGTGATGACCTGGTGCTGGAATTGACCGGCGTAAACCGCTTCGAAAGCAGCGTTCGCTAAGCACCTGACCAAACACGGTCAAAACTGTGGGAGGGGGCTTGCCCCCGATTGCGGTGTGTCAGCCCAGGATTTTTTCGACTGAACCACTGCATTCGCGAGCAAGCCCGCTCCCACAGTTGATTGCGTACGGCTGCTGAATCCAGGTCTTTGCATTTTTTTCACACACCATCCGGATAATCCTCAGCCTCCAGCGCGCGGGCCCGTTGATCCTGTGCTATCACCTAACGCTGACTTTCCGGAAAAGCGCCCAATGGCCGTGTCCCTGCCCTCCGCCACACCTAAGCCGCGTTCTCGTTTTGCCCTGCGCTGGTATTCCTGGCTGTTTCTGTGCGGCGCCGTTGTGTACGGCCTCGCCTGGGCCATGCATTGGGATGATCGCGGTGTGCTCTGGGTGCTGGAGCGTTTTGAAACTTCCGCCGAACGCGGCGAAAGTGTGTGGCTGCCGGACTATCACGCCGTCATCGACGCCAAGGTGTTGCCGGGTATGGAGAAGGATGAGGCTTCGGACGTCTCCTACAATCCGCAGACCAAAACTCTGTTTTCCGTGATGGGCAAAAACCCGTTTCTCGTTGAGTTGAGCCTGCAAGGCGATGTGCTGCGCAAGATGCCACTCAATGGCTGGGACAACCCGGAAGGCGTGACGGTGATGGAAAACGGCCTGATGGCAATCGTCGATGAGCGCCAGCACACCCTGACCATCGTCAAGGTCGATGCCACCACTCAGCAACTCACCAAAGCCGACTTCCAGAGTGTCGACCTGGGCCCCTCCAAAAACCAGAACAAAGCGTTTGAAGCCGTCGCGTGGGACAAGCGCGGTCAACAGCTTGTATTGGGCGAAGAGCGCCCGCCGGCGTTGTTCACCTGGAAAAGCGATGGCAGCCAGCCCCTGGTTGGCGACAAGCAAAAACTGGCGAGCAAGGAATTGGATATGCGCAACCTCTCGGCCCTGGCTGTCGACCCGCGCACCGGACACCTGTTGGTGCTGTCGGCCGATTCCCATCTGTTGCTGGAGCTGAACGAGAAGGGCGAACAAGTCAGCTTCATGACCCTGCTCGGCGGCTTCAACGGCCTCAAGAACACCATCCCGCGCGCCGAGGGTGTGACCATGGACGAGAGCGGCACCCTGTACGTGGTCAGTGAGCCGAACCTGTTCTATCGTTTCGAAAAGCAGAAGTAGCACACCGAATACGTCGGATAGTTCTCCAGTTGCGGCATTCGCCAGACAGACGGGCGCGTTTAAGTTTAAATTCAGACCGGCGTGATATTTATTCGCCACTTTTGATTTTGAGCCCGCCCCATGCGTCGACTAACTCGCCCCAAACCCCTTCTGAGCATACTTGCGCTGATCGCCCTGATCAGCGCCGGGGCCGTTGCGCAGCATTTTCGCCTGTTCGAGCGCGCCTGGTTCAATCTGCAGGCCTGGCGCCAGCCGGCGGATGCGCGTTCCATTGGCTTGGCGGATTACCGGGTCGTCCTGGAGGCCCAGGTGATTGAGGGGCTTGACGACGATGTCTCGGCCCTCACCTATGACCCGGTGCGCAAAAGCCTGTTTACCGTCACCAATAAAAACGCCGAGCTGATCGAGCTGTCCCTGCAGGGCAAGATCCTGCGCCGTATTCCCCTGGTGGGCTTTGGCGACGCCGAGGCGGTGGAGTTCATCAGCGACAACATCTACGTGATCACCGATGAGCATCAGCAGCGTCTGATCAAGGTGCATGTCGACGATGACACCCGCTTTCTCGACGCCGCCGATGCCGAACAAATGACCCTGGGCGTGCACGTCGGTGGGAACAACGGGTTCGAAGGGTTGGCCTATGACTCGGTGGGCAAGCGCCTGTTCGTGGCCAAGGAGCGCGACCCGATGCTGATCTACGAGGTTCGCGGTTTTCCCCATTTCAAACCGGAAAAAACCTACTCGGTGCACGTGATCAACAACCCCAAGCGTGACGCAGGGCTGTTTGTTCGCGACCTGTCGAGCCTGCAATACGACGAGCGCAGCGGTCATCTGCTGGCGCTGTCGGATGAGTCGTTTCTGGTGTTGGAGCTGGATATCGACGGTCGCCCGCTGAGCAGTCTGTCTTTGCTCAATGGGCGCCACGGCCTGAAAAAGCGCGTCCCGCAGGCCGAAGGGATCGCCATGGATGACGAGGGTACGTTGTACCTGGTCAGTGAGCCGAACCTGTTCTATGTCTTCAAGAAACCAACACCCTGAGACACCACCGATCAAAAACGTGGGAGGGGGCTTGCTCCCACATTTGGTTTTGCATCAGGCCTTGAGGGTTTTTACGCCTTCGCAAGTGCCGAGCAGCAGCACATCGGCCGGACGCGCCGCAAACAACCCATTGGTGACCACGCCGACGATCGCATTGATCTGCGTCTCAAGCTCCACCGGGTTGGTGATCTGCATGTTGAACACATCAAGGATGATGTTGCCGTTGTCGGTCAACACACCTTCGCGGTACACCGGGTCGCCGCCCAGTTTCACCAGCTCGCGGGCCACATGGCTGCGGGCCATCGGGATCACTTCCACCGGTAGCGCAAATGCGCCGAGGACCGGCACCAGCTTGCTGGCGTCGGCGATGCAGATAAACGTCTTGGCCACGGCCGCGACGATCTTTTCACGGGTCAGGGCCGCGCCGCCGCCCTTGATCAGGTTCAGGTGCGCGTCGCTTTCATCGGCACCGTCGACGTAGAACTCCAGGTCGCTCACGGTGTTGAGCTCGTACACCGGAATGCCGTGGCCCTTGAGGCGCGCGGCGGTGGCTTCGGAACTGGCCACGGCGCCATCGAATGCGCCTTTGTGCCGGGCCAGCGCATCGATAAAGCAATTGGCGGTGGAGCCTGTGCCGACACCGACGATGCTCTTGTCGTCGAGCTTGGGAAGGATTAAATCGACGGCGGCCTGGGCCACTGCCTGTTTGAGTTGATCCTGGGTCATGCGGGCTCCGGAACGGGCGGGGAGTTATCGAGGCGCGCGAGTATAACCCAACAAAACCTCGGGATTCGTGTGGTCGTACGGCTAAAAGCCGGGTTAGACTCCTCGGCCCTGCCCAACCCGCCCAGTGATTCCGCCGATGCTTGAACACTACGTCAAAAAGATCCTCACCTCGCGCGTTTACGACGTCGCCGTAGAAACCCCGCTGCAGACCGCCCGCCAGCTCTCCGAGCGCCTGGGCAACAAGGTCTGGCTCAAGCGCGAAGACTTGCAGCCGGTGTTCTCGTTCAAGATTCGCGGCGCCTACAACAAGTTGACCCAGTTGAGCGCCGAAGAACGTGCGCGTGGCGTGGTCACCGCCTCGGCGGGCAACCATGCACAGGGCCTGGCGCTGGCGGCCAAGGTGCTGGGGGTCAAGGCCACCATCGTGATGCCCAAGACCACCCCGGAGATCAAGGTCGAAGGCGTGCGCTCGCGTGGCGGCAAAGTGGTGCTGCACGGTGACTCCTTCCCGGAAGCCCTGGCCTACTCGCTCAAGCTGGTCGACGAAAAAGGCTACGTCTACATTCACCCTTACGATGATCCGCACACCATTGCCGGGCAGGGTACCGTGGCGATGGAGATCCTGCGCCAGCACCCGGGACCGCTGGACGCGATTTTCGTACCGGTGGGCGGCGGCGGGCTGATCGCCGGCATTGCGGCGTACGTGAAATACCTGCGGCCCGAGATCAAGATCATCGGCGTAGAGCCGGACGATTCCAACTGCCTGCAAGCCGCGATGGCGGCGGGCGAACGCGTGGTGTTGCCGACGGTCGGGATCTTTGCCGATGGCGTGGCGGTGGCGCAGATCGGCCAGCACACCTTCGATATCTGCAAAGACTATGTCGATGAAGTGATCACCGTAAGCACCGATGAAATCTGTGCGGCGATCAAGGATATCTACGACGACACCCGCTCCATCACCGAACCGGCGGGCGCCCTGGGTGTGGCGGGCATCAAGAAGTACGTGGAAACCCGGGGTGTCAGCGGCCAGACCTTTGTCGCCATCGACTCCGGCGCCAACGTCAACTTCGACCGCCTGCGCCACGTGGCCGAGCGCGCCGAGCTGGGTGAAGGCCGCGAAGCCATCATCGCCGTGACCATTCCCGAGCAGCCGGGCAGCTTCAAGGCGTTCTGCGAGGCCGTGGGCAAGCGCCAGATCACCGAATTCAACTACCGCTACCACTCCGGCAGCGAGGCGCACATCTTCGTTGGCGTGCAGACCCATCCGGAAAACGATCCGCGCAGCGCACTGATCGCCAGCCTCACCGAGCAGGGTTTTCCGGTGTTGGACCTGACGGAGAACGAGCTGGCCAAGCTGCACATTCGCCATATGGTTGGCGGGCATGCGGCGCACGTCAGCAACGAAGTGGTGTTTCGCTTCGAATTTCCGGAGCGCCCGGGGGCGCTGTTCAACTTCCTGAACAAGTTGGGCGGGCGCTGGAACATCTCGATGTTCCACTATCGCAACCACGGCGCCGCCGACGGCCGTGTGGTCGCTGGCCTGCAAGTACCGGCGAGCGAGCGTCACCTGGTGCCGGCCGCGTTGGAAGCCATTGGCTACCCGTACTGGGATGAGAGCGATAACCCGGCCTATAAACTGTTCCTCGGTTGAGCGACTACGCTGATTGAGGCGCGGCCTTTAAGGAAGACGACACATGGAAACCCTGACCACCCTGAAAGTTATCCACATCGCGGCCACCGTGGTGTTACTGCTCAGCGGCCTCGGCCTGGCGCTGCTGGCCTGGCGCAAACGCAGTGCCGGCGCGGCGGTGACCGTGCAGCGCCGTGGGCGTTTGTGTGGTTGCTGATGGGCATTTGCGTGGTGAGCATGCCGTTCACCGGCTGGTGGCTGGTGCACCTGACTGGCTGGCCGCTGGGGCAGACCTGGATCCTGGGCTCCAGCCTCCTCTACACCGTCGCGGCGCTGGCCTGGTTCTGGCTGGTAGCGCGGCTTAACCGCCTGCGCAAGGGGGAGGGTGGCAGTCTGAATTTCACCCTGGTACTGGCGGTGGTCAGCCTGGTGGGGTTTGTGGTGATTGCGGGGCTCATGGGGGCCAAGCCGGTTTAAGTTGAGACCGTGTCGGCCTTATCGGGGGCTTGCCCCGATGGGCCATCAGCTACGCAGCGTAATCACCGGCCAGCCGCGCCGTTCAGCCTCAGCGCGAAGATTGGGGTCCGGATCCACCGCAACCGGGTGCGTCACCTGCTCCAGCAACGGCAGGTCATTCATCGAATCGCTATAGAAATAGCTGTCTTCCAGGCTATGCCCAGTCTCTTCGAGCCAACGATTCAAGCGCGTCACCTTACCCTCGCGAAAGCACGGCACATCGGTACTGCGCCCGGTATAGCGGCCGTCTTCCATCTCACACTCGGTGGCGATCAGGGTTTCGACACCCAGGCGTGCGGCAATTGGCGCGGTGACGAAACGGTTGGTGGCGGTGATGATCACCAGCTTGTCGCCGGCGGCACGATGCTTGGCCAGCAGTTCTACGGCCTTGGGTAGCAGGATCGGCTCGATGCAGTCGCGCATGTAGTCGTTGTGCCACTCATCCAACTGGGCCATCTCGGTGCGGCCGAGGATTTCCAGGCAGAAGTTCAGGTAGGCGGCGTTGTCCAGGCGGCCCGCCAGATAATCCTGATAGAACTCGTCGTTGCGAGCCTTATAGGCTACGGCGTCGAGAATCCCGCGTTCGCACAGGTAATCGCCCCACGCGTGGTCGCTGTCGCCGCCGAGAAGGGTGTTGTCCAAGTCGAATAAAGCCAGGCGCATTGCAGTTACTCGCTGAAAAGTCTGTAAAAAGACGTCCAGAATACGGTCTTTTCACAAGAGTGCACATAAGCTAAGAAGCCTCGTTGCCGCTGGAACAACCTTTGTGGAACAATGCGGCGACATGCGTTTGCGAGGTTGTTGCCGTGATCGACCCCGATGGTTTCCGTCCTAATGTCGGGATTATTCTTACGAATGATGCCGGACAGGTGCTATGGGCTCGCCGAATCAACCAAGATGCCTGGCAGTTTCCTCAAGGTGGAATCAACCCCGACGAAACCCCTGAAGACGCCTTGTACCGTGAGTTGAATGAAGAAGTCGGCCTTGAGCGTGAAGATGTGCAAATTCTGGCCTGTACCCGTGGCTGGTTGCGCTATCGTTTGCCGCAACGCCTGGTGCGTACCCACAGCCAACCGCTGTGCATCGGCCAGAAGCAGAAATGGTTTCTCCTGCGCCTGATCTCCAACGAGCAGCGGGTGCGGATGGATTTGACCGGTAAACCGGAGTTCGATGGCTGGCGCTGGGTCAGCTATTGGTACCCGTTGGGCCAGGTGGTGACATTCAAGCGCGAGGTTTATCGTCGCGCTCTCAAAGAGCTTGCCCCGCGCCTATTAGCGCGCGACTGACGACGGAGTTCGACCCCGAGCCATGCTCAATACGCTGCGCAAGATCGTCCAGGAAGTTAACTCCGCCAAGGATCTCAAGGCGGCGTTGGGGATTATTGTGTTGCGCGTCAAGGAAGCCATGGGCAGCCAGGTCTGCTCGGTTTACCTGCTGGACCCAGAGACCAACCGTTTTGTGCTGATGGCCACGGAGGGCTTGAACAAGCGCTCCATCGGCAAGGTCAGCATGGCGCCCAATGAAGGGCTGGTTGGCCTGGTGGGGACGCGTGAAGAACCCCTGAACCTCGAAAACGCGGCCGATCACCCGCGTTATCGCTACTTTGCCGAAACCGGCGAAGAGCGTTACGCCTCATTCCTCGGCGCACCGATCATTCACCACCGCCGCGTCGTCGGCGTGTTGGTCATCCAGCAGAAAGAACGCCGTCAGTTCGATGAAGGTGAAGAAGCCTTCCTCGTGACCATGAGCGCACAGCTCGCCGGGGTTATTGCCCACGCTGAAGCCACCGGCTCGATTCGTGGCCTGGGCCGTCAGGGCAAGGGCATCCAGGAAGCCAAGTTCGTCGGTGTGCCGGGTTCGCCGGGCGCCGCCGTCGGTACGGCCGTGGTCATGTTGCCGCCGGCGACCTTGATGTGGTGCCGGACAAATCCGTCGACGACATCGACGCCGAAATCAAACTGTTCAAGACCGCCCTGGAAGGCGTGCGCGCCGACATGCGCAACCTGTCGACCAAGCTGGCCACCCAACTGCGTCCCGAAGAGCGTGCGCTGTTCGACGTATACCAGATGATGCTCGACGACGCGTCCCTGGGTAACGAAGTCAAGACCGTGATCAAGACCGGCCAGTGGGCCCAGGGTGCGCTGCGCCAAGTGGTGTCCGATCACGTCAACCGTTTCGAATTGATGGACGACGCCTACCTGCGCGAGCGCGCCTCGGATGTGCGCGACCTCGGTCGCCGTCTGCTGGCGTACCTGCAGGAAGACCGCTCCACCAACCTGGTCTATCCCGACAACACCATCCTGATCAGTGAAGAGCTGACCGCCACCATGCTCGGCGAAGTGCCTGAGGGCAAACTGGTGGGCCTGGTCTCGGTACTCGGTTCGGGCAACTCCCACGTCGCGATCCTGGCCCGCGCCATGGGCATTCCGACGGTGATGGGTCTGGTGGACCTGCCGTACTCCAAGGTCGACGGCATCGACATGATCGTCGATGGCCATCGTGGCGAAGTGTTTACCAACCCCAGCGAAGTACTGCGCAAGCAATACGCCGAAGTGGTTGAAGAAGAGAAACAACTGGCGCTGGGCCTCGATTCATTGCGCGAACTGCCGTGCGTGACCACCGATGGCCACCGGGTGCCGTTGCTGGTGAATACCGGGCTGTTGGCTGACGTGGCGCGTGCGCAGCAACGTGGCGCCGAAGGCGTGGGGCTGTATCGCACCGAAGTGCCGTTCATGATCAACCAGCGCTTCCCGAGCGAGAAGGAGCAGTTGGCGATTTATCGCGAGCAACTGCAAGCCTTCCACCCGCTGCCGGTGACCATGCGCAGCCTGGACATCGGCGGTGACAAGTCCCTGTCGTATTTCCCGATCAAGGAAGACAACCCCTTCCTCGGCTGGCGCGGCATTCGCGTCACCCTCGACCATCCCGAGATCTTCCTGGTACAGACCCGCGCCATGCTCAAGGCCAGCGAGGGGCTGAACAACCTGCGTATTTTGTTGCCGATGATCTCCGGCACCCATGAGCTGGAAGAGGCCCTGCACCTGATCCATCGTGCCTGGGGTGAAGTTCGCGACGAAGGTGCCGACGTACCGATGCCGCCGATTGGCGTGATGATCGAAATCCCGGCAGCGGTTTACCAGGCCAAGGAACTGGCGCGGCAGGTGGACTTCCTGTCGGTGGGCTCCAACGACCTCACTCAATACCTGCTGGCCGTGGATCGCAACAACCCACGGGTGGCCGATCTCTACGACTACCTGCACCCGGCGGTGCTGCAAGCGCTGCAACACGTGGTGCGCGACGCCCATGCCGAAGGCAAGCCGGTGAGTATCTGCGGTGAAATGGCCGGTGACCCGGCGGCGGCGGTGCTGTTGATGGCAATGGGCTTTGACAGCCTGTCGATGAACGCCACCAACTTGCCGAAGGTGAAGTGGATGCTGCGCCAGGTTGAACTGAGCATGGCCAAGGACCTGCTGGCCGAGCTGATGACCATCGACAACCCGCAAGTTATCCACAGCTCGCTGCAGTTGGCGCTGAAGAATTTGGGGCTGACGCGGATGATCAACCCGGCCTCTGCCAAAACCTTGTAACCGACGCAGATTAAAATGTGGGAGGG
>NZ_JAFHKI010000153.1 GCF_016937615.1 Pseudomonas lactucae | reverse complement strand
GATGGCGATCAAAGTGCGGCGACTGATCGCCAGCGACCTGGCAAACGACTGGAGTGCGTTGGACGTCGCCTCCACCTTTGCGCTCAGCGAAGCCACGCTGCGGCGCAGGCTGGCGGAAGAAGGCACCACGTTCAGTCGCTTATTGATCGATGCGCGCATGACCCTTGCCCTGCAACTGCTGCAATCATCCGCGCAGACCGTCATGCAAATAGCGCTTTGCGTCGGCTACCAGACGCCGTCGCAATTTGCCGTGCGTTTTCGTGACAGGTTCGGCTTCCCACCCACTGCGGTTCGTGGGCATCGACGCTGATGCGGCGGGCCTCCAGTGACTGTTTTTGGCGTAATCCAAGGCGCAATGGTCGACGCATCGGCTGCATAGCTTCAATCAGCAAGGCTCAAGACCCCGTCGGCGAATTTTTCTGGAGCCTCCTGGGGCACGTTGTGGCCGATGTTTTCCAGGATTACCCGGCGATACGGCCCGGTAAAATAAGCTGCGAATGGATCGTGATCGGCAGGTGGATCAACCGCATCGGCCTCCCCCTCGAGAACCAATGACGGCACCGCGATCTTGGGTTGCGCGGCAAGCCGGGATTCTATGTTCCGATAGGCTGGATCGCCTTCAACCAATCCGAAACGATGACGGTAGGAGTGTATTACCACGTCCACAAAGTCGTCGTTCTCAAACGCTGCGGCGGTTGTTTCAAACGCCTCCTGGGTGAACTCCCAGGTCGGCGACCACATGCGCCAAAGCAAGCGGCAGAACGCCTTTCTGTTCGCGGTCAATCCAGCGCGGCCACGGCTTGCGTGAAGGTAGTACTGGTACCAAAGAAGGTGCTCAGCCTCAGGGCAAACAGGTTGGTTCGCTTGAGCGATATTCTGAATACTGTAGCCACCGCAGCTCAACAAACCCTTTACCCGTTCCGGCCATAGCGCAGCGACGATGCAAGCCCCTCTTCCCCCCCAGTCATAACCTGCAAGTACAGCTTTTTCGATGTTCAGCGCGTCGAGAAAAGCCAACAAGTCGGCGCCTATCGCCGCCTGCTCTCCAGAGCGCATTGTCTGTTTATCCAGAAATGTAGTGGGACCATAACCACGAAGGTAAGGCGTGAAACATCGCTTTCCAGCCGAGGCCAGGATGTGGGCGACATCATCAAAGGCATGCACGTCATAGGGGAAGCCGTGGAGCAACACGACAGGGGTCCCGTCTACCGGACCGACCTCCAGGTAGGCGATTTCCAAAACACCGGCTTTGACCGTTTTCATCATTCCCTCCTACAGAGCAACAGCGATTGAAAGGTTGGACAAAGAAAGCAAGCCCATGCTCAATGAATCGAACCTCGCCTGTTTGGTGTAAAAGGGGACGGTGTAACGGGGACCGGTAAAGCGGTAAAGGGGACGAATTTATTTATCCTCTTACTACCATTGAGTATCGGCCCATTTAAATAAATCGGCCCCGTTTATCGTACGTTTATCGGTATCAAGCGACGTCGTAGTTCATTTGTCCAGATTCAGTACATCATGCATCCGTAAGCCAATTATTCCCCGCAACCAAGCTGTGTGAAACTCCATTTCTTCCAGAGAAGTACCCTCAGCCAATCGATATTCAAACTCCTTATCCCTCGGGCCCTGACACACGACACTAAAATAGCCATCACGGTCATAACTGGCTAACACGTAAGGGCTAATACAAATAATGTCGTCAAATGGCACCTGCACTTCGGTGGGTTTACGGCCGCGACGGGTGACAGTGAGGGTAAGCAGCTGTTTGTTTTCGTCGAACGTGAAAGCCAGCACTCTAGCGGCAGAGAAGATCCACGCAAAGACCAGCCCCATGAGCACAACACAACCAATCAGCATTAGAATGAGCGTCGACATCGTGAAACTCGACTCATCGCTGCTCGGTTCACCTTGCATCGCTTCAAACCCGAGAAGGAGCAAAATCGTCAGCACTAAGCCCGGCAACAACCATAGCACCACAAAGCAGAAACCCAGAATGGCCGCACCCGTGCTGCCAAAGGTCAGTAAATCCGGGCCGCGATGCCAAATAGGAGGATGGGCGGTGGAGCTTTCAGCGTTTGACGCGACTAAAGGCGCTGCCGCGCAGTGAGGTGGACGTTGACGATTCATCGAGCAGGCTCCAAGGGTGCTGCGTAGACATTACCACTACTGCCGGCCAGTCTGACCCAGAGACATCAGGCTTTTCAGCCCTCCCCAGCCCCCCAAAAGCAAACGCCGGGCAATCAGGGGGTAAAGGGGCAATTCTATTTTATGAGTCTTTATCGCGATAATGAGTATTGGCCTATTCAAATAAATTCGTCCCGTTTATCGCGTTTATCGAAACGCCTAGCAGCAATCAACTACAGGGTTTCCGGCCGCATATCCAATTCACGTGACGAGCCTCTTGAGGTGAAATCACAAGCGGCGCCTTGATTTCCAGTACGCCTGAACTATTTGTCAACGGCGCTGAGTCTCCCATCGATATCCTCTGGGCGGCCTTCATGATCCATCCGTCCACATTGGCATCACCGGTACCCTTGATCATGGTTACCTCAGGTGTACCGCTGTCTGATTTAAAACGATAAGCCAATGTCGCGTTCTTCACCTTACCCGTGGCATTGACCGCCTCGAACACTTCCCGAACCGCCAGACGGCGGCTTTGTTCGCCACGAAAGCCGCCAAACCAGAGCCGCTCATAGCGTTTCTCCTGCACCTCATTGAGCGATTGCCCCGCTGTGCGCAATCGGTTCATTGCTTTCCATGCATCATCACCGCAATGTTCGCTCGCATCCAGATACAGTCCCAGCGCGCCAGCTAAGTCGCGCAGCCCGCCTTTGCCTTCCTCCATCAATCTGCCAAGGAGCAAAACAGCATTCTTGCCGGAGAGGCGATAAAGCTCGCGCGCCTTCGCGTAGTCCACCGGCTCGCCCTCACCACGCTCGGCCATCTGCCCCAAAAGAACATTACTGGCCGGGTTTAGCTTGCTGGACTCAACGAACAACGCTCGCGCCTTGCTGAAATTCTGATCCACACCATATCCACCCTCCTGATACATCTTGCCCAGCATTGCCTTGCACGTAGCATTGCCATAGTCCGCATACCGTTCGATGTAGCGCAGATTGGCGCGTTCAAAGGGTTTTTCACCGGCGATCATCATGCATCGAAAGCCAACGAGGGAAGAATCGTAATCGGCAGGTCGGCTCAGGCTCTGGCAGCCCGTGGTCAAGGTAAAAAGCAGCAAAAAAGACAGAGGTTTGATCATGCTTCCATGCATCCGCAGAAAGAAATAAGGCACTATGCCACTACTCGAGGGCACTACTAATCGTATTCGCAATATTCATAAGGGGGGAAATTCCCTCGGTCCATATCTGGAAACGCAGGAAACCGACAGAACGCCCAAAACGAAAAAACCCGCCAAAAGGCGGGTTTTAAAGCGCTCCACGGACGTTACTGGCGGTCAGTGGAACAAGAGATGGTGCCCGAAGCCGGAATCGAACCGGCACGCCCTTACGAGCGGGGGATTTTAAGTCCCATGCGTCTACCAGTTTCGCCATTCGGGCGGCAGCGCGTGTTGCAGGGTTGGGAATATATAGATCCAGGCGCTTCGATGCAAGGATGCGGGGAAGCTTTCTTGAATCACCGAACGGGTGAAAAAGCTTGCTAGATCAGAGGGCTAGGTAAGCATCTGGAGGAATGGTCGCAGCCTCGCACAGCCCGGCAGACCCTGGCGAAAATCGTCCTCGCTCTGCCCAGCGCACACTAAAATCCCGGCGCGAAGGCCGGGACCGTGGTTACGCACTGGGCATCAATGCTCAGGATGTTCGCTCGTCACCGACTCGGCAGCCTCCACATCAGACATATCCTCTTCGAGCGGTGCTTCGTCATCCGGCGGCAGTGGGATTTTATCCTCATCATGCCTTGGATCATGCCCTGTCTCGTTGTCCGTATTGCGGGTCACCGCCTGTTGTGAATGGTTTCCGGGGGCGTTCTTGTCGATATCCATGCTGGCTCTCCGTTCTGGGCTCGGAATATCCGCGCTTGACGATAAGAGTCGCCGGGTG
This sequence comes from Pseudomonas lactucae, assembly GCF_016937615.1. Classification (GTDB taxonomy): domain Bacteria; phylum Pseudomonadota; class Gammaproteobacteria; order Pseudomonadales; family Pseudomonadaceae; genus Aquipseudomonas; species Aquipseudomonas lactucae. The sequence continues at coordinate 27,485 of NZ_JAFHKI010000153.1, read as the reverse complement.
ACCGCAGGTGCCAAGGTTTAGACGAATGGCGTCACCAGCCCTCAACCGTTAACCGTCAGCCCCGAATACACCCCCACCGGCATCTTGTAACGGTGCGGTTGCTGTCGCGCCAACTGCGCCTGCACCTGCGCAACGGCTTCCAGCACGCGCTGGGCCCACTGTTTGTCTTGCGGATCGACCACGACCACGCGGAAACCGTGGTCATAGCCCTCAAGCTGCACGCCTTCGGAGTCATCGACGTGCAAGTCGATGTCGAACGCCGGCGGAAACTTCGATGGCGGATTCGACAGCCCACGCTCGGTGAGGGCCTGGTTATGCCGCACGCTGTTGACTACACCGTCGACGTGGATGCCGTACAGCAACAACCAACGTCGAATGTAGGACGGGGTGCGACCGGATGAGGTATAGACCCACACACTGCATCCCTGGCGACGCAGCTCACGCGTCAGCGAACGGGCGCCGTGGCGCAGTGGTTCGCCCAACCAACGATGCAGACAGGCCGGCAACCGGCTGTGTTCGGTCGCGCTGTGGTGAAGCTGGCAGGCCAGCGTGTCATCGATATCGAACGAAATACGGATACGCGGTCGCTTGAACGCGCGTTTGATTGTCTGCAACACCGAATACCTTCTCATCGATAACCGCCCTGATAGACGGACGCAGGCGTGTCGTGCAGGAAAAACTTCATGGGATCTGGAGCGTTATTCTCTAGGAACGCAGCATATTTTTTCTTGATCTTGGGCAACTCGTACAACGCCTTGACGCCATGCTTGGCGGAATTACGGATAACCGAGGATGGGTTGAAGTAGCCCTCGGCGTTATCCAGGGTCAGCACGAAAGGCGGCAACCCCTCGCGCATCAGCAGGTAGCTGACGATCAGCGAGCCGCTGCGGTGATTGCCCTCGATGAACAACTGCGGCTTGCTGAGGCCCCGCACGTAAACCCCCGCGGCACGCTTCCAGACCGATTCACTGTGATGCTTGCAGTACCAACTGTACAAATCCTTGATGCCGCCTTCAACGTTGTTGAAGAAATGTTCTTCGGTCGCCGCCAGGTGCTGGGCGTATTCCTGCCGGCGTGCCGGGTTCTTGCCGCAGAGCACGGTGGCATTGATCTCCAGCATCAGGTTCAACTGCTGAAGATCGAACAGGTCGACACCGCGCGCAACGTAGTCGTCAATCAGGGCATACCCCTCGAGCACGTTCTGCAGCACCTCGTCGGTCAACGGGTCGCGTGGCTCGGTAAAGTCCCGGCTGAGCGCGGCAAAGTGACGCTGGAGCTCACGCAGTGCGCGCTCAATAGCCGATAAGTCCAGACGACGTGTTGCAATCATCAGCTGAACTTACCGCTGATGTAGTCGCCGGTCATTTGCTCGCGCGGGTTCTCGAAGATCTGCGCAGTGGGGCCCATTTCGACCAAATAGCCGGTGCGCGTGCCCTGGGAAATATCCACCGAGAAAAACGCCGTAGTGTCGGCCACACGAATCGCCTGCTGCATGTTGTGGGTTACCAGCGCGATGGTGTAATCCTTCTTCAACTCCACCATCAGTTCTTCGACCCGGCGAGTGGCGATCGGGTCGAGTGCCGAGCACGGCTCATCCAGCAGCAAGACTTCCGGCTCGGTGGCAATAGCGCGAGCGATGCACAGCCGTTGCTGCTGACCACCGGAGAGCGACAAGCCGCTGACCTTGAGCTTGTCCTTGACCTCGTCCCACAGCGCGGCGCCTTGCAGCGCATGTTTCACGCGGTCGCCCAAATCGCCCTTGTAGCGATTGAGGCGCAGGCCAAAGGCGACGTTGTCGAAGATGCTCATCGAGAACGGGTTAGGCTGCTGGAACACCATGCCGATGTAGCGACGCACCACCACGGGATCGACGCCCTTGCCATATACGTCCTGGCCGAGGAAGTGCACATGGCCCTCGAAGCGGAAGCCCTTGACCAGATCATTCATGCGGTTGAGGCTGCGCAGCACGGTACTTTTGCCGCAACCGGAAGGCCCGATGAACCCGGTGATCTTGTTTTTTTCGATGGGCACATGGCTGTCACGCACGGCCATGAAATTGCCGTAGAAAATCTTGTCCAGCTTGCAGTCCATGACCACAGGCGACTGGGTAACAAACGGAGCGGCTATTTGCGCATTGGGTAAGTTCAAAATTCAGGTGCTCCCGTTCTTAATACTTGGGTTTGCCGAAAATACGGCTCACGACATTCACGACCAGCACGATCATCACCAACACCAGCGAGGCCGCCCAGGCGAGCTCAAGCTGATTGTCGAAGGGCATGCCGGAAAAGTTGTAGATCAGCACGGCAAGGGACGCCGTGGGATTCATGACAGCCAGGCTGCCGTCGTGGTAGATCCAGTAGTTGCTGAACAGCGCGGTGAACAACAGTGGCGCGGTTTCGCCGGCGGCGCGGGCCACGGCAAGCATGACGCCGGTGAGGATTGCGGGCATGCCGGTGGGCAGCACGATTTTCCAGATCACCTGCGAGCGGGTGCAGCCCATGCCGTAGGCAGCGTCCTTCATGATCTTGGGCACCATCCTCATCGACTCTTCGGCCGTCAGCACCACGATCGGCAGCATCAGTACCGCCAGCGCCACGCCACCTGCCGGGGCCGAGTAGGTCCCGGTGGTCATCACCACCAGCGCGTAGGCAAACACGCCGGCCAGGATCGACGGCAAGCCAGTGAGCATTTTGGCGGCGAAGCGCGATGCGTTCGCAAGCTTGCTGTCGGGCCCCAGTTCCGCCAGGAACACCGCCGCGAGGATGCCGACCGGCACGGCAATGGCCGCCGCGATACCGACCATGACAAAGGTGCCCGCCATGGCGTTGCCGAAGCCGCCGCCCGTTTCGAAACCGGTGGGCGGCAACTCGGTAAACACCTCAAGGCTCAGGCGCGCACCGCCTCGGGTAATCAGCATATAGAGCACGGAGATCAGCGGCACGGCCGCCAGCAGCGCGCCAAACCAGACCAGCGTGGTCAATACCAGGCTGCGCAGGGCGCGGCCTTCGAAACGCGCTGCAGGCTGGGCAGCGCCGCGGTAGGTGTGGAGAGGTTGGTCATTGTTTGGTCCCCCGCTGGGCGTAGAGCATGATAATCGAACCCGCGACATTGACCAGCAGCGTGATGAACATCAGCACCAACGCCGCATACATCAACACCTCGATCTCGTTCGGCCCGGCTTCGGGAAAGTTCAGCGCCAACAAGGCCGCCAGGGTATTGGCCGGTGCAAACAGGGAAAGGGAAATATTGTTCGCATTACCCACCAGCATCGCCAGGGCCATGGTCTCACCCAAGGCGCGACCGAGGCCCAGCACCAGGGAACCGAAAATGCCGGTCGCCGCCGAGGGCACCATCACCTTGAGAATCGCTTCCCAGTGCGTCGTACCCATGCCGTAGGCAGCCTGTTTGGTTTTCATCGGCACCGCCGTGAGCGCGTCCTGGGACACCGCCGCAATCGTCGGCAGGATCATGATCGCCAGTACCAGCGCGGCGGGCAGCAGGCCCGGCCCGCTCAGGGACGTGCCAAAAAACGGGATCCATCCAAGCTCGGTGTTCAACCAGGTCGTCAGCGGCCGAATGGCGGGGATCACCACGTAGATCCCCCACAGGCCGTAAACCACGCTGGGGATGGCCGCGAGCAATTCGACGATAGTGCGAAACACCGCAGCCAGCTTGGCGGGAAGAAAATCCTGAGTGAGGAAAATCGCCATGCTGACACCGAAGAAACCGGCGATCAGCAACGCGATAAAGGCACTGTACAGCGTGCCCCAGATTGCCGGCAAAATGCCGTACTTGCCTTGGTTAACGTCCCAGACACTGCCGAACAGCACGTCAAAACCGTGCTTTTCCATACCTGGCAGTGCCTTGCGCCCCACTTCGAACACCAGCGCGAAGACCAGCGCCAGCACCAGCACCACGCCGATGCGTGCAAGCGCACGGAAGGTGCGATCAACCATAAAGTCCTTGGTGGACGGTGGCTGGCACGCAGAGTCCGGGTTAACCGGTACGACAAAAGGAGTGTTCATGGGTTGATTCCGAAACAGGGAGGAAGCACGCCCGGCATGGCTGACCGCCCATGCCGAGCGTGACCTGGCAAGCCTTACTTAATGTTGGCGGAAGCTTTGCGAACCTGATCGACTACCGAAGCTGGCAGAGGGATGTAGCCCATCGAGTCAGCGATTTTCTGACCTTCGGTCAGGCTGTACTCAACCATTTCACGCATGGCTTTGGCCTTGGCCGGGTTGCCGTTGTCCTTGCGGAAGATCATCCAGGTGTAGGAGGTGATCGGGTAGGACTTGGCACCGTCCGGGTCCGGCAGCCAGGCCACCAGGCTTTCCGGCATTTTCACCGCGGCCAGTGCTTCTGCACCGCTTTCGGCGTTCGGCACCACGTAGTGGCCGGCCTTGTTCTGCAACTGGGCGAAGTCAACCTTGGCCAGCTTGGCGAAACCGTATTCGATGTAGCCAATCGCGCCTGGGGTCTGGCGCACGGTGGCGGTCACGCCATCGTTCTTGGGCGACTTGATGAACTTGTCGGTGGCAGGCCAGTTGACGGTGTTGCCTTCACCCATTGCTTCCTTGAAGCCAGGGTTGATCGCCGACAGGTGCTTGGTGAACACGGCGGTGGTACCGCTGGAGTCGGCACGCACCACGACGGTGATCGGCGTATCGGTCAGTTTCAGGTCCGGGTTGGCGGCGACGATCTTGGGATCGTTCCACTTGGTGATTTTGCCCAGGAAGATGTCGGAGTACACGTCGCGCGGCAGCTTCAGGCCCTTCGGGTTGCCCGGCAGGTTGTAGGCCAGCACGATTTCACCGGCGGTCATCGGCAGCAGTTGCACACCCTCGGCGACCTTGGCGATGTCTTCGTCTTTCATCGCGGAGTCGCTGGCGGCGAAGTCGACGGTCTTGTTCAGAAAGTCCTGTACACCCGCCCCGCTCCCCTTGGACTGGTAGTCAACGGTGACGCCCTCGGTTTTCTTGCTGAAATCCTTGAACCAGGTGAGGTAGATCGGCGCCGGGAAACTTGCGCCGGAACCGGTCAGGCGGATGCTTTCGGCAGCAAACACCGAAGTGGCACCCAGAGAAACCGCGACGGCGAGTGCAGCAGACTTCATCAGACGTTTCATTCAGGAGAATCCTAGTGATTTCGGGCTCCGGAACTCTGCAACAATCTTGTTACGGTTTTATGAACGTGGAGTGGCAAAACGCCGTGATGTGCTCTTGCTGCACCGCGATAGGGGTCTTTGAGGCTACGAGTTCGTAACAAATTGCGACCAAATGCCCTGCCGCAGCGTCACCCGCGCAGGGCACTCCAGCGCCTGGAAGGCCGCGTGTTACATCGGGGTTGTGCTGACCACCCTCAGCGCCAGCCCTTCATAGGCGTCCAGATTGATGGTAAACACGCCCTCCTCCGTCAGGTCGCCTTCCACCCGCTCATTGATGATATCCACCACCATCCCCGCCGCAATATCAGGCAGGTTCACGGTTTCGGTGATCGACGTGGCGCCGAAGTTCAGCGCGGTGATTTGCGTGCCTCTGCCGGCTGGCAATTCGTGGACCATGATCAACAGGGCAGGATTCTGCACATCCGGCACCAGGATCTGACGGCTCGCGGCGATGTCGTAGGCGCGGCGGACCGCGAGGATTTTTTGCAGTTGCGAGGCAAACGATTCCGGGTCCTGCAACTGACTGTTCAGGCTGCCATACAGGCTTTTCGAGCGCGGCATCTGCCCGGCGGACAATTCAGCGTCGGGGTTAAGGTCCACCAGGTCGTAGGCGCCACGATGAATCCAGCGGGTGTCGCCGTCCTGCATCAAATGCGCGACGTCTTGCGCCGCCAGCGGCAAGGCCCCCACCAGATCCCAGCCAGACAAGGCAAACACCCCCGGCTGCATGGCGTTGTACATCACCAGCAGTAAATGAATCTGGCGGATCTGCTGGATATCCGCCGGGGTGATCGCATCAAGGTCCCGGATACCCAGCGCCGCCGTGATGATGCTGGCCGTGGTGCACGACACGCCATTGGTCACGAACTTGAGGTTGTACGGTGCATGCTCACCGGTCAGGCGCTCATACATCTGCTCGCGGATGTGCTCGCGCAGAATGTTGCCGGGGAACGTCTGGCCCTGGTACAGAAAGCTGTCATGGGCGTGCAGTGTCCAGAAGTGCACCAGCTCCAGCGTCAGTTCATCGTGGTTTTGCAGCGCATGGATCAGTGAGCCGGGGTCAATGCCCTGGCGATGCATTTCGCGCAGCATCAGGCGCAGGAATTCGGCATCGCCCATCAGCAGCGCATGCTGGTAAGCCGGACGGGTGATGAAGTCATAGGACAGATCGGCGCCGCCATGGGACATCGAGGCGATGTCATCCACCGTCAGATTCAACTCCTGGAAGCTGAAGCCGCCCGCCTTGCGAATCGCCCCGCCGAGCAGTTGGTTACCGGTGATCGACAGCGGGTGGCTCTCCGACCAGGCGGTGCCATCGAGCTTGCGTTCCACACCCAGGAAACCGTTGGCATCCAGGCGCAGGATCTTCGCGCCCATCACGTCGATGGCGTGCAGTGCATCGCCGATAATCATCTGTTGCGCGGCAAAGGTTGGGTCCAGCCAGTTGAGCGACGGCTGGCCTTCCTTGAAGTAATGCAGGTACACCCAGCGACGCGGTTTGCCATCCACGCCGATCACCACGGGCGTTGCGCTCCAGTCGGTTTCCTTGACGCCGGGCTCGAAGAAGATCACCCGTTGCAACTGGCCGACGATGTAGTGCTTGTCGCGCAGTGCATCCACCTGCAGCGGGCTGAGGTTCTGCGCATCGCGCCCCTCGGCCACCTCGGGCAACAGCGGCCAGTCTTCCTCGCGGATCTCCACCATGTGGTAGAGACCGGGGTAATCCTCATACGCCATCTCGGCCAGGCGGAAGTCCGCGCCCTTGCCGGTGTGGGACGGGATCACATCGTCAATGATCACCGCATTGTGCGCCGCCGCCATGCGCGTCAACGCCTGCAACTGCGCCTCGGTGCCCAGTTGCGGATCGATCTCGAAGCTGATGCGGTCGAAATTGCCGTCGATGGTCGGCGTGTGCCGCGTGCCGTTGAGGCCGCCGGACTTCTTCAACGGACCGTTATGAATGCCCTGGATGCCGATCTTCGACAGGGCGTGCCACAGGCTTTCATCCCCCAGCGCCTCCAGCACCGTGCCGCCCTCGCGCGTCACGATCGACGCCGGGTACGCGGTAAACCACACCGAAGACAGCGCCGAAGCATCCCGCGGCCGCGTCTGCGCAAAAGGCTGTTGCCACAACCGGCCCTGCCCGGAATAGAGCTTGGCGCGCTGGCGTGCCGCATGCAGCATCGATTGCTCCACCAGCCAGTTCACATGGTTGTTTTCAGCCGCGGTCATAAGCTTGGTACCTGTCGTTGTGAAACGTTGCTCGTAGACATATGAGGGGTACGCGGGCCATTCGTTGCATTGCAATGGCGACAGCTAGGCCAATCCTTGCGTCGCCTGGCGATACTGACGCGGTGTAAACCCAGTGGAAGCCTTGAACTGCCGCGTAAACGCACTGTGGTCGGTATACCCGCACTGCAACGCCACCTCGGTGATCGGCAGGTCGCTGTGCAGCAAGCGATGGGCGTGTTCCAGCCGTACCTTCTGGATCATTTGCCGGGGAGTGAGGTGGAACACGCGCTTGCAGTAACGCTCCAGTTGCGCCACGGAAATACCGGCGATGCGCGTCAGTTCGCCGAGGGTGACACGGCGGGTGAAGTGGGTGCGGATATGCTCGTCCACCGCCGCCAGCCGCTGATACGCCGGGTGGGTTTCGCTCGCCGATTGCAGGTCCACGGAGATACCCGCCAGGCCGATGATGCGACCTTCAGGGTCGTACAGCGGCCATTTGTGGGTCAGGCACCAGCCGGGTTCGCGGGTGCCGTACAGATGCAGTTCCAACTGGTCTTCGAGCACCATGCCTTGCTCCAGCACGCGGCGGTCCTGCTCGGTATAACCCGGCCCCAGTTGCGCCGGGAACACTTCGGCGCTGGTCTTGCCCAGCAGCGGTTGCAGCTGTTTGAGGCCGCAGCGTTGCACCAGGGTGCGGTTGGCGAGGACGTAACGGGCGTCCAGGTCCTTGATGAAGATGGCAGCGTTGGGGATCACATCCAGCATCGGCAACAGCTGCACCATACCGGCCACTAACTGCTCGACGCTGTGAGGGCGCGTCGTCTCGCTGCCTTGGCAAAGGCTCGCAAATGCGCTGTGCATCATCACTGTGTATCCCCTGCTGATTCACTCGACGCGTAGCAGATTGCCCGATGCCCAGGACGCTGTCGAGCGACGCGCACTGTGCTGAATTCGTCATCAATGCCGGCAAAAAACATCAATCGCCACAGGGTTTGCGCCTTCAGGATAGGACCACTGCATGCCTGTCCAATAACTCACAAGAAGGCGACGCTATGTCAGCTCAAGGCAAGTTCAAGAAACAGCTTTCATTGATGGACCTGACCTTCATCGGGTTGGGTGCCATCTTCGGTTCCGGGTGGCTGTTCGCGGCCAGCCACGTCTCCGCAATCGCCGGCCCCGCCGGGATTATTTCGTGGTTGATCGGTGGTTTCGCCGTACTGTTGCTCGGTATCGTCTATTGCGAACTGGGCGCGGCGTTGCCCCGCGCCGGTGGCGTGGTGCGGTACCCGGTGTACTCCCACGGCCCGCTGCTGGGTTACCTGATGGGCTTTATCACGCTGATCGCGTTTTCCAGCCTGGTGGCGATTGAAGTGGTCGCCTCGCGCCAATATGCAGCGGCCTGGTTTCCCGAGTTGACCAAGGCCGGTTCCAGCGACCCGACCGCTCTGGGCTGGCTGCTGCAGTTCGCCCTGCTCTGTGTGTTTTTTATTCTCAATTACCGCAGCGTGAAGACCTTCGCCATCGCCAATAATCTGGTGAGCGTGTTCAAGTTCATCGTGCCGCTGCTGGTGATCGGCGTGCTGTTCACCTTCTTCAAACCGGCGAATTTCCAGGCGCACGGGTTTGCGCCGTTCGGGATGTCGGGGATCGAAATGGCCGTCTCGGCCGGTGGGGTGATTTTTGCGTACCTGGGCCTTACGCCGATCATCTCGGTGGCCAGTGAAGTGAAGAACCCGCAGCGCACGATTCCGATTGCGTTGATCCTCTCGGTACTGTTGTCGACCGCCATCTACGTGCTGCTGCAAACCGCGTTTCTCGGCGGCGTGCCCACAGAAATGCTCGCCAACGGCTGGTCCGGAATCAGCAAGGAACTGGCGTTGCCCTATCGCGATATCGCCCTGGCATTGGGCGTGGGCTGGCTGGCCTACCTGGTGGTGGCCGATGCGGTGATCTCTCCCAGCGGCTGCGGCAATATCTACATGAACGCCACGCCACGTGTGGTGTATGGCTGGGCGCAGACCGGTACGTTCTTCAAGATCTTTACGCGCATCGATGAAAAATCCGGCATCCCGCGCCCGGCGCTGTGGCTGACCTTTGGCTTGTCGGTGTTCTGGACCCTGCCGTTTCCGTCGTGGGAAGCGCTGATCAATGTGGTGTCCGCCGCACTGATCCTCAGCTACGCCGTGGCCCCGGTGACCGTCGCCGCGCTGCGCCGCAATGCGCCAGAGATGGCGCGGCCGTTCCGGGTCAAGGGCATGGCAGTGCTGGGTCCGCTGTCGTTCATCATCGCCGCGCTGATTGTGTATTGGTCCGGCTGGAGCACGGTGTCGTGGCTGCTCGGCCTGCAGATCCTGATGTTTGCGGTGTATCTGCTGTGCGCACGCTGGGTGCCGACAGCGCAGGTCAACCTCAAACAACAAGTGCGCTCGTCGGCCTGGCTGATCGGCTTTTACGCAGTGACTATCCTGCTGTCCAAGCTCGGCAGTTTTGGCGGTACCGGCGTGATCAGCCACCCATTCGACACGCTGGTGGTCGCGATCTGCGCGCTGGGTATTTACTACTGGGGCGCGGCCACCGGCGTACCGGCGCACCTGGTGCAACTGGAGCATGAAGCCGATGAAAGTGAAGCCGTCGACGAACCCCGTGCCAGCGCCCCGCTGTCGCCTGCTACCCACTGATTGGAGCTCGTTATGAAGCGACTGCATGTGATCGACTCGCACACCGGCGGCGAACCCACGCGCCTGGTCATGAGCGGATTCCCCGACCTCAAGGGCGCGACCATCGCCGACCAGCTCGACACCCTGCGCACCGAGCACGATCAATGGCGCCGCGCCTGCCTGCTGGAACCGCGTGGCAACGATGTGCTGGTCGGCGCGCTGTACTGCGCGCCTGTCACGCCGGGGGCCACCTGCGGGGTGATCTTCTTCAACAACGCCGGTTACCTGGGCATGTGCGGCCACGGCACTATCGGTCTGATGGCGTCGTTGCACCACTTGGGGCGCATCCAACCCGGCGTGCATACCCTCGACACCCCGGTGGGCCCGGTAGCGGCCACCTTGCACGAGGACGGCGCCGTCACCCTGCGCAACGTGCCCGCCTATCGCTATCGCCAGCATGTGCCGGTGCAGGTGCCTGGCCATGGCACGGTGCATGGCGATATTGCCTGGGGCGGTAACTGGTTTTTCCTGGTGTCCGAGCACGGCAAGACGCTGGACATGAGTCATGTCGACGCCCTCACCGATTACACCTGGGCGATGCTCAAGGCCTTGGAAGATCAGGGTATCGGTGGCGCCGACGGTGCGCTGATCGACCATATCGAACTGTTCGCCGACGATGCCCACGCCGACAGCCGCAACTTCGTGATGTGCCCCGGCAAGGCCTACGACCGCTCCCCCTGCGGCACCGGCACCAGCGCCAAACTGGCGTGCCTGGCCGCCGACGGCAAACTGGCCGAGGGTGAAACCTGGGTACAGGCCAGCATCACCGGCAGCCAGTTCGAAGGCCGTTTCGAATGGGACGGCGAACGCGTCATCCCCTCGATTACCGGCCGCGCCTACATGACCGCCGACAGCACCTTGCTGATCGACGAACAAGACCCTTTTGCCTGGGGCATTTGAGCCCCCTCTCTTTGATTGAACGGAGTTAGAACCATGAGCGACAACATCTTCACCGGTTGCATCCCCGCGCTGATGACCCCTTGCACCGCCGCGCGCAAGCCGGACTTCGATGCACTGGTCGCCAAGGGCCGCGAGTTGATCGATATCGGCATGAGCGCCGTGGTGTATTGCGGCTCCATGGGCGACTGGCCGTTGCTCAGCGAGGCCGAGCGCCAGGAAGGCGTGGCGCGCCTGGTGGCGGCCGGCGTGCCGACCATCGTCGGTACCGGTGCGGTGAACAGCCGCGAAGCGGTGGCCCATGCAGCCCATGCGGCCAAGGTTGGTGCCCACGGCCTGATGGTGATTCCACGCGTGCTGTCCCGGGGGGCTTCGGCGACCGCGCAAAAGGCGCACTTCTCGGCGATCCTCAAGGCCGCCCCTGACCTGCCGGCCGTGATCTACAACAGCCCGTACTACGGCTTCGCCACCCGCGCCGATCTGTTCTTCGAACTGCGCCGCGAACACTCGAACCTGATCGGCTTCAAGGAGTTCGGCGGTGGTCCCGACCTGCGCTACGCCGCCGAACACATCACCTCCCAGGACGATAACGTGACCCTGATGGTCGGCGTCGACACTCAGGTGGTGCATGGCTTCGTCAACTGCAACGCCACCGGCGCCATCACCGGCATCGGCAATGCGTTGCCACGCGAAGTGCTGCAACTGGTGGCCCTGAGCAAACAGGCGGCCAAGGGCGATGCCAAGGCCCGGCGCCAGGCGCGGGAGCTGGAGGCTGCGCTGGCGGTGCTGTCGTCATTCGATGAAGGCTGCGACCTGGTGCTGTATTACAAGCACTTGATGGTGCTCAACGGCGACAAAGGCTATGACCTGCACTTCAATGAAACCGACGTGCTCAGCGACGCCCAGCGCCGGTATGCCGAGACCCAGTACGCGCTGTTCCGCCAGTGGTACGCCAACTGGTCGGCCGAGCAGAACGTCGACTGACTGTTTAAGCGCCGCTGTGCGGTTCACAGCGGCCAACCCTCTTTTTTCAGGACGACCCCATGACTTTGACGGGCACGATGCTGATCGGTCAGCACTCCCTCTGCGGCAATCGCGAAGCGATCCGAGCCATCAACCCCACCACCGGCGAGCCCCTGGAACCGGCCTACGCCGGTGGCGGCGCCGAGCATGTCGAACAGGCCTGCGCCTTGGCGTGGGCGGCGTTTGATAGCTACCGCGAAACCTCGCTGGAGGCGCGCGCCACGTTTCTTGAGACCATCGCCACGCAGATCGAGGCCCTGGGCGATGAGTTGATCGAGCGCGCCGTCGCCGAAACCGGCCTGCCACGCCCACGTATCCAGGGCGAACGCGGGCGGACCTGCGGGCAATTGCGTACCTTTGCACGTACCGTCCGCGCCGGGGAATGGCTGGATGTTCGCGTCGACAGCGCCCAGCCCGAGCGCCAGCCGCTGCCCCGTGGGGATCTGCGTCAGCGCCATATCGCGCTGGGGCCGGTGGCGGTGTTTGGGGCCAGCAACTTCCCGCTGGCGTTTTCCGTGGCCGGCGGCGATACCGCCTCGGCGCTGGCCGCCGGTTGCCCGGTCATCGTCAAGGCCCATGGCGCTCACCCAGGTACCAGTGAGCTGGTCGGCCGGGCCGTGGCGCTGGCGGTCAAGGCCTGCGGCTTGCCGGACGGGGTGTTTTCACTGCTCTACGACAGCGGCTACGCACTCGGTGTGGCACTGGTCAGCGATCCACGCATCAAGGCCGTGGGTTTTACCGGCTCGCGCAGAGGCGGCATCGCGCTGACCCAGGCGGCGCAAGCGCGGCCGGAACCGATCCCGGTGTATGCGGAGATGAGCTCGATCAACCCGGTGTACCTGTTTCCCGCAGCGTTGGAGGCGCGGGCTGAAGCGCTCGCTCAAGGGTTTATGACGTCATTGACCCAAGGCGCGGGCCAGTTCTGCACCAACCCCGGATTGGTAATTGCCATTCAAGGGCGCGGCCTGGATCGCTTCATCAGTGCCGCCCGCGAACAACTGCCGCACTGCGCCGCGCAAACCATGCTCACCCCTGGCATTTTCAGTGCCTATGCCGCGGGTATCAGCGCATTGAGCGAACACGCCCACCTCGCCGCGAAAGGCTTGGCGGCCGACGGCCCCAACCAGGGCCAGGCGCATCTGTTCGTGACCCAGGCCAGCGCGTTTCTGGGCAATGAGCAGTTGCAGGCCGAAGTGTTCGGTGCGGCCTCGTTGATTGTGCAGTGCGCGGATGCCGACGAAGTGCGCCAGGTATCCGAGCACCTGGAAGGCCAGCTCACCGCGACCCTGCATCTGGATGCGGACGACGTGGCCAGCGCCAGAGCGCTGTTGCCCGTACTTGAACGCCAGGCCGGCCGCCTGCTCGTGAACGGCTGGCCGACCGGGGTGGAAGTGTGTGACGCCATGGTCCATGGCGGGCCCTACCCCGCCACGTCCGACTCACGCAGCACCTCGGTGGGCACGGCCGCCATCCAGCGCTTCCTGCGTCCGGTGTGCTACCAGGACTTTCCGGATGCGTTGTTGCCCGAGGCGCTCCAGCACGGCAACCCGTTGTTGCTGCGGCGCTTGCTCGACGGCCAGAGGGAGGCATAGGCCATGGCCGAAGATTTCGTCGTGGTCGGCGCCGGTATTATCGGCGTCGCCTGCGCCTTGCAGCTGGCGTGCCAGGGCCGACACGTCGTGGTGCTCGACCAGCAGGAACCGGGAATGGGAGCTTCCTATGGCAACGCCGGGCATCTGGCGACCGAACAGGTGTTTCCCATCGCCGACCTGTCGATCCTCAAGCGCTTGCCCGCCATGCTATTGGACCCCATGGGCCCGCTGCGCCTGGACTGGAAATACCTGCCCCGTGCCCTGCCCTGGTTTGTGCGCCTGTTGCTGAACCTGCGCCCGGCCCGCTACCAACGCACCGTCGCGGGTATTCGCGCGCTCAATGAAGATAGCCTCGGCGCCTGGCGGCGCTTGTTGACCAGCATTGATCGGCCGGGGCTGCTGCGCGAAGACGGCTCGCTGCTGGTGTTCGAGCGAGCGGACTCGCGCCCCGCCCTGGAGGCCCTGCAACAGCGCATGCGGCAACAGCGTGTGCCGGTGGATTTCTGGTCCGCCGAAGCCGTGCGCAAGGCCGCGCCGCAGTTGAGCGAACAGATCCAGGGCGGGCTGTTTTTCCCGGCGACGGGTCACTTTCTCGATCCTTACCGGACGCTCTGCGAACTGGTGGAGGCGGCCAAGGCCAGCGGTGTGCAATTCCTCACGCGCCAGGTGCGCGATGCACGGGTTGACGCTGAGGGCGTGGTATTGAGCACCGACCAGGGCCAGCTCGCCGCGCGCCAGGTGCTGATCGCCTGCGGCGCCCATTCAGCCAGGCTCACGGCGGCCCTGACCGGTAAAAAGGTCCCGCTGGACACCGAACGCGGTTACCACCTGATGCTGCCCCATGAACATCAGCGCCTGCCGTTTGCCGTCACCTCGTTTGAACGCAAGTTCATCATGACCCCCATGACCGGCGGCCTGCGCCTGGCCGGCACCGTGGAATTCGCCGGCCTTGACCGCCCGGCGAACATGGCCCGCGCCTGGCAGTTGCATCGGTTGAGCAAGGGGTTGTTTGGTGAAGACCTGAACTCGCAAGGCGCCACGCCGTGGATGGGTTTCAGACCCTCGCTGCCGGATTCGCTGCCGGTGATTGATCGGGTGTGTGAGGGAAAGGTGCTGCTTGCGTTCGGGCATCAGCACCTGGGGTTGACGCAGGCGGCGGTGACGGCGGAGTGGATCGGGCAACTGGTGTCGACCGGCACGGATTTACCGGCGCCTGGGCGCTATCGACTGGATCGTTTTTGAACAGGCGGGACGGCTGAGCGGCTGATGCAGATGTGGGAGCTGTCGAGCTCCGGCGGCGGATGCAAATTCCGCCAACAGCCCTATTTTTGTACCAAGCTTTTCGTCAGGCGCCCCTTACTTGACCAACCGCTTCTCTTTGGAGGGGCGATATCCGAAATACGAGCTATAGCACTTGCTGAAATGACTCGGCGACACAAACCCGCACGCCACCAGCACTTCCACCTGTGACAGCTCGGTGTGTTGCAACAACCGACGGGCTTCGGTGACGCGCAGTTCCATGTAGTAACGCTGCGGCGTGGTGCCCAGTTGCTCCTTGAACAAGCGCTCCAACTGCCGGCGCGAGCGTCCGGCGTAGACGGCCAGTTGGTCCAGTTCCAGCGGCTCCTCGAGGTTTGCATCCATCAGCTTCACCACTTCGCGCAGGGGCGCGCTGACGCTGACGTTTTCGGTGGGCTTGATGCGCCGGTAGCGCGACTCTTCGAAAGCGAGGATGTCTTCAATGCCTTCGACCAAGGCCTTGCCGTGCAGGCTCTTGATCCAGTCCAGCGCCATATGGAACGCACCGGATGGGCTTGAAGCGGTCAGGCGGTCGCGATCGATCACGTAAGGTTCGCTGGTGACGTGAGTGGCCTTGGACACTTCGGCCAGCGCCGGGCGATGTTCCGGGTGAATCGCACAGCGATAGTCCTGCAGCAGGCCGGCGCGGCCGAGGAACCAGGCACCGTTCCACAGCCCGGCCAGGTGGATACCCTGTTCGGCTGCGTTATGCAGCAAGTGGATGAAACCATCGCTGGCCTTGAGTTCGGTACGAAAACCGCCGCAGATGACCAGCAGTTCCAAGTCTTGCAGCGCGGCCGCATCCAGACGCGCATCCGGGCGAATCACCAGGCCCAGGTCGCTGATCACTTCACCGTCGTCCCAGCCGAAGGTGCGCGAAGCGAACAGCTCGGGACGCAGCAGGTTGGCGGTGACCAGAGTGTCGAGGGTCTGGGTGAACGCAGGCAGGGAGAAATGTTCGAGCAACAGGAAGCCGACGCGGGTCACGACGTCGGCTGCGAGGTTTCGTTGAGGTAGCGCAGGTTTTTGCCTTTCATGCCGCCACTGAATTGACGTCTTTCCATCGAGGGTTGGCCCACTCTTATTGTTGATGCAGTGGGCGTCATCTTAGGGGTAAAAGCGGCGGCTGTCTCAGGCGCTGATCCTGAAGCACAGACAAACGCCCAAGCCCCGCCGCAGAACAGTTGCGAGGCCATCTGATACGGCTTTTTCTTTGTTACCTGCGTCTGTATTGAAATGCCATCGAGGCGGACAATAACCCCATTCCCACTCCCCTTCCCCTCGGAGGCGACATGACCAAGATGGCACTCTTCCTGTTCGGTTTTCTGGTACTGACCATCGGCATCGGCCTGCTGGCGACCATCTCGCCGGTCTAGCGCTTAGCCGGCAAACAACATCGGATACAGCGACAACACCAGCAAACCGGCCATCACCCCATTGAACAGCCTCAGCCAGCGCGGCTCGCGCAGTACATTGCGCAGGCCGCTGCCACAGCCCGCCCACACGCACACACTGGGCAGGTTCACCACGGCAAAGACCAGAGCGATCACCAGCACGTTAGTGACATACCCCTCGGCTGGGGTGTAAGTGGTGATGGCGCCCAACGCCATGATCCAGGCCTTGGGGTTCACCCACTGGAACGCTGCCGCGCCCAGAAAGGTCATGGGTTTTGCGTGCTCATCGTTGCTGTCGGACATGCCCGCCGCCGTGGCGATCTTCCACGCCAGGTACAGCAAATACGCCGCGCCGACATAGCGCAACACCGTATAGGCCCAAGGGAACACCTTGAACACTTCCCCCAGCCCCAGGCCGACTGAAATCACCAGCAGCATGAACCCGATACTGATCCCCAGCGCATGGGGCATCGAGCGGCGGAACCCGAAGTTCACCCCCGAAGCCAGCAGCATGGTGTTATTGGGACCTGGCGTGATCGAAGACACGAAGGCGAACAGCACAAAGGCGGAGAGCAGACTGCTGGACATAAACATGATGGCGCACCCAAACGCTTAGATATGCCTGCGACAGTAGTAGGTTATGTCGCCCGATGGCCCATACAGCCAGGGTCGAATCAAGGCATACACTTCTTCGA
The DNA here is from genome assembly GCF_016937615.1 of Pseudomonas lactucae. GTDB lineage: Bacteria > Pseudomonadota > Gammaproteobacteria > Pseudomonadales > Pseudomonadaceae > Aquipseudomonas > Aquipseudomonas lactucae. The sequence goes on along the minus strand of NZ_JAFHKI010000153.1, from coordinate 10,469 downwards.
TAAATAGTTGAGGGGCTTTCACAAACCTTTCACAGATGAGCGCCTAGGGTGAATACAGCTCCTAGTGAACATCCCTTTTAGCCCGCGCTCCCCAACGCGGGCTTTTCTTTGTGCGGGATTTATCGCAGGCAAAAAAAGGCAGGCAATTGTGCAGGGCCGGCCGCGTTTTCGCCTATTGCTCAACGCGGGTAACGTCTTGGTTGGGTTTGTGGTGTAGTGGGTACACATCAGTGCATCGCGCGAATCAATCGGAGATAAACATGATCAACATTCGTGCGGCGACTCAAGCCGATCTCGACACCTTGCGCGCAGTCGGCTGCGAGACCTACCGGGAGCATTTTTCGACATTGTGGTCTCCCGCAGGCATGCAGGACTTTCTCTCGCAGGACTTCTCAAGCGACTCGCTCAGCCGATCGCTTGACCTGCCCGACCGTCATTCGTGGCTTATCGCCTCAGACGAAGATGGCACACCTCTTGGTTTCTCCAAGGTCAACTGGTCCACACCCGCACCCATCACCGAAGAAGCGGGCGCAGAGCTGCAAAAAATCTACTTCCTCAAATCTGCCGCAGGACGGGGCTACGGTAAGCAGCTTTTGCAGTTTATCTGCGACCAGGCGGTGCAGCGTGGCGAGCACTTTTTGTGGCTGGACGTGCTCAAGAGCAATTCACATGCTCAACGGTTTTACCAAGGGTTTGGGTTTCGCCCGATCGGTGAGCTTCCGTTCAGTACAGACCTGGAGAAAATCGGGATGGTTGTCATGGGCCTTGAACTGAATCAGCGCCAAGCGGAGCAGTAAATGAAAAAGCTGATACAGGGCCTTGACGGCCCAAGAACCGCGCAGCAGGAGTTGTTTTACGATTTGGAAGACGCCGCTGCGGTCATCGGTTGGGCGGTGGTTGAGCTGAGCGCCATTGCGGCCAATGGCAAGACGCCCAGCGAGACAGCGGCATTGATCAAGATAAGTGCGTTGCTGGCAGCGCAGCAGGAAAAACTGGCAGTGTACGCCGGTGAGGCCAAGTCCCAGCGCATCACCCGGCTGTAGTCAAACCCGCAACTTTAGGAGCGGGCTTGCCCTGATGTCAGTCAGTTAACGACGAACACTGTACCTGTGGCGAGGGAGCTTGCTCCCGTTGGACTGCGCCGCAGTCCCACTCTTTGTAAACAAAGAGCGAGGGTCGCTTCGCGGCCCGCAAAGTTGCGGAAGCGATGACCAAATCACAGCCAATAAAAAACCCCGTAGACGCTAATCTACGGGGTTTTCAAGAGTGGAGGCCGAGGTCGGAATCGAACCGGCGTAGGCGGATTTGCAATCCGCTGCATAACCATTTTGCTACTCGGCCTCAAACGATCAATGCCCCTGCCGCTGACATTCACCGCATAAAAACTTGAGTGGGCGGTAAAACCCTGCCTCTACTCTAACTCATTGAATACATTGAAGTTTTTAATGCCTCAATGCGTTCGATGGGCGCCATTATGTACTCATTTGCTTTTGCCTGCAACCCCTTGATTTCAAAAATATTTCGCCGTGGCATCAAGGGGTTGCGTGCCTGCGCTATTCCTTGATCGTCCGCCTGTGTGACAAAACCGATACCGACAAAATTTCTACATCCTGCGCTTCATGATTTCGCTCGCTCGTTCGTCTTATTTCATAAGAGCGCCATCATTTTCCTGATCAGGCTCTGATAAGGAGTTTTTGCATGTACAACCCGACAGTGCCCAAGGAAGGACATTCAGCGGCCGCCGATAACCATTTCGGCAGCGACGCGCACGCGCTTGAGCAGTCGCCCGAGCAGCAGGGCAACCAGCGCATTCGGCATTTGCTCAAGTATTTTGGTTTGCGCACCAGCCTGATCCGGCTGAAGGTCATCGACGCCCTGCTCACCGCTGCCGACAACCAGCGCACCCTCGGGGTGCGCGGGGTGCACAGTCATCTGCTGGAGCTGGGCATCCCGTTGTCGTTTCTCAGCGTGCGCGAGGTGCTCAAGCGCCTGTGCAGCGAGGGCGTGATCACCCTCAATGCCGATAAAAGCTACAGCCTCCATGAAGAGGCCGCCAAGGTCCTCGAAGGTCGCGCCTGATTCAGAGGGTCGGCTTGACCTTGCGGCGCATGATGCCGTTGATCACCACCACCACGACAGCAATCGCAATGGCGATGTACTGGAAGGTCTTTTCGCTGATGACCCCGGTGTTCTGCAGATAGGACAGGCCGAACATCGAGCCCAGTACCACCAGGGAGATCAGAATCGAGTATTTCAAGCGTTGCTTTTGAGTCATGACGGGTTCCTGAACCTTAAGAAAGTAGCCGGCCCGCATATTACAGGCGGGAAAACACTTTGGCTCCTACGACATCGCGATTGAGCGTAACGCCGAAGGCGTGCCTGTCAGGCCTGACGCTGCAAACCACTGTCCGGCCGCGCGCACAACTCCACCAGCCAATCGACGAACACCCGCACCCGCTGTGACAACTGGCGGTGCGGCGGGTACAGCGCGGTCAGCGCCATCTTAGGCACGGCCAGTTGCGGCAGTACTTCCACCAGGGTGCCCTGTGCCAGCTCCTGGATCGCGTGATAGTACGGCGCCTGGATCAACCCATACCCGGCCTGGCAGGCGGCGAGATAACCATCGGAGCTGTTCACCGCCACCCTTTTCGCCAGGTTGACCGCGCGCAGCTCGCCGGCCAACTGAAACTCCAGGCCAAAACGCTTGCCGCTGACAGTGGAGACATACTCCACCATGCTGTGCCCGGCCAGGTCATCGAGCGTGGCGGGCGTGCCCATGCGCTCGAGGTAGTCGGGGCTGGCCAGGGTCAGTTGGTCCATCATCGCCAATGGCCGCGCCACCAGTGATTCATCCAGCGCCAGGCCACCGCGCAGTACGCAGTCCACCCCTTCACGAATCAGGTCGACCGGACGGTCGTTCAGGCCGATTTCCAACTCGATCTGCGGGTAACGCGCAGTGAACGCCGGCAATGCGGGAATCACCAGGAAACGGCCGATGCCCGACGGCATGTCAATGCTCAGCGTACCTCGTGGGTTGCGCCGGCTGGTGGAAAACACCGCTTCGGTTTCTTCCAGGTCCGTCAGCAACTGCACGCAACGCTGGTAATACGCCGCGCCATCCAACGTCGGATTGACCTGGCGGGTGGTGCGTTGCAACAACTGCACGCCAAGGTGCGCCTCTAATTGTTTGATCAGGACAGTCACCGAAGCACGCGGCAGTTGCAGGCTGTCGGCCGCCTTGGCGAACCCGCCCAGCTCGACAATCCGGGTGAACACGCGCATCGCATTGAAACGGTCCAAGGTCGATTGCTCCCTTTATTATTTAGAAATCATGAACAGTGATAGCGGTTTTAGCCTGTTTATCCCGGTTTTGTCGAGCGTGACAATGGGCGCCTACTTCACAAGGAGCGACACCATGCACACTCGTCAACTCGGTAAAAACGGCCCATCTGTTTCCGCCATCGGCCTCGGCTGCATGGGCATGACCGATTTCTATACGCCAGGCAGCGACACCACTGAAGCCACCGCCACCCTGCACCGCGCATTGGAGTTGGGGGTCAACTTCCTCGACACCGCCGACATGTACGGCCCGCACACCAACGAACAACTGATCGGTAAAGCCATTGCCGGCAAGCGCGACCAGGTGTTCCTGGCGAGCAAGTTCGGCATCGTGCGCGACCCGGCCAACCCGGCGCTGCGCGGGGTGAATGGCCGCCCCGAGTACATCCGTGACTCCATCAACGGCACCTTGCAACGCCTTGGCGTGGACACGCTGGACTTGTACTACCAACACCGCATCGACCCTGAAGTGGCCATCGAAGAAACCGTCGGCGCCATGGCCGAACTGGTGCGACAGGGCAAAGTACGTTACCTGGGCCTGAGCGAAGCCTCGGCCGCCACCCTGGAGCGCGCGCACAAAGTGCACCCGATCAGCGCCCTGCAAAGCGAGTATTCGTTGTGGAGCCGTGACCAGGAATACAACGGCTGCCTCGCGACGTGCCAGCGCCTGGGTATCGCGTTTGTACCCTACAGCCCATTGGGCCGGGGGTTTCTCACCGGCGCGTTGAAAAGCCCGGATGACTTCGGCACCGATGACTACCGCCGCCTCAGCCCACGTTTCCAGGGCGCGAATTTCGCGAAAAACCTCGAACTGGTGAAGCAGGTACAAACCCTCGCGGCCGGCAAAGGCGTGACGGCCGGGCAACTGGCGCTGGCCTGGGTGTTGGCGCAAGGTGACTACATCGTGCCGATTCCCGGGACCAAGCAGCGCAAGTACCTGGAAGAAAACGTGGCGGCCACGTCGATCATCCTCAGCCCTGCAGAGTTGGCTGCGCTGGATGCGATTTTCCCCGCGAATGCAACGGCAGGCTTGCGCTACCCCGAGGAGGTAATGGCCATGCTGGACATCTGAAACGCCGTCGGAGCGCCGCCGGTCGGCGCCCCGTCTTTTCTGCACCATCGTACCTAAAGCTCCTCCTCGCCAAGCCGATAGCCCTTCGAAGCTCTAACAAAGCCGCGTCGACAATAAACGCTTCGTAAGGACGGCCCCATGCCCCCACTGCGCTCCATCCAAGCCCGCTATACCCTGTTTCTGGTGCTGTTCGTCCTGGTGCTGCTGGTGTTGACTGTTGTCGGTATCGGCCAGTTGGTCGCGCCCACGCTCAGGCACACCGAAGAACAGGTGGTCCTCAACCGCATTGCCGAAGTGGCCGAACAGATCAAGGGCGAACTGAACAAGGTTCAAGCCCAGCAACGCACCATCACCCAAACCATCCCGTTGCTCGACAGTGACGCCATCGACAAGGTCCTGCCTGGCCTGGTCGATCAATACGGCGAGCTGAAAGTCTTCGGCGGCGGTATCTGGCCGCTGCCCAACCAGCGTACGCCGGGACGCAACAAACACAGCACCTTCTGGCACCGCGATGCCTCGGGCAAGCTGGCCGTGAACACCTTCTGGAACAGCGACCCCGCGCCCAATTACTACGACCAGAGCTGGTACAAGGGCGGCCTCGCTTCCCCGCGCGGTCAATGCGCCTGGGCCGCGGCCTACAAGGACGACGCCAGCCAGGAGCCGCGTACCAACTGCGCCATGGCGATCCAGCGTGACGGCACGGCCTACGGCGTGGCCACCATCGACGTGACCCTGGGCTTTTTCAACGACCTGGTGGCCGCCAAGGAAAAAGACATCGGCGGGCAGATGCTGATCGTCGAAGGCGACGGCAAGATCATCAGCAACAGTACCCGCCTGAGCAGCCCGGTGGTGTTGAAGAACATCAGCGAACTGACCTCCACTTCAGCGTTTGCCGCCCAGGTCAGCCAGGCCCTGACCAATCGCGACAAGGGCCTGCAACGCAGTGAATTCGATAACGGCGGCGTGGCCAGCACCTTCTACATGCGTCCCATCGAAGGCACGCCGTGGTTCCTTGCCACCGCCCTGCCCACTTCGTTGATCACCGCCCAGCGCGATGACGTGCTTGGCAGCCTGGCCCTGTTGCAGGTCCCCATGGTGCTGCTGCTGGTGCTGCTGGCCGCGTATGCGATCCGCCAGTTGGTGCAGCGTATGAAAACCCTGAAAGCCAATATCGACGCACTGTCTACCGGCGATGCCGACCTCACGCGACGCATCACCATTCGCGCCGAGGACGAGTTGGGCGCGATCGGCATTCGGTGAACCGCTTTATCGTCTACCTGCAAGACATGATCGGTGAAGTGACCCAGGCCACCGGCGCCATGTCGTCGGGGCTTGAGCAATTGCAGCGGACCTCGGCGCACACCAACCAGATCCTGGTACGCCACGCCTCGGAAACCGACCAGACCGTCACCGCCATCACCGAGATGAGCTCCACCGCCGACAACGTTGCGCAAAATGCGGCCGAGACGGCGTCGTTCACCCAGCGCGCCAATGAACATGCCGACCGTTCCCGCGTGGTGGTAGGCGAAGCGTCCACCAGCGTCAGCGCCTTGATCGGCGAAGTCGCCAGCGCCACTCACACTGTGGAAAACATGCGCCAGGACGCCGCGCGCATCACCGAGACCCTGGGCGTGATCGGCGCGATCGCCGGCCAGACCAACTTGTTGGCGCTTAACGCCGCGATTGAAGCGGCACGCGCCGGCGAGCAGGGTCGCGGCTTTGCGGTGGTCGCCGACGAAGTGCGTGCCCTGGCGGCGCGTACCCAGGCCAGTACCTCCCAGATCAACGAGATGCTGGCGCGCCTGACCACCGGCGTGAGTTCTTCGGTGGCCGCCATGGAAAACACCCAGGCCAGCTGCCAGTCGGCGGCGGATGCCACGGCACGGGTGAACACCGGCCTGGACGAAATGGCCGGTTCGGTGAGCCATATCAACAACCTCAGCACTCAGATCGCCACCGCCGCCGAACAACAAAGCGCAGTGACTGAAGAGATCAACCGCAGCATGGTGCAGATCCGACAGATGGTCGAAGAGCTGGTTGAAAGCGGCCATGCCACTGAAACCAATACGCAAAGCCTGCTGGATGCCAACGGCCGGGTGATTGCGTTGATGAGCCGCTTCAAAGTTCGCTGAAAATTGCCTGGAGACTCCCGTGCAATGCGCGGGAGTCAGACTATTCTCACAGCTCCTAGTCGCTACACAGGAGGTGTGCCATGCCCGCTGTCGAGCAGTCGGTCCGCTTGCAGCGGATCAGTCAGGAACGCTATATCCAGGCCCCCCTCGAGGCTGTCTACGACTATGTAACTCAACCGGATCGCTGGCATGAATGGCACCCCACCTCCCTCGGTGCCGATACCGGTACCAGCGGCTCCCTCCCCGCCGGCGCGCGCTTTACCGAAATGATCGACCTGCTGGGTATCCGCGTGCCCATGAGCTATCGCGTGCAGATCGCCCGGCGTCCCGATGAGTTCAAAACCGTCTTCACGTCTTTGGCCGTCGACGGCTCGATTCATTATTTCTTGCAAGCGCATCGCGACGGCACGCTGTTCCAGCGTGTACTGACCTACGAAACCGAATTGCAATTGGCCAGCCTGCATGAGCGCATGATCCAACTGTCGACCGTTGCCCTGGACCGGCTCAAACACCGCCTGGAACACTCACCCTCCGCATCAATTTGAAACATTACCGCTGCGCCCCACGCATAAAAGCAGGGAGAATGCCGGGCCTACTGCCCGGTATTGGATGAAGACTCAATGAAAACCCCATTGCGATTGGCCCTGCTTTCAGCATTGTTCACCACCACCCTGGCTCAGGCCGCCGAACTGATCCCCATCGATGTCCACCGCGACGCGAACTGTGGCTGCTGCAAAAAGTGGATCAGCCATCTGCAAAGCAACGGCTTCAAGGTCAACGACCATGTCGAAGCCGACATGAGCGCGGTCAAACAACGTCTGGGCGTGGCGCCGCGCCTGGGTTCATGCCATACGGCGGTGATCGATGGCAAATTCATCGAAGGCCACGTACCGGCCGAACAGGTGCTGGCGTTGCGCAAGCGCGATGATCTGCTGGGCCTGGCCGCACCCGGCATGCCCATGGGCTCGCCGGGCATGGAAGTGGACGGTCCCGACGATGCCTATCAAGTCATCGGCCTGACGCGCGATGGCCAGGATGTGGTGGTGGCCCAATACCCGGCGCACTGATCGATGCTGACGGGGTACCTGGGGCTTTTCATCGCGGCCTTCGGCGCAGCGACACTGCTGCCACTGCAGTCGGAAGCCGTGCTGGTCGGCCTGCTGCTCAGTGGGCATTACAGCCTGTGGTGGCTGCTGGGCATCGCCACTCTGGGCAATGTTCTGGGTTCGGTCGTCAATTGGTGGCTGGGGCGCTGGGTCGAACACTTCAAGACGCGGCGCTGGTTTCCGGTGAACGACAAACAGCTTGAAAAATCCCGTCATCATTACCGGCGCTGGGGGCACTGGACGCTGCTGCTCAGTTGGCTGCCGATCATCGGCGACCCGCTGACCCTGGTGGCGGGCGTGATGCGCGAGCCGTTGTGGCGGTTTGTGCTGCTGGTGACATTGGCCAAAGGTGTACGCTACGGCGCGCTCGCTGCCGTGACCTTGCAGTGGGTGTTAATCCCCCGTTAATCCTCTGTCAACAGCATCCGAGTCCCCCCTTTTCGGAGCGTCGAACCATGCCACTATTGCGCAGTGTTTGTTTCGCCGGGCTGCTGACGGCCAGCGCCGCCCCGGTCCTCGCCGCCACCTACGGCCCACAACTGCAAGGCTTCCAATACCCCTACCCGCTCAAACATTTCACCTTCCAGTCCCAGGGCCAATCCCTGCAGATGGGCTACATGGACGTGCCGGCCACCGGGAAACCCAACGGCCGCAGCGTGGTACTGATGCACGGCAAGAACTTTTGCGGCGCCACTTGGGAAGGTTCGATCAAGGCGCTCAGCGACGCCGGTTACCGAGTGATCGTGCCGGACCAGATCGGCTTCTGCACCGCCAGCAAACCCGAGCATTACCAATACAGCTTCCAGCAGTTGGCGCTCAACACTCATCAACTGCTGGAAAAGCTCGGCGTTCAGAAAGCCACGCTGCTGGGCCACTCCACCGGCGGCATGCTCGCCACCCGCTACGCACTGATGTATCCGCAGCAGACCGAACAGCTGGCCATGGTCAACCCCATCGGCCTTGAAGACTGGAAAGCCCTGGGTGTACCGACCCTAAGCGTTGACCAGTGGTATCAACGTGAACTGAACGTCAGTGCCGAGGGCATACGCAAGTACCAGCTCAACACCTATTACGTCGGGCGCTGGAAGCCCGAGTACGAGCGTTGGGTGGACATGTATGCAGGCCTGAGCAACGGCCCCGGGCACACACAGGTCGCCTGGAACTCGGCGTTGATTTACGACATGATCTTCACCCAGCCGGTGTACTACGAGTTCAAGAACCTGCAAGTGCCGACCCTGCTGCTCATCGGCACATCCGACACGACGGCGATCAATAAAGACATCGCGCCACCGGCGGTCAAGGCCAGGATCGGCGACTACAACGTTCTGGGCAAGCAAGTGGCCAAGCTGATTCCGCATGCCACCCTCGTGGAATTCCCGGGCCTGGGGCATGCACCGCAGATGGAAGAGCCGGAAAAATTCCATGCGGCGCTGTTACAGGGTTTGAACGCCCTTTAATCCAACCTTATTCGAGGCACGCGTGAATGTCGGTACAGATCGCAGTGATTGATGATTGGCAACAGGTGGCCAGTGGCGTGGTGGACTGGTCAGTGCTGGCGCCTTTGGGCCAGGTGCACTTCCTGCACGATTACCCGGCGGATACCGCCACCCTGATCGAGCGATTGCAAGGCTTCGAGGTGATTTGCGTGATGCGCGAGCGCACAACCTTCGACCAGGCGCTGCTGCAAGGCTTGCCCAACCTCAAGCTGCTGGTGACCGGCGGCATGCGTAATGCGGCCATCGATATTCCCGCCGCCAAGGCGCTGGGCATCCAGGTCTGCGGCACCGACAGCTATAAACATGCCGCTCCGGAACTGACCTGGGCACTGATCATGGCGTCCACCCGCAACCTGCTCGCCGAGGCCAACTCGCTCAGAGCGGGCAACTGGCAGGTGGGGTTGGGCGGCGACCTGCACGGCAAGACCCTGGGCATCCTCGGCTTGGGCAGCATTGGCCAGAAGGTCGCGGCGTTCGCCCAAGTGTTCGGCATGCGCGTGATTGCCTGGAGTGAAAACCTCACGCCGGAACGTGCGGCGGCGGTGGGCGTGACCTGGGTCAGCAAGCAGGCGTTGTTCGAACAGGCCGACATCCTGACCATCCACCTGGTGCTGAGCGAGCGCAGCCGCGGCCTGGTGGACGCCGAGGCCCTGGGCTGGATGAAACCCAGCGCACGCTTGATCAATACCGCGCGCGGGCCGATTGTGGATGAGCAGGCGCTGGTCAGGGCGCTGCAGAGCGGTCGGCTGGCGGGGGCTGCGCTGGACGTTTATAGCGATGAGCCATTACCGGCCGATCACCCATTCCGCCGCTTGCCGAATGTGCTGGCCACACCCCACGTTGGCTATGTGAGCGAGCAGAATTACCGGCAGTTCTACCAGCAGATGATTGAGGATATTCAAGCGTGGGCGAATCAAGCGCCCGTTCGCGTGCTCGGCTGACGCACCTATTCAGGGCATCCCGCACCGATGAGGTGAATATGGCCCTTTGAGCCGGCTTGCTCTGTGAACCGGCTTGCCCTGCGCTGGGCTGCGAAGCAGCCCCAAAAAAGGACACCGCTAATCGACCTGATGCACCGCGACCTAAATGTGGGAGGGGGCTTGCCCCCGATGGCTGCTTGTCCGGCGACTATTTTTTTGGATCTGACTGAGTACATATCCGTTTCTGCGGTAACGGCCACTTAGGGTTACGCCCTTACGGCGTGTCACTTTTGTAAAGGCACAAAAGTAACCAAAAAGCCTTCGCCCAACACTCGGCACTCGCTTAGGCTCGTGTGCCTGAGATCAAGATCAAAAGCCAGAGCGAACAGCAACAGGCAACAGCA
>NZ_JAFHKI010000152.1 GCF_016937615.1 Pseudomonas lactucae | reverse complement strand
TTCGACTTGCTCCCGATGGCAGACTGTCAGGCAATACACAGGCTGACGGATCCACCGCTATCGGGAGCAAGCCCCCTCCCACAAGGGTGTGCATTTATCTTCAATATCCGGAGTTAGCCATGGCCATCGCCGTTCCCTCGAACGAGGTCAACAGCCCCACCCTCAAGCAGCGCCTGGCGCGTGCCGAGCGGCTTAACCGCTGGAAGGCCCAGGCCTTGATTGCGCCGCTGGTGCTGTTCTTGCTGCTGGTGTTCCTGGTGCCGATCGTTGCGCTGTTGTTCAAGAGCGTCGGCAACCCGGAAGTGGTGGGCGGCTTGCCGCGTACCGTGGTGGCGGTGACGGCCTGGGATGGGCGTGGCCTGCCGGGCGAGCCGGTGTACCAGGCCCTCAGCGAAGACCTGGGTGAAGCACGTAAAAACCAGACCTTGGGCGATTTGTCCAAGCGCTTGAACATGGAACTGGCCGGCTACCGCAGCCTGCTGACCAAAACCGCGCGGGCGCTGCCGTTTACCGAAGCGCCGGCCTCTTATAAAGACGCGCTGGAAACCCTCGACGAACGTTGGGGTGACCCGGCGTACTGGCAGGCGATCCGGCGCAATACCAGCAGCCTGACGCCGTACTACCTGCTGGCGGCCGTCGATCACCGCATCGACGACCTCGGCGAAATCGCCCCGGCCACGCCCGACCAGGCGATCTACCTGGACATTTTCGCCCGCACCTTCTGGATGGGCCTGGTCATCACGGTCATCTGCCTGCTGCTGGCCTATCCCCTGGCCTACCTGCTGGCCAACCTGCCGGCGCGTAAAAGCAATTTGCTGATGATTTTGGTGTTGCTGCCGTTCTGGACCTCGATCCTGGTGCGGGTTGCCGCGTGGATCGTGCTGCTGCAATCGGGTGGCCTGATCAACAGCGCGTTGATGGGCATGGGCCTGATCGACAAGCCTCTGGAACTGGTGTTCAACCGCACGGGGGTATACATCTCGATGGTGCATATCCTGCTGCCGTTCATGATCCTGCCGATCTACAGCGTGATGAAGGGCATCTCACCCACCTACATGCGAGCGGCGATTTCCCTGGGCTGCCACCCGTTCACCAGCTTCTGGCGCGTGTATTTCCCGCAGACGTATGCAGGCGTTGGCGCCGGTTGCCTGTTGGTGTTCATTCTGGCAATCGGCTACTACATCACCCCGGCCTTGCTGGGCAGCCCGAACGACCAGATGGTCAGCTACTTCGTGGCCTTCTATACCAACACCAGCATCAACTGGGGCATGGCGACGGCGTTGGGCGGCTTGTTGCTGCTGGCGACCGTGGTGCTGTACCTGATCTACAACCGACTGGTCGGCGCCAGCCGCCTGCGCCTGAGCTGAGGAGACCTTGCGATGCTGAGCCCTTATATGTCCCCCGTGGAACGGGTGTGGTTCTACAGCTTGCGGATCCTCTGCGGCTTGATCCTGCTGTTCCTGATATTGCCCGTGCTGGTGATCATCCCACTGTCGTTCAACAGCGGCAGTTTCCTGGTGTACCCGCTGCAGGGCTTCTCGCTGCAGTGGTACCACGATTTTTTCGCCTCGGCCGAATGGATGCGTGCGTTGAAAAACAGCATTATCGTCGCCCCGGCGGCGACGGTGCTGGCGATGGTGTTCGGCACCTTGGCTGCGATTGGCCTGACCCGTGGGAATTTCCCCGGCAAGGCGCTGGTGATGGCCCTGGTGATTTCGCCGATGGTGGTGCCGGTGGTTATCATCGGTGTTGCCAGCTACCTGTTCTTTGCGCCGCTGGGCCTGGGTAACAGCTTTTTCTCATTGATCGTAGTGCACGCGGTGTTGGGCGTGCGTTTGTGATCATCACCGTGTCGGCGACCTTGCAGGGCTTCAACCATAACCTGGTGAGGGCAGCGGCCAGCCTGGGGGCTTCGCCCTTGACTGCGTTTCGTCGGGTGACACTGCCGTTGATCGCGCCGGGGGTGATTTCCGGGGCGCTGTTTGCTTTCGCGACCTCGTTCGATGAGGTGGTGGTGACGCTGTTCCTCGCCGGCCCGGAGCAAGCGACCCTGCCGCGCCAGATGTTCAGCGGTATCCGCGAGAACCTCAGCCCGACGATTGCGGCGGCGGCGACCTTGCTGATCGCGTTCTCGGTGTTGCTGTTGCTGACGCTGGAATGGTTGCGCGGCCGTAGCGAGAAACTGCGCACCGCCCAGGTTTAAAGCCAAGCCGAGATCAACATGTGGGAGGGGGGTGTGTGTTGAACGGCAAAGACCATTCAGCGCCTGAATGGAAGACAACCTCATCCAGTCAGCTACTCTTGTGCCAGCCCATCACCGAGAAGAGGCCGCGCACATGAGTACTTCCTCATTCAAGATCGCCCACAAACTGCTGACTGGCGCCGGCGCCATCGAGCAATTGGCCGCCGAGCTGACCCGCCTGGATGTGGACAACCCGCTCATCGTCACGGATGCGGTGCTGGTCAAATCCGGCACCGTCGCCTTGGCCCTCGAACACCTGGGCGAGCGCAGCTACGAAATCTTCGACCGCGTGCTGCCGGACCCGGAAATCGCCATCGTCGAAGACTGCATGCAGGCCTACCGCGACGGCGGGCACGACGGCCTGATCGGCCTGGGCGGCGGCAGTGCCATCGATATCGCTAAAAGTGTTGCGGCCTATGCCGGTTACCACGGCGCTCTGGCGGATTTGTTCGGTATCGATCAGGTGCCGCGCAAGGGACCACCGTTGATCGCGATTCCGACTACGGCCGGCACCGGCTCGGAAGTGACCAATGTGGCGATCCTCTCCGACAAAGTCGCGCAGTTGAAAAAAGGCATTGTCAGCGATTACCTGTTGCCGGATGTGGCGCTGATCAGCCCGCAAATGACCTTGACCTGCCCGCGCAGCGTCACCGCCGCCAGCGGCGTGGACGCGTTGGTGCATGCCGTTGAATCCTACCTGTCGCTGAACGCCTCGCCGATCACCGATGCGTTGGCTATCGGTGCAATCAAGCTGATCGCCAAGGCGCTGCCCAAGGCCTACGCCAACCCCGCCCATTTACAGGCCCGGGACGACATGGCCACCGCCAGCCTGATGGCTGGCATGGCCTTTGGTAACGCCGGGGTGGGCGCGGTGCATGCGTTGGCCTATCCGCTGGGCGGACGTTTCAATATTGCCCACGGCGTGAGCAATGCGCTGCTGCTGCCCTACGTGATGCACTGGAACAAGCTCGCCTGTGTCGAACGCATGCAGGACATTGCCCAGGCCATGGGCGTGAATACCCTCGGGTTGAGTGTCAACGAGGCTGCCGACCGGGCGGTCGAGGCCATGACGCAACTTTGCGCCGCAGTAGAGATCCCGGCAGGCCTGCGCAGTTTCGGGATTCCCGAGGATGCGATCCCGGCCATGGCCGCCGAAGCCGCGGGGATCGATCGGCTGATGCGCAACAACCCGCGCAAGCTCAGCGTGGCGGATATCGAGAAAATCTACCGGGCCGCTTACTAGCCATTGAGCCAGGTCACGGTGCGCGCAACAAAGCATGAGGTATACAATGCGCGCCATCGTGATTTAGCTCAGAAAAGGTGCGTCATGCAGCCCTTCGTCATTGCCCCATCGATTCTCTCCGCCGATTTCGCCCGCCTGGGTGAGGAAGTGGACAACGTGTTGGCCTCCGGTGCCGATTTCGTGCACTTCGATGTCATGGACAACCACTATGTGCCCAACCTGACCATCGGCCCGATGGTCTGCGCGGCGCTGCGCAAATACGGCATCACCGCGCCGATCGACGCGCACCTGATGGTCAGCCCGGTGGACCGCATCATCGGTGATTTCATCGAGGCCGGCGCGACCTACATCACCTTCCACCCGGAAGCCTCGCTGCACGTCGACCGCACCCTGCAACTGATCCGCGAAGGCGGTTGCAAGGCGGGCCTGGTGTTCAACCCGGCCACCCCGCTGGACGTGCTCAAGTACGTGATGGACAAGGTCGACATGGTGTTGCTGATGAGTGTCAACCCCGGTTTCGGCGGGCAGAAGTTCATCCCCGGCACCCTCGACAAGCTGCGTGAAGCCCGCGCGCTGATCGATGCCTCGGGTCGCGAGATTCGCCTGGAAATCGACGGTGGGGTCAACGTCAACAATATCCGTGAAATCGCTGCCGCCGGCGCTGACACATTTGTGGCCGGCTCGGCCATCTTCAATGCGCCGAACTATCAGGAAGTCATCGACAAGATGCGTGCCGAACTGGCTTTGGCGCGTCCATGAGCGGCTTTGAGCAGTTGTTCCCCGGCAAACTGCCACGGCTGGTGATGTTCGATCTGGACGGTACCTTGATCGACTCGGTGCCGGACCTGGCGGCGGCGGTGGACCAGATGCTGCTCAAGCTGGGGCGCCCGCCCGCGGGGCTCGAATCGGTACGCGACTGGGTCGGCAACGGCGCGCCGATGCTGGTGCGCCGGGCCCTGGCCAACCACATCGATGCCGACGGTGTCGACGAGGTGGAGGCCGAACATGCCCTGGCGTTGTTCAACGCCGCCTATGAAGGCGACCATGAGCTGACCGTGGTTTACCCCGGCGTACGTGACACCCTCAAGTGGCTGAGCAAGCAGGGCGTGGAAATGGCCCTGATCACCAACAAGCCGGAGCGCTTCGTCGCGCCGCTGTTGGACCAGATGAAAATCGGCCGTTATTTCCGTTGGATCATCGGCGGCGATACCTTGCCGCAGAAGAAGCCCGACCCGGCGGCGCTGTTTTTTGTGATGAAAATGGCCAATATCCCGGCGTCCCAGTCGTTGTTCGTCGGCGATTCGCGCAGCGATGTGCTGGCGGCAAAAGCGGCGGGCGTGCAGTGCGTAGCCTTGAGCTACGGCTATAACCATGGCCGGCCGATTGCCGAGGAATCGCCGGCGCTGGTGATTGATGACCTGCGACTGCTAATCCCCGGTTGCTTGGGAGCGGGCGCTGAGATAACGTTGCCCGATACCGATCCGTCCCCTTCTGGAAACTCCATCGTGGTGGTCACTCGCAAACTCTGGATGAAAGTCATCAAGGCCCTGGCCCGCTGGCGTTGGCGCGCCTGACTGATCCTGGCCGCGCCCTGCGGCACGTTTGCCTACCTGACTGTTAGACCCTCACACCACGAGGCACCTCATGATCCGCGAAGAATTCCTGCGTTTGGCCGCTGCCGGCTATAACCGTATTCCCCTGGCCTGCGAAACCCTGGCCGACTTCGACACGCCGCTGTCGATCTACCTGAAACTGGCCGACGCGCCCAATTCCTATCTGCTGGAATCGGTGCAGGGCGGCGAGAAGTGGGGCCGTTACTCGATCATCGGCCTGCCATGTCGCACAGTAATGCGGGTGCATGACCATCACGTGAGCATCACCCACGATGGCATCGAGATCGAAAGCCATGATGTAGAAGACCCGCTGGCCTTTGTCGAAACCTTCAAGGCGCGCTACAACGTGCCGACCATCCCTGGCCTGCCGCGTTTCAATGGTGGCCTGGTGGGGTATTTCGGCTACGACTGCGTGCGTTATGTGGAGAAGCGCCTGGGCAAATGCCCGAACCCCGACCCATTGGGCGTGCCGGACATTCTGCTGATGGTGTCCGATGCGGTGGTGGTGTTCGACAACCTCGCCGGCAAGATGCACGCCATCGTGCTGGCCGATCCGGCCCAGGCGGATGCGTTCGAGAGCGGCCAGGCCAGCCTCGAAGCCCTGCTGGACAAACTGCGCCAGCCGATCACCCCGCGTCGCGGCCTGGACCTCAGCCGTCCGCCGGCGGCCGACCCGATCTTTCGTTCGAGCTTTACCCAGGATGACTACGAGCGCGCCGTCGACACCATCAAGGAATATATCCTCGCCGGTGACTGCATGCAGGTGGTGCCGTCGCAGCGCATGTCCATCGACTTCAAGGCGGCGCCCATCGACCTGTACCGGGCGTTGCGCTGCTTCAACCCGACGCCGTACATGTACTTCTTCAACTTTGGCGACTTCCACGTGGTGGGCAGTTCGCCGGAAGTGCTGGTGCGCGTCGAAGACAACCTGATCACCGTGCGCCCGATTGCCGGTACACGCCCACGCGGCGCTACCGAAGAAGCGGACGTGGCACTCGAAGAAGACCTGCTGAGCGACGACAAGGAAATCGCCGAGCACCTGATGCTGATCGACCTTGGCCGCAACGACACCGGGCGCGTCTCGGAAATCGGCTCGGTGAAACTGACCGAGAAGATGGTCATCGAGCGCTACTCCAACGTGATGCACATCGTGTCCAACGTCACCGGTGAGCTGAAAGCCGGCTTGACCGCGATGGATGCCTTGCGCGCCATTTTGCCGGCCGGCACCTTGTCGGGCGCGCCGAAGATCCGCGCGATGGAAATCATCGATGAGCTGGAGCCGGTCAAACGTGGAGTCTACGGTGGCGCAGTGGGGTATTTCGCCTGGAACGGCAATATGGACACCGCCATTGCGATCCGCACGGCAGTGATCAAGGACGGGGAGCTGCATGTGCAGGCCGGTGGCGGGATCGTCGCCGACTCGGTGCCGGCCCTCGAATGGGAAGAAACCCTGAACAAGCGCCGCGCGATGTTCCGCGCCGTAGCGCTGGCTGAACAGACCCCCAATTCCTGAGGTTTCCCCCATGTTGCTGATGATTGATAACTACGACTCCTTTACCTACAACGTCGTGCAGTACTTGGGCGAGCTGGGTGCCGAGGTCAAGGTGGTGCGCAACGACGAACTCAGCGTGGCGCAAATTGCTGCGCTGAACCCCGAGCGCATCGTGGTTTCGCCGGGCCCGTGCACGCCGACCGAGGCGGGTATTTCCCTCGAGGCTATCCAGTACTTCGCCGGCAAACTGCCGATCCTGGGCGTGTGCCTGGGCCATCAGTCCATCGGCCAGGCGTTTGGCGGTGACGTGGTGCGCGCGCGCCAGGTGATGCACGGCAAGACCAGCCCGGTGTTCCATAAGAACACGGGCGTGTTTCAAGGCCTTAACTTGCCGGTCACGGTGACCCGCTACCATTCGCTGGTAGTCAAGCGCGAAACCCTGCCTGAATGCCTGGAACTGACAGCCTGGACCCAACTGGAAGACGGCTCCGTCGACGAGATCATGGGCCTGCGTCACAAGACACTGAATATCGAAGGGGTGCAGTTTCACCCCGAGTCGATCCTGACCGAGCAGGGCTACGAGCTGTTCGCCAACTTTCTCAAGCAGAGCGGCGGCACGCGCTAAGGACTTTCCATGGATATCAAGACTGCCCTGAGCCGTATCGTCGGCCACCTGGACCTGAGCACCGCTGAAATGAGCGACGTGATGCGCGAGATCATGACCGGTCAATGCACTGACGCGCAGATCGGCGCGTTCATGATGGCCATGCGCATGAAGAGCGAAAGCATTGACGAAATCGTCGGCGCCGTGTCGGTGATGCGTGAGCTGGCGGACAAAGTTGAGCTCAAGACCCTCGACGGTGTGGTCGACGTGGTCGGCACCGGCGGTGACGGTGCGAATATCTTCAACGTGTCGACGGCTTCGTCCTTTGTAGTGGCAGCGGCGGGTTGCACCGTGGCCAAGCATGGTAACCGTGCGGTGTCCGGCAAGAGCGGCAGTGCCGACCTGCTGGAAGCGGCCGGCATCTACCTGAACCTGACGCCCGTGCAAGTGGCGCGTTGCATCGAAAACGTCGGCATCGGCTTCATGTTTGCCCAGTCCCACCATGGTGCAATGAAGCACGCCGCCGGCCCGCGCAAAGACTTGGGTCTGCGCACCTTGTTCAACATGCTCGGCCCGCTTACGAATCCGGCCGGTGTGAAGCACCAGGTGGTAGGCGTATTCAGCCAGGCGTTGTGCCGGCCATTGGCTGAGGTGCTGCAGCGCATGGGCAGCAAGCATGTGCTGGTGGTTCACTCCAAAGACGGCCTGGACGAATTCAGTCTGGCCGCGCCGACTTTTGTGGCGGAACTGAAGAATGACCAGATCAGCGAATATTGGGTCGAGCCTGAAGACTTGGGCATGAAGAGCCAGAGCCTGCACGGTCTGGCGGTGGAAAGCCCGGCGGCGTCGCTGGAGTTGATTCGCGACGCCTTGGGGCGGCGCAAGACCGAGAACGGTCAAAAGGCTGCAGAGATGATTGTTCTCAATGCTGGCGCGGCACTTTACGCCGCCGACCATGCCTATAGTCTTAAGGAAGGTGTCGCGTTGGCCCACGATGCGCTGCACACCGGTCTGGCTCGCGAAAAGCTCGAAGAGCTGGGAGCATTCACCGCAGTATTCAAGATGGAGAATGAAGGATGAGTGTGCCGACCGTTCTGGAAAAGATCCTGGTCCGTAAGGCCGAAGAAGTCGCCGAGCGCCGTGCCCGCGTGAGCCTGGCCGAGCTTGAAACCTTGGCGAAAAGCGCCGATGCACCGCGTGGGTTTGCCAATGCCTTGATCGCTCAGGCCAAGCTCAAGCAGCCCGCCGTTATCGCTGAGATCAAGAAGGCTTCGCCGAGCAAAGGCGTGATCCGAGAGCACTTCGTACCGGCTGAAATCGCGGCCAGCTACGAGAAGGGCGGGGCTACTTGCCTGTCTGTTTTGACCGATATCGATTTCTTCCAGGGTGCCGATCTGTTCCTGCAACAGGCTCGCGCGGCGTGCAAATTGCCGGTGATCCGCAAGGATTTCATGGTCGACCCGTATCAGATCGTGGAGGCGCGTGCCTTGGGCGCCGACTGCGTGTTGCTGATCGTCTCCGCACTGGATGACGTGAAGCTGGCCGAACTGGCGGCCGTGGCCAAAAGCGTCGGCCTCGACGTGTTGGTGGAAGTGCACGACGGTGATGAGCTGGAACGCGCATTGAAAACCCTCGACACGCCGCTGGTGGGGGTGAACAACCGTAACCTGCACACCTTTGACGTCAGCCTGGAAACCACCCTCGACCTGCTGCCGCGTATTCCGCGCGACCGTCTGGTGATCACCGAGAGCGGCATCGTCAATCGCGCCGATGTGGAACTGATGGAAATCAGCGGCGTGTATTCGTTCCTGGTCGGTGAGACGTTCATGCGTGCCGAGAGTCCTGGGGCAGAGCTGCAACGCCTGTTTTTCCCGGAGCGGGGCGTGGCGGTGAGTGGCTCGACCCTCGATTGATGTGAAATGCGATCAAAATGTGGGAGAGGGTTTGTCCTCGATAGCGGTGGGTCAGTTAGCAAATTTGAACCTGACACCCTGCGATCGGGGGTAAACCCCTCCCACATTTGGTTTTGTGTCTGGTCAGATAAGTAGGTGTTTGATGGCTCAGCCAGTAAGGATGACCGTTGAAGCGGGGCTTGGCGCCGAACAAGCGTTACTGGCAGCAGTGTGTGCAGGCGACCAGGAATACGGCCTGCTGTTTTGGCAACCCAGCGATCAAGCCTTGGTGATGCCACGGCGTTTGAGTCGGCTGCCGGCATTCGAAACGGCCAGCCACGTGTCGGCCGAGGCCGGCTGGCCGGTGTTGCTGCGCGAAACCGGTGGGGAGCCGGTGCCGCAGTCGAGTGCCACGGTCAATATCGCACTGGTCTATACGCCACCGCGCAGCGAAGGCGACCAGGGGCGCATCGAAACCGGCTATCAGCGGTTATGCCAGCCGATCTGCGACATGCTGATCGAATTGGGTGGCGATGCTTCTGTGGGTGAAATCGACGGCGCATTTTGCGACGGTCGCTACAACGTCAATCTCAATGGCCGCAAAATGGTCGGCACGGCCCAGCGCTGGCGGCAAAGCGGTGGCCGCCCAGTGGGGTTGGTGCATGGCGCCTTGTTGTTGGATAACGATCGCGAAGAGCTGATTGCCGCGGTCAATCGCTTCAACGAGGCTTGTGCTCTGGAACAACGGGTTCGTGCCGACAGCCATATCGCCCTGCACGAAGCTTTCCCCGCGCCGGATGCGATCAGCCGGCTGGATACGTTGTACCGTCAGATGCTGGCCAGCTTCCTGCCGGGTTAACGGGTACCGAACACCACCATTGTCTTGCCTTTGACGTGTACCAGGTTGCGTTCTTCCAGGTCCTTGAGCACGCGGCCGACCATTTCCCGTGAACAGCCGACAATACGTCCGATTTCCTGGCGCGTCACCTTGATCTGCATGCCATCGGGGTGGGTCATGGCGTCGGGTTGCTTGCACAGTTCCAGCAGGCAGCGGGCCACGCGACCGGTCACATCGAAGAACGCCAGGTCGCCTACCTTGCGCGTAGTGTCTCGCAGGCGTTGGGCGATCTGGCCGCTGAGGGCGTAGAGGATGTCAGGGTCTTGTTGGGCCAGTTCGCGGAATTTGGTGTAGCTGATCTCGGCCACTTCGCACTCGACTTTGGCCCGCACCCAGGCGCTGCGTTCCTGCTCTTTGCCCGCTTGTTCAAACAGCCCCAGCTCGCCGAAGAAATCCCCGGTGTTCAGGTAGGCGATGATCATCTCGCGGCCGTCTTCGTCCTCGATCAGAATGGTGACCGAGCCTTTGATAATGAAGAACAACGTTTCGGAGCGCTCGCCGGCGCAGATGATGTTGTGCTTGGCCGGATGGCGCCGGCGCTGGCAGTGCGTTAACAGCTTGTCGAGATTTTTGATTTTGGGTATGGGAGTAAGAGCAACCATGGTTGTATCCCGAAAAGGCAGCGCAAGGTGGTTTGAGTTGTTGTATTCAGCGGTATCGGTATTGATACACGTTGTATAAAGAGTGGCAATACGCCATCGATTTGGCGCCAGCTTAACAGACACATTCTGTCTCGATTAGCCAATTTTCCAGGGAAGCCCTGCTATTGATCGCTTTTGTGGGAAACACTGACGCGGGCGGACCCTGTGCTAAGCTGGCGACCCTTTTTTAGCAGTGGAGTCTGGGCGATGAAGGCACGCATCCAATGGGCGGGCGAAGCCATGTTCCTCGGTGAATCGGGCAGCGGCCATGTAGTGGTGATGGATGGCCCGCCGGAAGCCGGTGGCCGCAACCTGGGCGTACGTCCGATGGAAATGCTCCTGCTTGGCGTAGGCGGTTGCAGCAATTTCGACGTGGTCAGCATCCTGAAGAAATCCCGTCAGGCCGTCGAAAGTTGCGAAGCCTTTCTGGAGGCCGAGCGCGCCACGGAGGATCCCAAGGTGTTCACCAAGATCCACATGCATTTCGTGGTGAAGGGCCGGGGGCTGAAAGAGTCGCAGGTCAAGCGTGCTATTGAACTGTCGGCCGAGAAGTACTGCTCGGCATCGATCATGCTCGGCGCGGCGGGTGTGGCCATCACCCATGATTACGAGATTATCGAGTTGGGCTGATGACGCATCGGCAAAGATAAGGGCGCTTTGATAGCGCCCTTTTTTCATCGGGTTGGGTCAGATGCGGTAGGTGCTTTTGGTCATGACCTTGGCCATCAGGCTCATGCCAAACCTCACTGGCGCCGGGAAGCGGAAACCGCCGGCATCCAGAGCGCTTTCGGCGTGATGTGCTTCATCGATGCGCATCTGTTCAAGAATTGCACGGGACTTTTCGTCTTCGGCCGGCAATTGCTCCAGGTGTTCATCCAGGTGTTTGCATACCTGATGTTCGGTTGCGGCGACAAAACCGAGGCTGACCTTGTCGCTGATCAAGCCTGCAACCGCGCCGATGCCGAACGACAATCCGTAAAACAGCGGGTTGAGTACGCTGGGATGGCTGCCCAGTTGGCGGATGCGTTGTTCGCACCACGCCAGGTGATCGATTTCTTCCTCGGCTGCGTGTTCCATGGCCACGCGCACTTGTGGAAGCTTGGCGGTCAGGGCCTGGCCCTGGTACAGCGCCTGGGCACAGACTTCACCGGTATGGTTGATGCGCATCAGGCCGGCGACATGACGGGTCTCTGTCTCGCTCATCTGCGCGTCTGGCTGCACGATGGCCGGCGACGGACGGTAAGGTTGGCCGCTGAAAGGCAGCAATGTGCGCATGGCCGTGTCGGCTTGCAGCAACAGACGGTCAATTGGCGAGTAGTGACGTTGGGTAGTCATGCTGACCTCCGGAAAGAATCTCGGCGGCCAGTTTACCGCAAGAGAGGGTGAAGCGTTTGCGCTGAGTCAAGGGCATGGAGTCGCAGCACGGTGCTGCGATCCGTTTCAGAGGCCTGTCAGCCCGGCGGCCAGTTCATCTGGCGCTGACCCAGCACATGCATATGGATGTGATAGACGGTCTGGCCGCCCTTTTCATTGCAGTTCATGACGACGCGGAAACCTTCCTCGCAGCCAAGTTCAAGGGCCAGGCGCTGGGCGGTGAACAGGATGTGCCCGGCCAGTGCCTTGTCGTCTTGCGTGAGGTCATTGAGCGTACGGATCGGCTTCTTCGGGATCACCAGAAAATGCACTGGCGCCTGAGGGGCAATATCGTGGAAGGCCAGGACTTGGTCATCCTCATAGATAATCTTCGCAGGTATTTCTCTGTTGATGATCTTGGTGAACAGAGTATCCACAGCTGTTTCTCCATTATGAATGTGCAGGGTGAGTGTACTCAGGCAATCAACGTGGGCAATAGGCCTTGTTGATCGCACCGGCGATCTTGCGGGTCAGCCAGCGTGGGCTCAAGCGCGGGCTGAAGGCCAGCCAGCGGTTGCGTCGTCCGGGGATAATGATGGCTTTGTTCTTTTCCAGCGCCCGCACGGTGTACAGCGCGACTTCTTCCGGGCTCATCAACTGCTCGCTGCGGTCGAGTTTGGCGGTGTCCATTTGCGCGGTGCCGAAGAACGCGGTGCGCGTGGGGCCAGGGCAAAGCACCGAGACCTTGATGCCACAGGTCTTCAGTTCTTCGCGCAAGCCTTCGGAGAAGTGCAGCACATAAGCCTTACTGGCGTAGTAGCTGCTCATCCATGGGCCGGGTTGGAAGGCGGCCACCGAGGCGACATTGAGGATTTGCCCGCCGCCATGCAGCGCCATGGCATTGCCCAGGGCGTGACACATGCGGGTCAGGGCGAGGATGTTGACTTCGATCAGGTCCTGCTCGGTCATCCAGTCCTGAGCCAGGAACGGGCCGCTGGTGCCGATACCGGCGCAGTTCACCAGCAGGTCGATCTGCCGTTCGCCTTCTTCAAGCTCCAGCAGGAACCCGGACAAGCGCAGCGGCTCGCCCAGGTCGCAGGCGCGAAACAGCACCTCGACGCCAAAGCGTTGAGTCAGTTCGAGTGCAATGCTTTCCAACTGATCACGCTGGCGGGCCACCAGAATCAAGCTGCGGCCGCGACGGGCAAGGGCTTCGGCCAAGGCCAGGCCGATGCCGCTTGAGGCACCGGTGATCAGAGCGTAACGGGTCATGCCTTTCTCCATCGCAACGCCCCCATCAATGATGAAGGCATCACGGATGGGGGCGTTTCTTTACTGTTCTTCCGGGGAGTCTACAGGTTCGGCCGCTTCGTCAGCACTTTGCGCGTCTTCTTGCTCAACGATCACGCTGGTGTCGGCGTCTTCATCGGAGTTGATGGAGCTGCTTTCATAGCTGCTGTCCACGTTGGCTTCGAGTTGGTCGAAGTAGCCGTTCATGCCCAGTGACACTGCGATGATAAGTATCAGCGGAATGAACGCCAGCCACAGGGTGGCCAGTACCTTCACCGAGGTGGAGTTGGGCGGTGGCGGAGCACCGTACTGGTTGGCGCCCGCGTTACCCGGCATCACCAACAGCAACAGCGGGAAAATGCTGTTCACCAGCGGAACCAGGTTCAGCAGGTACAGCCAGCCAGACCAGCCGAGGTCATGCAGGCGTTGTACGCCGATCTGCACGCTCGCGACGATAGCCGCAACGAACAACGCGAGACCCAGCAGTACACCGAGAATGGTGCCTGCCGTCGGCGAAGCGGTGGCTACAGCAAAGCCAACGGTACTGATGATGCCAGCCGCAACCAGCAGCGCAACGGTCAGTACCAGCGTCCATGCCAGGTACCGCAGGCGACCGATACGCCCGTTGATGGTGAAGACTTTGAGTTCGGCGTACTCCGGCAGGTTCTCACCCACCGCGGCACGCGGCGGTGCATAGGGTGAGGCGGCCGGGCGTGAGAAATCCGCTGCGCCGGAGTCGGTCTCGTGGGTTTCGGCCAGGCTGAATGCCACGGGTTGTTCGGCTTCGATACGCGCATCGACCCCGGCGTTTCTCAACGCGGTGAGGTAGGTTTCGGCATCGGGACGGGGCAGGTCGCGTTTCAATGCAACCGGGCGGCCGGTGAAGAGTTTCTCGATTTCTTCAACGGTGCTCTTGAACAGTTCGGCCAGGTTCATCTTGGCGTGGTGCTCTCGACACCCGGGAGCAGGGCTCCATCAAACACTATCTTGAAGCGGTTGTCGCTCATGCGGGCATCCTTGTCATCTAATCAGTGGGGGAGTGCAGGCCCGCTCAATCGGCAGGTCATGCAGTGGGTTCAGCGTGGCCAACGCAACTGTGCCGCTTGCTCGCGCGCCTTGCGGTATTCGGCGTCCAGGCGGGCAACAAGTTCATCGACGCTGGGCAAATCTTTTATCTCACCGACGCCCTGACCGGCGGACCAAACGGTCTTCCAGGCCTTGGCTTCGTCATTCAACGGCTTGAGCTTGGCGCCGAAATTGACTTCGCCTTTGCCTTGCAGGGCGGCGAGATCAAAACCGGCGTTTTCCAGGCTCTGGCGCATAAAGCTTGCAGGCACGCCGGAGACAGCAGGAGTGTGCACGATGTCTGCGGCACGCGATGTGAGCAGCATCTCTTTATACGCATCTGGGGCGTGGCTTTGCGTCGTGCCGATAAAGCGCGTGCCGAAATAGGCCAGGTCCGCTCCCAGCAGTTGGGCGGCGAGTATCTCATGACCGTGGTTCAAGCAGCCGGCCAGCAGCAGGGTTTTATCGAAAAATTGACGAATCTCCGCGACCAGCGCAAATGGGCTCCAAGTGCCGGCATGACCACCGGCGCCCGCAGCCACGGCGATCAGGCCGTCCACACCGGCTTGCGCGGCTTTTTCGGCATGCCGCCGCGTGGTGACGTCGTGGAACACCAGGCCGCCATAGCTGTGTACGGCGTCCACCAACTCCTTCACCGCGCCCAGGCTGGTGATGACAATGGGGACCTTGTGCTCGACGCAGATCGCCAGGTCTGCTTCCAAGCGTGGGTTGCTGTTGTGCACGATGAGGTTGACGGCGTAGGGCGCGGGGTTGTCCAACTGCGCCAGGCCCGCTTCGATTTCCTCCAGCCAGGCCTTGAAACCACTGCTTTCGCGCTGGTTAAGGGCCGGGAAACTCCCGACCACTCCATTACGGCAGCAGGCCAGGACCAGTTGCGGGTTGGAAATCAGGAACATCGGCGCGGCTACCAAGGGCAGGCGCAGACGTTGTTCAAGCAGAGCGGGCAGCGTCATTGGAAGTCCCCCGGATAATTGAAATTAGAACGGTTTGACCACGACCAAAATTACGATAGCCAGCAACATCAGAACCGGCACTTCATTGAACCAGCGATAAAAGACATGGCTGCGGGTGTTTTCGCCACGGGCAAAACGTTTTACCTGGGCACCGCACATGTGGTGATAACCGATCAGCAGCACCACCAGTGTCAGCTTGGCGTGAATCCAGCCGCCCGTGCTGAAGACGCCTGGGTTAAGCGCGGTCAACCAGATGCCAAACACCAGGCTGGCAAGCATCGCCGGGCCCATGATGCCGCGGTACAACTTGCGCTCCATGACGCTGAAGCGTTCCTTGCTGACGGTGTCTTCGCTTTGGGCGTGGTAGACAAACAGGCGTGGCAGGTAGAACAGCCCGGCAAACCAGCAGACGATGCTGACGATATGGAAGGCTTTGACCCATAGATAGAGCATGTTTAGTTATTCCCAGGTTCACGGTAACTGAAGATAGTAGTGGCTCATGCGTCCGTACGTCACGTTGACGGTTGTCGCAGAACGATGCGACCCCTATTATCGACGGCTTTCCAGTGGTTCGTTGAGGGCAGGTTTATGGTCAAGGTCGGTATCGTCGGCGGCACGGGTTACACCGGTGTCGAATTGCTGCGTCTGTTGGCCCAGCATCCGCAAGCTGAGGTGGTGGTCATCACTTCTCGATCCGAGGCCGGCCTGGCCGTGGCCGATATGTACCCGAACCTGCGAGGCCATTACGACGGCCTGGCGTTCAGCGTGCCGGACATCAAGACTCTTGGCACCTGCGACGTAGTGTTCTTTGCCACGCCCCATGGCGTTGCCCATGCACTGGCCGGTGAGCTGTTGGCAGCCGGCACCAAGGTAATCGACCTGTCGGCGGACTTCCGTCTGCAGGACGCCGATGAATGGGCCAAATGGTACAACCAGCCTCACGGTGCGCCGCAGCTGTTGGAAGAAGCCGTATATGGCCTGCCGGAGGTCAATCGTGAGCAAATCAAGCAAGCGCGTCTGATCGCTGTGCCGGGTTGCTATCCGACCGCAACCCAGCTGGGGTTCCTGCCGCTGCTTGAAGCGGGCCTGGCCGATACTTCGCGCTTGATCGCAGACTGCAAGTCGGGTGTCAGCGGCGCCGGCCGTGGTGCGGCGGTAGGTTCGCTGTACTCCGAAACGTCGGAAAGCATGAAAGCCTATGCGGTAAAGGGGCATCGCCATCTGCCGGAAATTCGTCAGGGCCTGCGCCGTGCTGCCGGGAAGGACGTTGGGCTGACCTTCGTACCGCACCTGACGCCAATGATTCGCGGTATTCACTCCACGCTCTACGCGACGGTGGTTGATCGCTCGGTTGATCTGCAGGCGTTGTTTGAGAAGCGCTATGCCAATGAACCGTTCGTCGACGTAATGCCGGCCGGCAGCCACCCGGAAACCCGCAGCGTGCGTGGTGCCAACGTCTGCCGGATCGCGGTACATCGTCCGCAGGACGGTGACCTTGTGGTGGTGTTGTCGGTGATCGATAACCTGGTCAAGGGCGCGTCTGGTCAGGCGGTACAGAACCTGAACATTCTGTTTGGCCTGGATGAAAAGTTGGGCCTGTCCCACGCGGGCATGCTGCCTTAACGGCGGCCGCAGCCGCAAGTTGGCAGCGGCAGGCTTGGGAGCTTATGGCTTGAAGCTTGCCGCTGCTCCCTTAATAGTTGACCGCTTTTCTAGGAGAAGCGGATAATACCGGCCATTACGCATATGGCGGCGCTACGCCGGGAGATTATCAGCATGAGCGTTGAATCCTTCACCCCCACGGCTTTGCAATTCACCCACGGTGCTGCGCACAAGGTGAAGAGCCTGGTCGATGAAGAGGGTAATGATCGCTTGAAGCTGCGCGTATTCGTTACGGGCGGCGGTTGTTCAGGGTTTCAGTACGGTTTTACCTTCGATGAAGACGTGGCTGACGATGACACCATCGTCGAACGCGAGGGCGTCAGCCTGGTTGTGGATCCGATGAGCTTCCAATACCTGGCCGGTGCCGAGGTGGATTATCAGGAAGGTCTGGAGGGTTCGCGTTTCGTGATCAAGAACCCTAACGCCACTACCACTTGTGGTTGCGGGTCGTCGTTCTCGATCTGATCGATGGACTGGTCCACAACCGATAAAAAAACGCCGCTTGGCTTTGAACGGCCAAGCGGCGTTTTGCTGTCTGGCGCTCAGGCGGGGTAGATCGCGCCCAAGATTCGCAAACCGCGTGCGCCAGTGACGCTGGGACGGTTGGTGGCGATGCCTTCCAGGCAGCAATGGGCCAGCCAGGCGAAGGCCATGGCTTCGACCCAGTCCGGGTCTACGCCATACTTGGCGGTGCTGCTGACCTGGGTTGAAGGTAGCAGGGCCGCCAGGCGGTTCATCAAGGTCGTGTTATGGGCGCCGCCGCCACACACCAACAGGGTTTCGGTATGAGGCTGCGCCATTTGCAGGGACTCGACGATGGTCCGTGCGGTGAGTTCGAGCAGCGTCGCCTGAATGTCTTGAGGTTGGAAGGCTGGCAATTGGCCGAGGTGCTGTTGCAGCCATTGCAGGTTGAACACCTCTCGACCGGTACTTTTTGGGCCTTTGGTCAGGAAAAACGGATCGCCGAGCAATGTATTGAGCAGGTGGGGCTCGACCTTGCCGCTGCCTGCCCATTGACCGTCACGGTCGAAGTTCTCTCCACGCTGCAGATGAATCCACGCGTCCAGCAGTACATTGCCTGGCCCACAGTCGAAACCGGCTACGGGCTTGCC
Organism: Pseudomonas lactucae; assembly: GCF_016937615.1. Taxonomy (GTDB): domain Bacteria; phylum Pseudomonadota; class Gammaproteobacteria; order Pseudomonadales; family Pseudomonadaceae; genus Aquipseudomonas; species Aquipseudomonas lactucae. The sequence goes on along the minus strand of NZ_JAFHKI010000152.1, from coordinate 3,419 downwards.
GGTTTCGATCAGGCTGAGGTTGCTGAAACCGCCCACATTCAATACCGCGCGGTTCCCGGTGCGTTCGCCAAACAGTGCTTCATGAAACGCGGGTACCAGCGGCGCGCCTTGGCCGCCGGCGGCCACATCGCGGCTGCGGAAATCGCTGACCACGGTGATACCTGTCAGCTCGGTGAGCAACGCCGGGTTACCGATCTGTACGGTAAACCCTAGAGAAGGCTCGTGGCGGATGGTCTGCCCATGGCTGCCGATTGCGCGAATGGCCTGGGGCTTGAGGTTTTGCTGAGCGAGCAGGGTGTGAATGCCTTGGGCCGCGAGGCGGACCCAGTGCTGCTGGGCAATTGCTGAGCGGGCTATCTCATCCGGGCCGCTGGCGCACAAGCTCAGCAGCTCGGCGCGCAGAGTATCCGGCATTGGCGTGTAGTGAGTGGCGATCAGGTTGATCGCCGAATCTTGTTCGATCAGGGCGATATCCAGGCCATCGAGGCTGGTTCCGGACATCACACCTATATAGAGCGGCATGGCTTAACGCTTCGCCGAGGCCAGCAGGGTGGAGCGCTCCTGGTCCATGCGCGCCATCAGTGGTTGGCTCTGCTGCATAAAGCGCGCGCGTTCGGCCTTGGCAATCGGGTCGGCCATCGGCAGTTTCTGGCCCAAGGGGTCGACGTGTACGCCGTTGACCTGGAATTCATAGTGCAAGTGTGGACCTGTGGATAGGCCCGTTGTGCCGATATAACCGATCACCTGTCCCTGCTTGACGTTACCGCCGGTCTTCACGCCTTTGGCGAAGCCTTGCATATGGCCGTACAACGTACGATAGGTATTGCCGTGCTGGATGATGACGGTGTTGCCGTAACCGCCGCGACGCCCGGCCAGCAGAACCTTGCCATCACCGGCTGCCTTGATCGGTGTGCCGCGCGGGGCGGCATAGTCGACGCCTTTGTGTGCGCGGATTTTGTTCAGAATTGGATGCTTGCGGCCCATGGAGAAACGTGAGCTGATACGAGCGAAGTCGACTGGCGTGCGGATGAACGCTTTGCGCATGCTATTGCCGTCGGCGGTGTAGTAGCTGCTGTTGCCTTGTTTGTTGGTGTAACGCACAGCGGTATAGGTCTTGCCGCGGTTGGTGAAGCGCGCGGAAAGAATGTTGCCGGTGCCAACCACTTTGCCGTTGGCGACTTTCTGCTCGTAGATCACATCGAATTCATCACCCTGGCGAATGTCCTGGGCGAAGTCGATGTCGTAGCCAAACACACTGGCCATGTCCATGGTCATGTTGTGGGACAAGCCCGCGCGGGCGGCGGATTGCGATAGCGAGCTATTGATCACGCCGTGGACGTAGGCAGAGCGCATGACGGGTTTAGTAGTGATGCGGTTGAAGGCAAAGCCTTTGGCGCCCTTGGTCAGGGAGATGCTTTCGAGGTCATTGACGTTACTGTGCAGGGTATTCAGCTGGCCGTCCGGCGTCAGCTCGAACTCAAGTTTCTGGCCGTGTTTAAGCTGGGTGAATTGCTTGGCGTGCTTGTCGCTGGTCAGCACTTCGTTGACGGTTGCAGCGGGGAGACCGACCTTCTCGAACAAGGTTGAAAGCGTATCGCCTTTTGCCACGATCACTTCGCGGTGTTGGGCGTTCTTGGTGGTGTTCGCTGCGGGTTTCGGTTGTTCCTGCACCGCCTGCTGCGTGTCTTCGGGCGTGCTCTCTATCTGCGCGAACGGCGATTCAGCTGGTGCATTTGTGGCTTGTTGAACGTCGGAAGCGTCTTGATCTTGTGTCAGTTGTTCAACCGGGCTTTCCAAGTCAAGGCTGAGAGATGTTCGTTTGGCTTCTACGTCACTGGAAGGGAATACCAGGAGTGCCAGGCTGAGAAGGGCGGCGATACCACTTGCGGCGAGCAGGTGGGTCTTCGGGTAAAGCGGCGGCGCTTTAGACGGTTCGGTGGTCATAGGTAATTTGACTTTGAAGATGAAATGGAAAAGATGAATGACATGATGAAGATGAAATAACTGTATAAAATATAACCAAATCATCTGTGGCGCAAGCTCGCGAACGCTGGGCTTGCTGAACGGTGTCCGTGCGCAGGGCAAAACTTGTAATTAGTCCCTGATCTTGTATGGTTGGTTCCCTTTTGAATCTGAGCCTTGCGGGTCTGTTATGAAGTCGGTTGAAGAGCAGCTAGCGCTGATAAAACGTGGTGCGGAAGAACTGTTGGTCGAGGCTGAGCTGATCGAAAAGCTCAAGCGTGGTCAGCCCCTGCGTATTAAGGCTGGCTTTGATCCGACGGCGCCGGATCTGCACCTGGGTCATACCGTGCTTATCAATAAGCTGCGCCAGTTTCAGGAGCTGGGGCATCAGGTCATCTTCCTTATAGGCGATTTCACTGGAATGATCGGTGATCCGAGTGGCAAGAGTGCCACGCGTCCGCCGCTGACCCGTGAGCAGGTGCTCGATAACGCCGAGACCTACAAGACCCAGGTGTTCAAGATTCTTGATCCGGCCAAGACCGAGGTGGCGTTCAACTCTACCTGGATGGATCAAATGGGTCCGGCGGACTTCATTCGCCTGACTTCCCAGTACACCGTTGCGCGCATGCTTGAGCGTGATGACTTCGACAAGCGCTATTCCACCAATCAGCCGATCGCCATTCATGAGTTTTTGTACCCGTTGGTTCAAGGGTATGACTCGGTGGCGTTGCGTGCCGACGTGGAGCTGGGCGGTACCGATCAGAAATTCAACCTGCTGATGGGGCGAGAGCTGCAGCGTGCGTATGGCCAGGAGGCTCAGTGCATTCTGACCATGCCGTTGCTGGAAGGGCTGGATGGCGTCAAGAAGATGTCCAAGTCCCTGGGTAACTATGTGGGAATCCAGGAAGCGCCGGGCGTGATGTACGGCAAGTTGGTTTCCATTCCTGATGCGCTGATGTGGCGTTACTTCGAGCTGCTGAGCTTCCGTTCGATGGATGAGATCAATGCGCTGCGTGCTGATGTTGAGGCAGGCGCCAATCCGCGGGATGTGAAAATCAAGCTGGCCGAAGAGATTGTTGCGCGCTTCCATGGTGAAGAAGCGGCGGCGAGCGCGCATCGTGCAGCGGGCAATCGCATGAAGGATGGCGAGCTGCCGGATGACCTGCCGGAAATTGAGTTGTTGGCTGCCGAGGCGATGCCTATCGCTGCTGTCCTTAATAAGGCGGGCTTGGTGAAGAACTCGGCAGTGGCGCGTGATCTGCTGGGTTCCGGTGGCGTGCGTATAGATGGTGAGGTGGTGGATCGCACCTTTATATATGAATTGGGGGCGACCCATGTTTGTCAGGCGGGGAAGAAGGCATTTGCGCGTATTACGCTCAAATCCGAATAAGTCCTGAATTAGGTGTTGACGGCGAATTATATCTGTCTATAATTCGCCCCACTTCCGGCGCAGTCGA
>NZ_JAFHKI010000151.1 GCF_016937615.1 Pseudomonas lactucae | reverse complement strand
AGGGGGCTTGCCCCCGATATGGCCGGTTCAGGTACTACATAAGTATCAGAACAGCACCTTCGCCACATCCGCAAAGCGCTTGGCAAAGTGCACCGTCATGCCTTCTTTGAGGTATTCCGGCAGTTCTTCAAAACTGCCACGGTTGGGCTCCGGCAGAATCAGCTCGTGAATCTTCTGGCGCCGCGCCGCGATCACCTTCTCGCGCACGCCGCCGATCGGGAGCACATGCCCGGTCAACGTCAGTTCGCCGGTCATGGCCACGCCTTTTTTCGGCGGCTGGTTGCGCGCCAGCGACAACAGCGCACTGGCCATGGTCACGCCGGCACTCGGGCCGTCCTTGGGTGTGGCGCCTTCCGGTACGTGCAGGTGCACGAAGGCTTCGTCGAAGAACTTCGGATCACCGCCAAAGGATTTCAGGTTGGAGCTGATGTAGCTGTAGGCGATTTCGGCGGACTCTTTCATCACCTCGCCCAACTGCCCGGTGAGCTTGAAGCCGCGGTTGAGCGTATGGATACGCGTGGCTTCGATCGGCAACGTCGCGCCGCCCATGCTGGTCCAGGCCAGGCCGGTGATAACACCGGTACCGGACAGTACTTGCTCGTTGCGGAACACCGGCATGCCGAGGGAGCTTTCCAGGTCCTTGTTGCCAATCTTGATCACCGAGTCCGGCGCGTCAAGCAACTTGACCACCGCCTTGCGCACCAGTTTGCCCAGTTGTTTTTCCAACTGGCGCACCCCGGCTTCGCGGGCGTAGCCGTCGATCAATGCACGCAGCGCCGTCGCTGATGGTCAGGCTGTTTTTTGCCACGCCGGCTTTTTCCAGCTGCTTTGGCCACAGATGGCGCTTGGCGATGGCGACTTTTTCTTCGGTGATATAGCCCGACAGGCGAATCACTTCCATGCGGTCCAGCAACGGGCCGGGGATCGAGTCCAGGGTGTTGGCGGTGCACACGAACAGTACTTTGGACAGGTCCAGGCGCAGGTCCAGGTAGTGATCGAGGAATTCGACGTTCTGCTCCGGGTCCAGGGTTTCCAGCAGCGCCGACGCCGGGTCGCCCTGGAAGCTCTGGCCCATCTTGTCGATCTCGTCGAGCATGATCACCGGGTTCATCACTTCCACATCTTTAAGCGCCTGCACCAGCTTGCCCGGCAGGGCGCCGATGTAGGTGCGGCGATGGCCCTTGATCTCGGCCTCGTCGCGCATGCCGCCGACGCTGAAGCGGTAGAACGGCCGGCCCAGGGACTCGGCGATGGATTTACCGACGCTGGTCTTACCCACGCCTGGCGGGCCGACGAGCAGCACGATGGAGCCGGCGACTTCGCCTTTATAAGCGCCCACCGCGAGGAATTCGAGAATGCGGCTCTTGATGTCATCCAGGCCGGCATGGTGCTTGTCCAGCACCTTGCGCGCGTGTTTCAGGTCAAGTTTGTCCTCGCCATACACGCCCCATGGCACTGAGGTGGCCCAGTCCAGGTAGTTGCGCGTCACCGCGTATTCCGGCGAGCCGGTTTCCAGGATCGACAGTTTGTTCAGTTCTTCATCGATGCGTTTTTTCGCCTGGGCCGGCAGTGTCTTGCCTTCCAGGCGCTGTTCGAACTGCTCCACGTCCGCACTGCGGTCGTCCTTGGTCAGACCCAGCTCCTGCTGGATGACCTTGAGCTGTTCCTTGAGAAAGAACTCGCGCTGGTGTTCACCGATCTTGCGGTTCACCTCGGCGGACAGTTCTTTTTGCAGGCGCGCAACTTCGACCTCTTTGCGCAGCATCGGCAACACTTTTTCCATGCGCTTGAGCATGGGCACGCAGTCCAGCACTTCCTGCAATTCGTTACCGGTGGCCGAGGTCAGCGCGGCGGCGAAATCGGTCAGCGGCGACGGATCGTTAGGGCTGAAGCGGTTGAGGTAGTTCTTCAGCTCTTCGCTGTACAGCGGGTTGAGCGGCAGCAGCTCCTTGATCGCATTGATCAGCGCCATGCCGTAGGCCTTGACCTCATCGGTCGGCTCGCTGGGCTGGTGCGGGTATTCGACTTCCACCAGGTACGGTGGGCGGTGGTGCTTGAGCCAGGTCTTGATACGCACGCGTGTCAGGCCCTGGGCGACGAATTGCAGCTTGCCGTTCTCGCGGCTGGCGTGGTGCACCTTCACCAGGGTGCCGTACAACGGCAGGCTGGAGGTGTCGAAATGGCGCGGATCTTCCGGCGGCGTGTCCATGAAGAACAGCGCCAGGGAGTGATGTTCGGACTTGCTCACCAACTCCAGGGTTTCGGCCCAGGGTTCTTCATTGACGATCACCGGCAACACTTGGGCCGGGAAAAACGGCCGGTTGTGGATCGGGATGATGTAGACCTTGTCCGGCAGGTTTTGCCCAGGCAGGGCCAGGCCGGTGTGGGACGAAGGGGTTTCAGCGTTTTCCGGGTCGGCGTAGTCGTTGAGGTCGTAATCGGGGAATTCTTGCTGGTCGCTCATGGGGCACCTGCATCAGGAAGTATGGTGCTTAGATGGGGCGGTGCAGTGGTGGTTTCAATGGGGGAGGGGAGATAGCAATAATTTGCATGAAATTACGCGGGCAGATGCGGTCGGTGTGGGAGGGGGCTTGCTTCCTCCCACATTTGACCGGTGTTGAATCAGCTGATTTTGTGGAGATAGGCGGGCAAAGGCTGCTCTGGCAACACCGACAGCACCTTCAACCGCTGCAACATCCTTTGACTGGCCCGTTGCAAATGCTCACGCAAATTCAACGCTGCCGCATCAAACGCGCCATGCAGCAGCAGCTCCAGTATCAGGCGATGTTCGGCCAACATCGCCGGATCAGCGCCGATCCCCAGCAAATGGTAGAAAATCCGGCTGATGATCATCGGGCTCTGGCCCTGGCGGATCAGCGCGGCGATCTTGCGGTTGCGCAGGCCGGCCAGGCAGCGTTGGTGCAGGTCATTTTCGATCTGTTCGATGGCTTCCAGGCTGCACTGGGGGCTGGCCTGGGCGTTGAGCACGCGTTGCAGCATGGCTTGGAGCAGGTCGCGGTCCAGGTCCGGCGCGCTTTGGCGCAGGGCTTCGGGCTCCAGGCAGGCGCGCAGTTCGTAGTCTTCGGTGACTTCCCGAGCGGTCAACGGCCCGGCCAGCCATTGGGAGTAGGGCTCCTTTTCCACCAGGCCGCGATCACGCAGGCGCATCAAGGCTTCGCGCACCACTGCGCGGCTGACACCGTAATGGTCGGCGGCGGCTTGCTCATCCAGACGGTAGTGGCCGAAGGCGATGCAGGTGGACAACGCCGCGCCGATTTCCTCGACGATGCGCTCGCCCAATGGCCGTGTGTCCACCAGCTCCGCCTCGCCGTTCAGGCCCAGGTGCGCATGGCTCAAGGGCAGGCGCAGCGGCTCAATGGCCAGGCCTTCGGGGTTGATCAGGTAACCACGGCCATTGAAGCGACAGATCAGGCCTTCGGCATGCAGCAGGTCCAGCGCCCTGCGCACCGGCACACGGCTGGTGCCGAACAGATCGGCCAGCGGCGCTTCCAGCAGCACCAGGCCGTGGCGGGCGGTGCCGTTGACGATCGCGTCGCGCAACAGCTGGTGAATCATCGCGTAACGGGAGGCCGAGGCGGACACTGCTTTCATTGCGTTCCCTGGGGCATATAGGACGGTGGCCGAGGATTCTCTCATAGATGCGCCTGTCACTCTGTGCCACGTCGGTGGCACTTTTTTGGGGCCTGGAAGCAGGAGATGTTACTTTTTTGCACCAAAATGTATTTATTTATAAAAGATACATTATTGGGTCGGAACGCTTGATAACGCTTCGCTGAGATTTTTTTGCCCCGATCAAAAGCATCTAGCCCGCAGACTTGAACGTTAAACCTGAAAACCGGCAAAGGCCTGCTACAGAGACTGGCACGAAATCTGCCTTTGTAAAATGTACATTTTATTAATATGTACGTTTATGAGGTGCATGCAGATGTCAGACGCCACGTCGATGGCCGAGGATTTTGCCAGCGGTCGCAGCGACCCGGTGCAAGCCCTCGAACACACGCTCGATCAAGCGGGACGCTACGCCGCGGTATTTATCAGTCTGACCGCCGAACGCGCGCGCCGTGAAGCTGAGGCCGCCACCGCCCGGTGGCGTGCCGGCCAGCCGTTGAGTGTGTTCGATGGCGTGCCGATGGCCTGGAAAGACCTGTTCGATCTGGCCGGCAGCGTCACCACCGCCGGCGCCGCTTACCGTCGCAATGCGCCCGCCGCCTTGCTCGATGCGCCCAGCGTCGGCCTGTTGTGCCGCGCCGGGATGGTCAGCGTCGGCAAGACCAACCTTAGTGAACTGGCCTATTCCGGCCTGGGCCTGAACCCGCATTTTGGTACGCCGCGCAGCCCCCATGGCGTGGATCAGGCACGTATCCCGGGCGGTTCGTCGTCCGGATCGGCGGTGGCTGTTGCGGCCGATATCGTGCCGATTGCCATGGGCACCGACACCGCCGGCTCCATTCGGATTCCGGCGGCATTCAACGGCGTGGTGGGGTATCGCAGCAGTTGCCGACGCTACAGCCGCGACGGTGTTTTCCCGCTGGCGCACACCCTCGACAGCCTCGGCCCGCTGACGCGCAGTGTGCGCGATGCGCTGACCATCGATGATCTGCTGCATGGCCGTACTCAAACCCACCGCGCCCGCCCGCTCAAGGGCCAGCGCTTTGTGCTGGCGCAACAAGACGTTGAACCGGCCGTGCGCAACAACCTGCTGCGCGCCGTGGAGCAACTCAAGGCCCAGGGCGCGCTCATCGAAGAACGCGAATGCACGACCTTTCAGGCCACCCTGGAGCTGATCAAGCACCACGGCTGGCTTGGCGCCTTTGAAGCCTTTGCCCTGCACGAAGCCTTGTTGGACAGCCGCGATGCCGAGCAACTCGACCCGCGTGTGCGCCGACGCCTCGAAGCCGCGCGCGCGCTGCCGGCCAGCCAACTTATCCACCTGACCGATGCACGCCGCCGTCTGCAACAGCAACTGATCGACGAGCTCGACGGCGCTATCCTCATGAGCCCCACCGTCGCCCATGTCGCGCCAGCCCTGGCACCGCTGGAAGCCGACGACGAGCTGTTCGTGCACACCAACCTCGCCACCCTGCGCCTGACCATGCCCGGCAGTTTGCTGGATATGCCCGGCGTCAGCCTGCCCAGCGGCCGCGACGCCCAGGGCCTGCCCACCGGATTGCTGCTCAGCGCCCCGACGGGAGAAGACGCACGCCTGTTGCGCGCGGCCTTGTCCGTTGAATCCGTACTTAACGTTTAAGGAGACACACCATGGCTAAAGACATCCTCTGTGCATTTGGCGTCGACGTAGACGCCGTCGCCGGCTGGCTCGGTTCCTACGGCGGCGAAGACTCGCCGGACGACATCTCCCGTGGCCTGTTCGCCGGTGAAGTCGGCGCGCCGCGCCTGCTCAAACTGTTCGAACGCTACGGCCTGCGTACCACCTGGTTTATCCCCGGTCACTCGATGGAAACCTTCCCCGCGCAGATGAAGGCCGTGGCCGACGCCGGTCACGAAATCGGCGTGCACGGCTACAGCCACGAAAACCCGATTGCGATGACCGCCGAGCAGGAAGAAATCGTGCTCGACAAGTCCATCGACCTGATCACCCAAGTCACCGGCAAACGCCCCACCGGCTATGTCGCGCCGTGGTGGGAGTTCAGCAAGGTCACCAACGAGCTGCTGCTGAAAAAAGGCATCAAGTACGACCACAGCCTGATGCACAACGACTTCCATCCCTACTACGTGCGCAAGGGCGACAGCTGGACCAAGATCGATTACAGCCAGCACCCCGACACCTGGATGAAACCGCTGGTGCGCGGCGAAGAAACCGACCTGGTGGAGATCCCGGCCAACTGGTACCTCGACGACCTGCCACCGATGATGTTCATCAAGAAAGCCCCCAACAGCCACGGCTTCGTCAACCCGCGCCACCTGGAAGAAATGTGGCGCGACCAGTTCGACTGGGTCTACCGCGAGCACGAACATGCGGTGTTCACCATGACCATCCACCCCGACGTGTCCGGCCGCCCGCAAGTGCTGTTGATGCTTGAGCGCTTGATCGAACACATCCAGAGCCATGCCGGCGTGCGCTTCGTCACCTTCGACGAAATCGCCGACGACTTCATGCGCCGCCAACCCCGTTCCTGACCCTCTGCCCCCACCCTTGAGGCGCGATTATGTCCATCTACAACAAGCTTGACCTGACTGGCTGGAAACCCCGGCAACTGACGTCCCGGGAAGTGCGCTTTGCGACCTGGATCGCTTTCTTCGCCTGGGTGTTTGCGGTGTATGACTTCATCCTGTTCGGCACCTTGCTGCCGGAGATCGGCCGGCACTTTGGCTGGGGCGAAGTGGAGCAAGCTGAAATCGCGACCTGGGTGGCGGTGGGTACCGCCGTCGTGGCTTTGGCCATTGGGCCGATCGTCGACAAATTGGGGCGGCGCAAAGGGATTATCTTCACCGTGGCCGGTTCCGCGCTGTGCTCGGCGCTGACTGCGATTGGCGGGGCGTGGGGCAAGTCGCCGCTGATCCTGATCCGTTCGCTGGGCGGCCTGGGCTACGCCGAGGAAACCGTCAACGCCACCTATCTGACCGAGTTGTATGGCGCCTCCGAAGACCCGCGGCTGACCAAGCGTCGCGGCTTCATCTACAGCCTGGTGCAGGGCGGCTGGCCGGTTGGGGCATTGATCGCGGCGGGCCTGACCGCGCTGTTGCTGCCGATCATCGGCTGGCAGGGCTGTTTTATCTTCGCGGCGATCCCGGCGATCGTGATTGCGATCATGGCGCGCAAGCTCAAGGAGAGCCCGCAATTCCAGATTCACCAGCGCATCAGCGAGCTGCGTAAAAGCGGCGCGGTGAAAGACGCGCAAAACGTCGCCGTGACCTACGGCGTGGATTACGACGAGCACAGCAAGGCCGGTCTCAAGGCCGCATTCCGGGGCCCGGCGCGACGCGCCACGTTGGTCATCGGCGCCGCGCTGTTGCTCAATTGGGCGGCGATCCAGGTGTTCAGCGTATTGGGCACCTCGGTGATCGTCAGCGTGCACCACATCTCGTTCGAGAACTCGTTGATCATCCTCGTGCTGTCGAACCTGGTGGGTTACTGCGGTTACCTCAGCCACGGCTGGATGGGCGACAAGATCGGTCGCCGCAACGTGATCGGCCTGGGCTGGATGCTCGGCGGCCTGTCGTTTGCCGGAATGCTGTTCGGCCCGAGCAACATGGCGATGGTGGTCGGGCTATACAGCCTGGGCCTGTTCTTCCTGATCGGGCCGTACTCGGCGGCGCTGTTCTTTATCAGCGAAAGTTTCCCCACCAGCATTCGTGCCACCGGTGGCGCGATCATCCACGCCATGGGCCCGATCGGTGCGGTGGTCGCAGGCTTCGGCGCCACCCAGGTGTTGTCCGCCGGCAGCGACTGGCAGACCGCTGCGCTGTGGTTCGGCGCCGTGCCGTGTTTTTTGTCCGGCATGTTGATGTTCGTCGCCCGCCATGTGCGCCCGGAAACCGTTCAGTAAGGAGTGTGTGATGAGCCGTAAAGTTGCCTTGATTACCGGTGCCGCCAGCGGCATCGGCCAAGCCCTCGCGGTGGCCTATGCGCGTGTGGGCGTGGTGGTGGTGGGCGGGTATTACCCGGCCGATCCCCATGACCCGCAAAGCACCGTGGCCCTGGTGGAACAGGCCGGCGGCGAATGCCTGATGCTGGCGCTGGACGTGGGCGACACCGCCTCGGTGGACGCCTTGGCCGCACAGGCGGTGCAGCATTTTGGCCGGCTGGATTATGCCGTGGCCAACGCCGGTTTGCTGCGCCGTGCGCCATTGCTGGAGATGACCGATGCGCTGTGGGACGAGATGCTCAACGTCGACCTCACGGGGGTGATGCGCACTTTCCGCGCCGCGAGCCGGCACATGGGCGAAGGCGGCGCGCTGGTGGCGATTTCGTCGATTGCCGGTGGCGTGTATGGCTGGCAGGAGCATTCGCACTATGCCGCCGCCAAGGCCGGCGTGCCGGGGCTGTGTCGCTCGCTGGCGGTGGAGTTGGCGCCTCGTGGCATTCGTTGCAATGCGGTGATCCCGGGGTTGATCGAGACGCCGCAGTCGTTGGATGCGAAGAATTCGTTGGGGCCGCAGGGCTTGGCCAAGGCCGCAAAAGCGATTCCGCTGGGCCGCGTGGGCAGGGCGGACGAAGTGGCGTCGTTGGTGCAGTTCTTGACCAGTGAAGCCTCAAGTTATCTGACCGGGCAAAGCATCGTGATTGATGGCGGTCTGACCGTGCGCTGGCCTGACTAACTGTACTCGGTCTGAAATGTGGGAGGG
>NZ_JAFHKI010000150.1 GCF_016937615.1 Pseudomonas lactucae | reverse complement strand
GCTGGAATACCAGCCGGAGACCAGCGCCAGGTCATAGGGGCGCAGCACATCGCCGACGCCCTTGGCGTCCTTGGGGAATTTACCGTTGAGTTCAAAACCTTCGTAGCCGATCTCCTTGCCTTCGCTCAAGGCGGTGCTCAAGGGCGTTTCGCCGCCCAGGGCCGGCAGGTCGTCGTTGCTCCAGGAGATCGGGTTGATGCCAATTCGGATTGCGGGCATGGCTGCACCTTTTGTTTTTATCTTCAGAATTCACTGGGATCTGCTTTCTGTGGGAGGGGGCTTGCTCCCTCCCACATTTGCCCTGATTTAATGTCGGGCACTGCGCCAGGCATTGATGAGTTGTTCGAAGGTAGCCTGTACCCGCGCAATCAAAGTCTCATCATCAATCTCCCCCGCCATCCACGCCTTGCTCGGTTCCTGGAAGATCGTGCGGCCAACCGCGAACCCGCGGCAGGTGGTGCTCTGGCCGGCCTGCTTGAAGCCGTCGGCGAGAAACTGCGCCGACGCGTTCAGGCCCAGCAGCACCACGCCACGGCAGTACGGATCGCGTTCGTGGATCAGTGCGTCGAGCTGCTTCCAGTCCTCGGCCGACTGCGCCTCGATCTTCCACCACGCCGGGTAGATGCCCAGGTTGTACAGGCGCTTGAGGCTGCGGTAGAGCACGTCGGGATAAGTGGACGGGTGATCCTTGGGCGGGATGACTTCCAGCAGCAGCTCATGGCCGCTGACCAGCGAGGCGTCGTACACCGCCTTGAGTTGCGCTTCCTGTTCCAGGCGCAGCATGGGCTCGTCATCCGGGTGGTATTGCACCAGGCACTTGATGATCTGCTCCTGGGGCCAGCCGATCAGGTTGCTGCCGATCGAACGGCCGTGCTCGAAGGCCAGCGGGCGCGAATTCTGAACTTCTACCGGGCGCGCGATCCACCAACCGCGACCGCTGGCGGCGTTGAGCGCGTCCTGACCGAAGCGCTGATCGGCCAACAGGCCCACGTCGGCATCGACGCCCTGCTCGGCGAGCTTTTTTTCCACGCGCTCGATGGCCTGGATAAACAGCTGCTTGATCTCACTGATACGCGCCGGGTCCTGCCCGCCGCGTTGTGCCAGGTCGACCAACTGCCAGCGATGGTCGAAAGCGAAGATGAACAGTTGCTTCCAGGCCTTGCGCGGCACGCTGACGCGGTGCAGGCGTTGCAGGGTCACGTCCTGGTCCGGCCGGGTGATCGGCACCGGGCTGTTAAACAGATAATCCAGCTCGGCGGGAGTCGGCATGGCCGGGGCGCAGGCGTGGCGTGACACGACCAGGCCACCGCAGGCGTTGGCCAACTGGCTGCAACGCTCATCGCTGGCATCAACGAGCCAACCACTGAGAAAGCCCGACATGAACGCATCGCCGGCGCCCAGCACGTTGAGCACCTCGACGCGTACGCCGGGGTAGATCGCGCCGTCTTCCAGGCGTGATGGAATCGCGCCATGGATCACCGTGCAGCCTTGCGGGCCGAGTTTGACCACGAGGGTCGCCGGGGTCAGTCCGCGCACCGTGCGCAATGCGGTGAGCAGGTCTTCACTGCCGCCGGCGATCAGGAATTCTTCTTCGGTGCCCACGATCAGGTCGAAGCGCGGCAGGATCTTCTGCACATGCGCGCTGACCGTCTGATCGGCGACAAAACGGGTTTCACCGTCAGCCTTGCCCGCCAGGCCCCACAGCACCGGGCGGTAGTCGATGTCCAGCACGCGCTTGACGTTGTGTTTGGCGGCGTAGTCCAGGGCCTGGATGCTGGCCTTGTAGACGCTGTCGGTAGAGAAATGCGTGCCGGTGATCAGCAGCGCTTTGCTGGAGGCAATGAAGGCTTCGCTGATGTCCTCGGCACGCAGCGCCATGTCGGCGCAGTTTTCGCGGTAGAACACCAGGGGGAAGGTTTCGCGGTCCTTGAGGCCTAGCAACACCAGCGCGGTGAGACGTTCCGGGTCGACCTTGATACCGCTGACGTCGCAGCCTTCGCGGGCCAGGGATTCGACCAAAAAACGCCCCATGTGGTCGTCGCCCACACGGCTGAGCATCGCCGACTTGAGCCCCAGCCGCGCGGTGCCGAAGGCGATGTTGGCGGACGATCCGCCGAGGTACTTGGCGAAGCTGGACACGTCCTCAAGCCGCGCACCCACTTGCTGTGCGTAGAGGTCGACGCCCAGGCGCCCGAGGCAAATCAGATCCAATTGACGCCCACTGGCAAAACGAGTCTGGCCCATGCTGGCTCCTGTTATTTTTATCAGCCTGCGTTGTGCCGCCGTGGCGACGGCAAACGCTCTTGGTGGGAGCAGACTAGAACGTTCAGCGGCGCCAATCAATATTTATTCCAGAATTATTTTTTGTGGAATATTTTTTCCAATAAGCCGGCATAATGGCACGCCAGCCACCGTGCATCGTTTCAGCAGGCCACGGGGGCCGTGATGCCGGGGTATTTTTTTACGCCTACCCTGTAGACTTGCGCCACCCATCAGCGCATCAGACGAACACGCCAGAAGGATTGCCCATGTCCCGCACCGATCCCGAGACCACCCTGGAAGCCCCCCTCGCCAGCCCTCCGATCAATGCCGAACGCCTGTTGCAGCTGATCACCGACGAATACGAAAGCCTGCCCCGCCAACTCAAACGCATCGCCAGCTACATGAGCCAGCAAAGCGACCGGATCATGGTCGACCGCATCAGCGACATCGCCCGTGAATGCGAAGTGCACCCCTCGGCCATCGTGCGGTTTTCCCAGCGTTTCGGCTTCAGTGGGTTCAGTGAGATGCAGGCGTTGTTCCGCGAGGCCTACACCCACAAGACCACGCCGGTACAGAACTACCAGCAACGCATCCGCAGCATGATCGCCAACAAATCGCAAAAGGCCAGCGGCGGCGACCTGGCGCGAGAATGCGTCAATGCGACACTCTCGGGCATTGAGCGTCTGGGGCTGGAACTGGATGACGTGGCCTTCGAGAAAGCCGTGGACCTGGTAGTCAACGCCGACAACATCTACGTGGTCGGCGTACGCCGCTCCTTTGCGGTGGCGGACTACCTGGTCTACAACCTGCAGCACACCAACAAACGCATCCACCTGATCTCGGGGCTGGGCGGCAGCTACCGCGAGCAGATGCGCAGCGTGCGCGCCAATGACTTGGTGATCGCCATCAGCTTTACGCCCTACGGCAAGGAGACCCAGCACTGCCTGCGCATCGCCCAGCACCACCAGGCCAAGACCCTGATCATCACCGACAGCAACCTGTCGCCCCTGGCCAAGCGGGCGAACGCAGTGCTGCTGGTCAATGAAGGTTCGTCGTTTGCCTTCCGCTCGTTGAGCGCCACCTTGTGCCTGTGCCAGGCGTTATTCATTGCGGTGGCGTACCGGTTGGAGTTGAAGGTGGATGAGATTCATGAGCAGGTGGGGTTTGATGATTGAGTATTGATAGACAGATGCCATCACGAACAGTGACAACCACCGCACGATGAGAAGGTATATTTCGTCGATCCTCTTCGGCGTTATTTCAGTTCAAAACAGGAGGGATTCAAACCGCAAAGCACGTGCGTCCCTCCCTGAATATCGAAAGCTTACCTACTCAGCATATTCATGTCTTGTACGCCATTACTCATGCTTAGCTGCAAATCCTGTCACATTGAATTTGCCATTCTCCAGCACCACCTTGCTGCCTGCATCGGCAAGATTGACCAATGTTATCTTAAAGGTTCCGGTGTAATTATCGTCTGTCGGCCGACACAAGCTGATTTTGCCTGTTTCAATCTTGAAATGCTGGGAATGTCCATTTGCTGTACGTGAATATCGCGCAGTGAAATCATTGTTAGGACTTGGGTAATTTAACTCAACCGGCGCCCCGCCAACCGAGATACTCAAATTAAAAACAAGTGTAACCGCCGCATGCTGATACTCCGACACGATATTTTTCGAGCACACAAGCGTGCCATTCTCAAAATTATCCTTAGTTAACTTTATAACGCCTGGGGGGTAGGCGTGAACGTAATCAGGGTGTTCAGTACTTGCAGGCACACTATGGACGTCTGAAGAAAACAGTTCTTCATCAGCTTTGCAACGTGGTGCATCGCCATTCGTGCTCATCGTCAATTCCTCATTTTTATATCAATAACTGCATTCACCCTCATATTACGAAAAAAAAGCGCTACCGCCAGCTGTGAACATTGACAGGTATAAGAAAGCGGCACTTCCAACATTTTTAATCTATAAAAAAGCCACACACTCATTAAGAGGTGTGGCGTGAAGGTATTTATCTAAAATCAATGCATGAAGATCGCAATCAGGATGATCACCGGGATCGGCACGCCGAGGAACCACAGTAGTAATGAACGCATGATGCTCTCCTTGAATGAATGGACCTTGAATTAACGAACGTAGGTTTCGGTTTCGACATACACCACGGCATCGCGGCGACGGCCACCAAAGGTCGCGGCGAAGCTGGCAAAGAAGGCGCCGATCAGCAGTGCGACAAAGGTCCACAGCGAGGTATAGGCAGCGACTTTGGCAGCGGTATCAGCGGCTTGCCTGGCTTTAAGCTTGGCGTCTTCAACCGCTTTGCGCGCGTCGCCGTAGACCTTGTCGATACGCGCCTCGGCGTCGGCCTGGCTGAGGTTGGTGCGCTGGCTGATCAACTGGGCGAGGTAGGCGCGGTCTTCGGCGGCGAGTTGGCCGTCGTTGCTGAGCGTGCGGGTGAAAATGCGTGCAACCACGCCGTGTGCGGCGTCGTCACTAACGGCCACGGGGCGGTCATCGCGAAACAGGCTGTCGACGTAGTAACCATAGTCATCGCCCTTCACGCCTTGCGCCGCCGTACCGGCCGCCTGTGCCGCACCCGATACCACACTGGCGCCGGCCTGCACGCCGCGCCCACTACGCTGCTGACCGAACCGACCACCAGGGTCGCCGTTACCAGCGTGGCGACCGCCCAGGCCAGAAAGCCGTGGGCGGTGTCGCGAAAGTACACTTCATCGCCATGCATGTTGGCCCACTTCACGCGCAGGCGACCGGCGATATAACCGCCCAGGCCTGAAGCGACGATCTGGGTGAATGCCAGCCAGACAATCGTGGAAATGCCCAACCCCTTGGCGCTGATACCGCTGTTGGCCCACGGCGAAACCGCCGAAAAGCCCAGGCCGAAGCCGAGTAATACCAGGATCAGGGACAATGCAGCCGCCGCGGCGGCCCCGGCAAAGATCGCCCCCCAGGAAACCCCGGAGTGCGTGCTCGACGCTTGCAGTGTGGATGTGGTTGTGATCATTGTTGTTGTGCTCCTGGCAGGAAAAAGAGGGTACGCGTCTCAAAAATGCAGGCACCATGCCAGTCAGAAAATAAATAAAAATACTTATTTTTCAGTTAGTTAACTAAATTGAACTTAGCCAACCCATGCAAGTTGCAAGAAACCACGGCTTTGGGCGGGCGTAATGCAATCTCGCCCCGGACAGCGCTCTGATTAAGGGTGCCCGTCATAAAAGCTGAGTTACCCCTGAACACATGAAGTTTTATTTAGGAAGCGTTCAGCTATTTCTTGGCAAAATACCCGTACTTCTAGTGCGAATCGCTCACCAGGTAATCCTATGACCCGCATTTTGACCATCGAGGATGACGCCGTAACGGCTCGCGAGATCGTCGCCGAGCTGAGTAGCCATGGACTGGACGTAGATTGGGTGGACAACGGCCGCGAGGGCCTGGTCCGTGCCGTGAGTGGTGATTACGACCTGATCACCCTCGACCGCATGCTGCCCGAACTCGATGGCTTGGCCATCGTCACCACCTTGCGCACCATTGGCGTGTCGACGCCGATCCTGATGATCAGCGCCCTCTCCGATGTGGACGAGCGCGTGCGCGGCCTGCGCGCCGGCGGTGATGACTACCTCACCAAGCCGTTCGCCTCCGATGAGATGGCCGCCCGCGTCGAAGTACTGCTGCGGCGCAAGAGCACGGTCAAGGAATTCGAGACCGCGCTGCGCGTGGCCGACCTGGAACTGAACCTGATCAGCCGCGAAGCCAGCCGCGCCGATCAGCCCCTGACCCTGCTGCCCACCGAATACAAATTGCTCGAATTCCTGATGCGCAACACCGGGCAGATCCTGTCGCGGATGATGATCTTCGAGGAAGTCTGGGGCTATCACTTCGACCCCGGGACCAACCTGATCGACGTGCACATCGGTCGTTTGCGCAAGAAGATCGACCCACCGGGCCTCACGCCGCTGATTCGCACGGTACGAGGCTCCGGTTATGTCATTGCTGAACCCCTCTAAGGGCTGGCGTTCGTCCAGCAGCCGCTTGCTGGCGCTGTACAGTTCGCTGTTCGTGGCCTGGAGTTGCATCCTGATGGGGGTGCTGTATTACGAGGTGTCCGGGTACCTGGGCGACCTGTCGCGCCATTCACTGCTGCAGCGCCAGCACCTGTTCCAACGCTTCGACGGCGAGGAACTGGTGGAAGCGCTGACCACCAGCATGACCTTCGACATGAAGGGCGTGGATGCCTACGGCCTGTTCGACGAACAATTCCACCCGTTAAGCGGCCCGATCCGCGCGATCCCGCCCGACCTGCCCCTGGATGGCAAGATCCACGCGCTGGCCAACTGCGTCGATTCCGACGACCCCAAACTGCCCAAGGACAGCTGCGACGCCGTGGCCACCCACACCGACGACGGCCGCTGGCTGGTGCTGGTGCGCGCCAACGGTTCGCTGTTTGGTGTGACGCGTATCATCTGGCATGCGTTGCTGTGGGCATTGTCGCTGACGATTATTCCAGGCGCCGCCGGCTGGCATTTGCTGCGTCGCCGGCCGTTGCGGCGTATCCGCGGGATCCAGGCCAGCGCCGAAGCCATCGTCGCCGGCGACCTCACCCACCGTCTGCCGCTGTCGAACCGGCGTGACGAACTGGACATGCTCGCGGCCATCGTCAACGCCATGCTCGACCGCATCGAAAAGCTGATGAACGAGGTCAAGGGCGTGTGCGACAACATTGCCCACGACCTGCGCACCCCGCTCACCCGCCTGCGGGCGCACCTCTACCGCATCAAGCAACAGGCCGATACCGAGTCGCCCCATGCCCTGCAACTGGACGACGCCATCGCCGAGACCGACACCCTGATGGCGCGCTTTCGTGGCCTGCTCAGAATCTCGGAACTGGAAGACCACCAGCGCCGCTCGGGTTTTCTGGTGATGGACCCGCTGCCACTGCTGCGCGAGTTGCATGACTTCTACCTGCCGTTGGCCGAAGAAGGCGAGTTGCAACTGGTACTGGAGACGCCGGAGTCCCTGCCCTGGATCACCGGCGACCGCGCGCTGCTGTTCGAAGCCCTGTCCAACCTGCTGAGCAATTCGATCAAGTTCAGCCCGCCGGGGGGCACGGTGATTTTGCGTGGGCTCAACGATACCGGCAGCACCCGCATCGAAGTGCACGATTCCGGGCCGGGCATCCCGGTGGCGGAACGTGCGGCGGTGTTCCAACGGTTTTACCGCGTGGATGAAGGCGACCAGCAAGGCGGGTTCGGCTTGGGCTTGTCGATCGTGGCGGCGATCATCAACCTGCATGGGTTCAAGCTGGAGGTGGGCAGCAGCGAGCAAGGCGGAGCACGGTTGGTGCTGGAGTGCCGCCAGCAGTTGATGCCTGAAGCCTGAGAACACCTCAGTCCTAAATGTGGGAGGGGGCTCCCACATCGGACCTCCAGAGCCTTTCGGGCAAGGTCAGAAATTCGCCCGCAACGCCTCAACCCCACCCTTGTAGACGCCGGCGAACAATTCTTCCACCGCCGCCTCCGTGGTGCCCGCCGATGGGGTGAACACACCGGACCACGTCACCTTCGCCGACGCGTCCGTCAACGCCTCGACCTGCAACGTCGCCAGGTACGCACTCACCGGAAACGGCGACTCTTCGATGGTGTAGCTGTAGGTACGCGCCACATTATCAAAGGTCTGCAAACGCTCCACGATCACACCGCCGTCGGCGGTGGTCAGGTGACGCACGCGACCGCCTTCGCCTGGCTCGCTCTTGGCGATCAAGGGTAGCCAATCCGGCAGGCTGTTGAAGCCGCCGACCAATTGCCAGACCTGATCGGCCGATGCTGGGATTTCAATGATTGCTGATGCTGTTGGCACGATAACTCTCCAAAAATCTTGGGAAAACGTCAGCCAGCCTGCCATGGCTGGCGCTTCAATGCATCAATTCCTGCAACCGATACCACAACATGCCCAACGCCAGCAGCGGCGAACGCAGCGCCTTGCCCCCGGGAAAGGTCATGTGCGGCACCTGGCTGAAGATATCCAGGCCCTGGCTGTGCCCGGCGTGAATCGCCTCGGCCAGCAGCCGCGCGCACCAATGGGTCACGTTGAGGCCGTGTCCGGAATAACCCTGGGCGTAAAACACGTTCGGGTATTGCTTCAACCGCCCCACCTGGGGGAAGCGGTTGGCGGTGATGCCGATCTTTCCGCCCCACTGGAACTCGATGGCGGTGTCGGCCAATTGCGGGAACACCTTGAGCAGCTTGGGCTGCATGTAAGCGGCGATATCCGCCGGATCGCGCCCCGAATAATGGCAGGCGCCGCCGAACAACAGGCGCCGGTCGCGCTGAGACGGTAGTAATCCAGGCCGACTTTCTGGTCGCACAGCGCCAGGTTTTGCGGAATCAATTGACTGGCCCGTTCCACCGACAAGGGCTCGGTGGCGATGATGTAACTGCCCGCAGGCAGTACCTTGCCACTCAAGCGCGGTTCCAGGTCTTCCAGGTGCGCATTGCAGGCCAATACCAGGTGGGCGGCGCGCACCGTGCCACCGGCGCAGCGCACCTGCACGCTGTCACCGTGGATCAGTTCCAGCACTTCGGTGTGTTCGAAAATCCGCACCCCTAGGGACTCGGCCACTTGCGCTTCGCCGAGTACCAGGTTCAACGGGTGCAAGTGCCCGGAGCCCATGTCCACCAAGCCACCGGCATAGATGTTGGAACCTACCACCTGTTGCATATCCTGCGGTCCGACCAGCCGGGTTTCATGGACGTAGCCCAGGGCCGCCAGGCTTTCCTGCTCGTCTTTGAACGCCGCAAATTGCGCGGGCGTATTGGCCAACTCACAAAAGCCCCAGCGCAGATCACAGTCGATCCCATGCTCACGAATGCGCTCGCCCACCAGCGCCACCGACTCGATCCCGGCGCGCTGCAAATAACCCACGCCTTCCTCGCCTACATACTTGGCAAACCCGGACACATCGTGGCCAATGCCGCGGATCAACTGCCCGCCATTGCGTCCGCTGGCGCCCCAGCCGACACGCCGTGCCTCCAGCACAACCACCGAGAGCCCGCGTTGGGCCAGTTCGATGGCGGTGTTGATCCCGGTGAATCCGCCGCCAATCACACACACATCGGCGGTCAGGTCGGCGGCCAGAGGTGCACGCTCAGGCATGGCGTTCGCCGTCGCGCGGTAATAGGACTGCGCCTGTTCAAGGATCATCTGTTGGTCTTCACTTTGCTCCAGGCGCGGGTCATTACGCGCATGGTCGCCGGTGTCGGCGTGGTGGAAATATAGAGTTTGTCGAGCACGGCCTGCGGCGGGTACACCTCAGGGTTGTTCACCAGTTCCGGGGCCATGAAGGCCTTGGCCGCCGGGTTGGCGTTGGCGTACCCCACCGAGGCGCTGACCTTGGCGATCACCTCGGGGTCGAGCAGGTAGTTGATGAACGCGTGGGCCTGCTGGAGGTTGCCGGCGTCGGCGGGAATCGCCAACAGATCGAACCACAGGTTGGAGCCTTCCTTGGGAATCGAATAAGCGATGTTCACCCCGTTCTTGGCTTCCTTGGCGCGGTTGGCTGCCTGGAAAACGTCGCCGGAATAACCGAAGGCCACGCAGATATTGCCGTTGGCCAGGTCCGAAATGTATTTGGAGGAATGGAAATAGGTGATGTACGGCCGCAGCATCAACAGTTTGGCTTCAGCTTCCTGGTAATCCTTGGGGTTCTCACTGCTCGGGTCCTTGCCCATGTAGTTGAGGATCGCCGGGAACAGCTCGTCCGCCGAGTCGAGAAACGCCACACCACACTGGTTGAGCTTCTTGATGTTCTCCGGCTCGAACAGCACCGCCCACGAGTCGATATGGTCGATGCCCAGCACCTGCTTGACCTTGTCGACGTTATAGCCGATGCCATTGGTGCCCCATAGGTACGGTACCGAGTGCGCGTTGCCGGGGTCGTTCTTCTCCAGCAGCGCGAGCAGTTTTGGATCGAGGTTCTTGAAGTTGGGCAACTGCGCGCGGTCGAGCTTGAGGAACGCCCCGGCCTTCACCTGACGCGCCAGGAAGTGGTTGGACGGCACCACCACGTCATACCCGGTGCGGCCCGCCAGCAACTTGCCCTCCAGGGTTTCGTTGGAGTCGAACACGTCATAGATCACCTTGATACCGGTCTTGGCCTGGAAATCGGCCAAGGTGGTCTCGCCGATGTAATCGGTCCAGTTGTAGACGCTCACCGTGGGTGCCGCTTCGCTGGTGCTGCTGAAGGCGGCCACCAGGGCCACCGGGAGAAGTTTGTTCACAAGACGCATGTCGACACTCCTTTATTGGTTTTTTAGACGCTTAGCAGCAGGAACTCCCGCTCCCAGGAACTGATCACCCGCTTGAAATTCTCGTGCTCGGCACGCTTGACCGCGACATAGCCGCGCACGAACTTGTCACCCAGGTACTGCTTGACCGTGTCGCACGCCTCCATTCGCGCCAGCGCGTCTTCGAGGGTCAACGGCAAGCGCAGGTTGCGACGCTCATAGGCGCGGCCTTCCACCGGCGCGCTGGGTTCGATCCGCTCGATCATGCCCAGGTAGCCGCACAGCAAACTCGCCGCAATCGCCAGGTACGGGTTGGCATCCGCGCCCGGCAGACGGTTTTCCACGCGCATGGCATCAGGGCTGGAAGTGGGCACGCGCAGGCCCACGGTGCGGTTTTCTTCGCCCCACTCAACGTTGACCGGCGCCGAGGTGTCGGGCAGAAAGCGCCGGAACGAGTTCACATTGGGCGCAACCATCGGCAGCAGCTTGGGAATGTATTTTTGCAAGCCGCCGATGTGATGCAAAAACAGCTCGCTCATCTTGCCGTCGGCGTCGACAAACACCGGTTTGCCGGTGGCGCTGTCGACCACGCTCTGGTGCAGGTGCATGGCGCTGCCCGGCTCGTCGGCCACCGGTTTGGCCATGAACGTTGCGGCCACGTTGTGCTTGAGCGCGGCTTCGCGCAGGGTGCGTTTGAACACGGTGATCTGGTCGGCCAGGTCGAGCGCGTCGCCGTGGCGGAAGTTGATTTCCATCTGCGCCGGGCCGTCTTCGTGGATCAGCGTATCGAGGTCCAGGCCCTGGGCTTCGCACCAGTCATAGACGTCTTCAAACAGCGGGTCGAACTCGTTGGCGGCATCGATGGAAAACGATTGGCGTCCCGTCTCGGCGCGACCGGAGCGGCCCACCGGGGTTTTCAGCGGCAGGTCCGGGTCTTCGCAGCGCTGGGTCAGGTAGAACTCCATTTCCGGCGCGACAATCGGCTGCCAGCCCTGCTCGCTATACAGCTGCAGGACTTTTTTCAGCACATTGCGCGGCGACAGCTCGA
Organism: Pseudomonas lactucae; assembly: GCF_016937615.1. GTDB lineage: Bacteria > Pseudomonadota > Gammaproteobacteria > Pseudomonadales > Pseudomonadaceae > Aquipseudomonas > Aquipseudomonas lactucae. The sequence goes on along the minus strand of NZ_JAFHKI010000150.1, from coordinate 20,735 downwards.
TGGGGTTGCCCTGCTTGTCGAAGGTGTCGTGGATCACAATCGCGGTAGGCTCAATGGCCCAGGGCACCACATAGGTGGCGTTGGACACGGGGCGGCAGACCATGTCGATATCCGCCGGGTCAAGCAGGTCGTAGTAGATGTCGTCGTCGACAAAGTCCCCGGTCACCGTTTGCAGCAACACACTTTCCGGCAGGCGCATGCCTCGCTCATGCAGGAACTTGTTGGTGGGCGCAATCTTGCCGCGTGCGATGCCAGTCAAGTCACTGATCACGCATTCGACTTCGGTAATCTTGTGTTCTTTCAGCCAGGCGGACAGCTGATCGAAGGGGGCGTTCATAAGGACCTCGTCATGGGATGGATGCGCCGCCGGCTTGTACTTGCGGCGCATTGAGGTCTATCTTGGGCCAGCTTACAAACGGCATCTATCCACTTTGCACGCAGCACAACGCACCAATAGAGTGCGCACGGATTTTCCATGACACAGGCAACCGCTTTGCGCGTACAGGCCTTCGCCACCGGTGATGTGGCCGCCCAATGCAGGGCGACACCCGGCTGGGTACAGCAGTACCAACAGATGTCGCCTGGGCATTTTGCCGGGCGCATCCGCTACCTCGACCTGCAGGGGGTGCAGGTGTACGAAGAACGCATGAACACCCGCGTCGAGCAGCAGTTCAATGCGCCGCCGGGCTCGCTGGCATTCTGTTTCGATGGCAGCGACAACGCGCTGTACCTGCTCAATGGTGAGAGCCGCAACACCTGGATCACGCCGGAAAACTACCGGGAAGTGGCCGTGGTATTCGGGCCGCAATTCGTACAGCGCCACGGCCTGGATATGAGCCGGCTGGAAGGCCTGTTCATGGCCCCGCTGAGCTGCCAGCAGAACGCGCTGTTCAGCCGCTGGCTCAGTGGCACGCTGACGCGCTTGTCCACGGTCGTCGACCCGGTTTGCCTCACCCGGCAACTGCTCGACGACTGCCTGTTCATCCTCGACAACGCCTGTGTGGGCCTGGATCGCAGCGCCTTGCAAAAGCGCAGTGATGAACGCCAGTTGATGGCGCGCATCGGCGAGTGGGCGGCGGATGCGCCGGATGAAACCGTCAACCTGCTGGAACTGGCGCAGATTGCCGGCGCGCCGTTGCGCCAGTTGCAGCAGGGTTTCAAGACCTACACCGGGATGAGCCCGGCGCAGTGGTTGCGCTTGCGACGCCTGAATGGCGCGCGGCGGGAGCTGCTGAGCAGTACCGGAACGACCGTGGCCGAGGTGGCGATGAATTGGTCGTTCTGGCATCTGGGGCGGTTTTCCAACAGTTATCGCGCGTTGTTCAAGGAACTGCCCAGCGAAACCCTCAAGCGCTCACTTTGAAAATGTGGGAGGGCCCTCCCACATTAGCCGCATTTCAAGGCTGGTTTTTCAGGAAGGCGGCGATCAGTTGGTTGACGTGCTCCGCTGCCTCCAACTGCACCATATGCCCCTGCCCCGGCACGATTTCCACTTGGGCCTGCAGCCCCTCGGCATGTCCAGCCGGGATGATGGCATCGTCACCGCCCCAAATCACCAGGCTCGGTTGCTGCCCCACCACTTTGCGCAAATCCAGGCGCTGGCGCCCACCTTCAAACAACTGGGCATTGAGTTGATTCAACGCCTGATCCACCCCTTCCAACCGCTTGAACTTGAGCATGTCCTCCAGCATCTGCCGGGTGACCAGCACCGGGTCGCTGAATAGTTGGGTCAGCTGCGGTTTGAGCGCGTTGCGGTTATTCGCCGCGGCGAACCCTTGCAGATAGTCGCCGTTGATATCCACGCCAAGCCCGGCGCTGGCGATCAGGATCAATGAAGCGACCCGTTCCGGTGCCTGGCTGGCCAGCGTCAGGCTGACCAACCCGCCCATCGAATGCCCGGCCAGGTGCACGCGCTCAAGCTCGAGGTGATCGAGCAACGCCAGCACCGCCCGGCTCAATTCCACGGCATCACCCGTTTGCAGATGCTTGCCCGACTCGCCATGCCCCGGCAGGTCCAGGGCGATCACCCGGCGCTCGGCGGCCAGGGCCGGTTGGTTGAACAGCCAGTTGTTCAAGTCGCCGCCAAACCCGTGCACCAGCACCAACGGCGTAGCGCCCTCGCCCAGGTCGAGATAGCGCAACAAGCGCCCGCCCACCTCGACCTTTTGCGCACTCGGCCCCGTGGCTTCGGCCTTGGCGCTGCTTGAGACAAACCCGGCGTTGAAACCCTCGATCACCGCATCGATCTCTTCCTCGCTGGCCTCGCCTTCCACCACGATCCCCAGCAGCGCTCCCACCGGCAAGGTTTCGTCGCTCAACGCCAAGACCCGGCGCAACACGCCGCTGAACGGCGCCTCGACACTGCTGGATATCTTGTCGGTCTCCACGTCCAGCACTTCCTCGCCCTTCTCCACCCGGTCACCGGGTTGCTTGAGCCAGACGTCGATGCGCCCTTCGGTCATCGACAGCCCCCACTTGGGCATGGTCAAGGTATGGATCATGCGGCAGTCCTCTTGTCGGCGATCTTCAGCACGGCCGCTTCGATCTTCGCGGCATTGGGGATGTACAGGTCTTCCAGCGCATCGGAAAACGGTACCGGGGTGTGCGGCGCGGTGACCATTTCAATCGGCGCACGCAGAAACGCAAAGCCTTGCTGCGCCACCAGCGCACTGATGTCGGTGGCGATGGAGCACCGTGGGTTGGACTCGTCGATCACCACCAGGCGCCCGGTTTTCTCCACGCTTTCCAGGATGCTGTCTTCGTCCAGCGGGCTGGTGGTGCGCAGGTCCAGCACTTCGCAGTCGATGCCTTGGCGCGCCAGGTTGGCGGCGGCTTCCAGGGCGATATGCACCATGCGCCCGTAGGTCACCAGGGTCACGTCACGGCCTTCGCGCACGAAGTTGGCTTCGCCGAACGGCACGGTGTAGAGCTCTTCCGGCACTTCGCCTTGGAGGCTGTAGAGCATCTTGTGTTCGAGGAAGATCACCGGGTCGTTGTCGCGGATCGCCTGGATCAGCATGCCCTTGGCGTCATAAGGCGTGGCCGGGCACACCACCTTGAGGCCGGGAATGTGCGTCCACATCGAGGTGAGCATCTGCGAATGCTGGGCGGCGGCGCGCAGCCCGGCACCGTACATGGCGCGGATCACCAACGGCGTGGTGGTCTTGCCGCCGAACATGTAGCGGAACTTGGCGGCCTGGTTGAGCAACTGGTCGAGGCAGCAGCCGATGAAGTCGACGAACATCAACTCGCACACCGGGCGCATGCCACGGGTCGCGGCGCCGACGGCCATGCCGACGTAGCCGACCTCGGACAACGGCGCATCGAGTACGCGCTCGGGAAACTCCGGATACAGGCCCTTGGTCACACCGAGCACACCGCCCCAGGCGTCCTGCTCGCCGGGGGAACCGGTGCCGCCGGAAACGTCCTGGCCGATGATGAATACACTCTGGTCGCGGCGCATTTCCTGGGCCAGGGCTTCGTTGATTGCCTGCTGATAGCTGATTTTGCGAGCCATGAAATTCTCTCCGAAGATTATTGTTATGAGCGATAGGCGACGTAGACGTCACTGAGCAAGTCAGCGGCCTGGGGCTTGGGATCGGATTTGGCCAGGCGCACGGCGTCTTCGATCAACTGGGCCACCTCACCGTCGATGCGCTCGAACTGCCCGGCGTCGAGCCAACCTTCGGCTTGGCACCGCGTGCGAAACAGCACCAGGCAATCCTGGGATTCACGCAGGTTTTTTACTTCGTCAACGCCACGATAGGTTTGCGCATCGCCCTCGAAGTGACCGTAGAAACGGCTCAACTTGACCTCTACCAGGGTCGGCCCCTCGCCGTTGCGCGCACGCTCCACCGCCACGCCCAGCGCCTGGTGCACGGCGAAAAAGTCGTTGCCATCGACAATGACGCCAGGCATGCCGAACCCCACGGCGCGCTCGGCGATGTCCTTGCACGCCACCGACCAGCCGGAGCCGGTCGCTTCGGCATAGCCGTTGTTCTCGGCGACGAACAGGCACGGCAGTTTCATGATCGCGGCCAGGTTCATCGCCTCGAACACCGCGCCCTCGTTGGAGCCACCGTCGCCGAAAAAGGCCACGGCCACGCCTTGGCTGCCCTTGAGCTTGGAGGCCAGCGCCGCCCCGGCGGCCAACGGTGCACCGGCACCGACAATGCCGTTGGCGCCGAGCATGCCCTTCTCCTGATCGGCGATATGCATGGAACCGCCCTTGCCACCGCATACCCCCGTTTTCTTGCCATAGATTTCGGCCATCATGCCGAACACGTCCACGCCCTTGGCGATGCAATGGCCGTGGCCACGGTGGTTGGAGGCGATACAGTCTTCGTCATTGAGGTGGGCCATGACCCCGGCGGCGCTGGCTTCCTGGCCGGCATACAAGTGCACGAAACCGGGGATCTCGCCGGTGGCGAATTCCACGTGCAGGCGTTCTTCAAAATCACGGATGGTGCGCATCACGGTGTAGGCATGCAGCAATTGATCGGTGGACAGGTGAGTGGACATCTTGTTGTTCTCCGGTTGTCTCGACACACAGAAGGCTGGCTGCGGCCAGCTGTAACCGCTTCAGCACAGCCTGTGCCAAACCGCCGAAAAACCTGGCAAAGCCTTGATCCAGAGCAGTGCCGCGCGGTTGTACGCAGGCGTCGCCGCAGCGCAGAATGAGACCGGCCATTGCAGCGTGCCGGCTGCGTCTCGGCCTCCATGAGACGCTGCGTCTCACCCCGGGCCCCTGGTCAGAGCGCGCTTGTCGCTGTGCGTCCATGGGCGCATAATGGCGGGCATAACAACAAAGATCGAGAACCGGAGGCCTTATGCTCGCCGTGAACTCCAAAGAGCACGTCGACTGCGTCAGTCGCGTGGTCCGCAGTGCCGAACGCCTGCCTCAGGCGCCGGTGCCGGCGTTGATTTTCGATTCATGGCGCCGCTCCATGGAACAACACCACCTGGACCCTGGCTCGCTGCAAGGGCCCCGTATCCTCACCGAACCTGTGCTCAAGGAATGCCGCGAACGCGCCGAACTGTTCATGCGCATTGCAAGTGAAGCCGTAGGCCAGTTGCATCACCGTGTGCGCCAAGCCGATTACTGCGTGATGCTCACCGACGCCCAGGGCCAGACCATCGACCACCGCGTGGACACGGCGATTCGCAGCGACTGCCGCAAGGCCGGCCTGTACCTGGGCACCTGCTGGTCGGAAGCCGAAGAAGGCACCTGCGGCGTGGCCACGGTGCTCACCAGCAAAGCCGCCGTGACCGTGCACAAGCGCGACCACTTTCGCGCGGCGTTCATCGGCCTGACCTGCTCGGCCGCGCCGATCTTCGACCCGCAGGGCAACCTGTTGGGCGTGATGGACGCCTCGGCGCTCAAATCCCCGGATGACCGGCGCAGCCAGCATCTGGTGCGGCAAATGGTGGCGCAGAGTGCCCAGGCCATCGAGAACGCCTTCTTCATGCACAGCGCTCGCCAGCACTGGGTACTGCAGGCGCACAGCACGCCGGGCTATGTGGACAGCCAGCCCGACCTGTTGCTGGCGTGGGACCAGGACGGACACCTGCAGGCCTTGAACAGCAAGGCGCGCCAGGCCCTGCGCCTGCGCTTTGGGCAAGTGCCGGAGCATATCGGCGAGGTGTTCGACCTGGACGCGTTGCGCGCGGTCACCGACCAGTCGACCCGGCAACTGTGCTGGCGGGGGCAATCGCAAGCCCTGCACGTACGGGTCAACACGCCACGGCGCGCGCAAGCACGGCCACTGCCGAACACCGAGGTCGACCCGCGAGTGGATGAACATCTGCGCCTGGCCGTGCGGGTCAAGGACCGTAACCTGCCGGTGCTGGTGCAGGGGGAAACCGGCGCGGGCAAGGAAGTCTTCGCCCGCCAATTGCATGAGCGCAGCGCCCGGCGGGACGGCCCCTTTGTCGCGGTGAACTGCGCGGCGATTCCCGAAAACCTCATCGAAAGCGAGCTGTTCGGCTACGTGGCCGGGGCCTTTACCGGGGCCTCCAGCAAAGGCATGCCCGGCCTGTTGGTGCAGGCCGATGGCGGCACATTGTTCCTGGATGAAATCGGCGACATGCCCCTGGCCTTGCAAACGCGCTTGCTGCGGGTGATGGCCGAGGGTGAAGTGGCGCCGCTGGGCGCAGCCAAGACCCGGACCGTGGATATCCAGGTGATCTGCGCCAGCCACCGTGACCTGGCGGCGCTGGTCAACGAGGGGCGCTTTCGCGAAGACCTGTACTTTCGCCTCGGCTGCGCGCGTTTCTGCCTGCCGCCCTTGCGCGAGCGCACCGACAAACTGGCGTTGATCAACCGGCTGCTGGAGCAGGAGGCGCGTACCAGCGGCGTGTCGCCGGGCATCGGCCAGGCCGCGCTGGAACGACTGCTGGGTTATGCCTGGCCGGGCAATGTGCGGCAACTGCGCCATGTGTTGGCGTATGCCTGCGCGGTGTGTGAGGGCGGTACGCTGCAACTGGCGGATTTACCGGTGGAGGTGCGGGGCGAGCAGGTCGAGGCGCCGGCTGAACCGAGCGTCAGCCCGGAACGCCAGGTGGTGCTGGATGCGTTAATTCGGCATCGTTGGAAGCCCTTGCCGACGGCGCAGGCGTTGGGGATTTCACGGGCGACGCTTTACAGACGGGTGAACCAATTGGGCATCGACATGCCTGGCAAGGCCATCTGACACAACGCGGTCAACCCTGTGGGAGGGGTTTGCCCAATGCCAGTCAATTAAGGGCGAACACTGTACCTGTGGCGAGGGAGCTTGCTCCCGATGAGGGAGTGTCAGTTGATGCATCTGTGGCTGACTCACCGCTATCGGGAGCAAGCCCCCTCCCACATTGGATCGAGCAGGCCTTGGGTTTCAGCGGTAGACGAGGCCGCCGTCGATCAGTGGTGCCTGGCCGGTCATGTAGTCCGAATCCGGCCCAGCCAGGAACGCCACCAACCCCGCCACATCTTCCGGCGTTTGCGCGCGGCCCAGGGCAATGCCGTCCACGTATTTCTTGTAAGTCGCGCCGACTTCAGCCCCGGTGATCTCGGCCATGCGCCGTCGATCTCGACCCACATGTCAGTGCCCACCACACCGGGGCAATAGGCATTCACCGTGATCCCGGCGCTCGCCAGCTCCTTGGCCGCCGCCTGGGTCAGGGCGCGCACGGCGAACTTAGTGGCCGAATACACACCCAGCAACGCAAACCCTTCATGGCCGGCGATGGAACAGGCATTGATGATCTTGCCCTTCTGCTTGAGCGCCTTGAACTTCCTGCCAGCAGCCTGAATGCCCCACAACACGCCCTGCACGTTGATGCCCAAGGTGCGTTCGACCTGCTCCGGGCTCACCTCCAACAATGAGTCGATCTGCGCCACCCCGGCGTTGTTGACGATAATGTCAAAGCCGCCCAGCGTCTGGTGCGCGTGCTCCACCGCCGCGACCACCTGGTCGCGCTTGGACACGTCGGCGATAAATACCGACGCCTTGCGTCCCAGCGCGACGATTTCAGCCGCCACGGCTGCGAGCTTGGCGCCGTTGATGTCGACCAGGGCGATATCCGCACCGTCCCGTGCCAGGCGCAAGGCAATGGCCCGGCCAATTCCCTGCCCGGCGCCTGTCACCAGCGCAACCTTGCCTGCAATACCCATGACGCTCTCCTGCAATGATAAGGGAAGTCTTGTCTATCGCAGGTGCACGCCGGGGTGTCGAGGCGCGAGGAGAATAGCGTGGCAACCGAGACGGGCCGTCTCACTGCATGAGTGATCCAGGGAACTTGTAAAAGTGCACGCGAATGCCTAGCTTATGCGCCCCCTGCCCCTGCGCTTTAAGGCACTGCTCCCATGGTTTTGCGTTTTCGTCCTGTCGTCACGTCACGTTTGGCCCTCGGCCTGCTGCTCAGCGGTGGGATCGGCAACAGCCTCGCGGCAAGCCTCGAACTGCCGGCGGTGAACGTCCAGGGCCAGGATGAATCGGGTTATCGCGCGGACACCGCCTCCGTCGGCGGCTTCAATGAGGCGCCACTGCTGGATACACCGGCGTCGATCACCGTGCTCAACGCCGCACTGATCAAGGACCAGCAGGCGCGCCTGCTCAGCGAAGTGCTGCGCAACGACGCGTCGGTGGGCGACAGCTACGCGCCGATTGGCTACTACGAGAACTTCGTGGTGCGCGGGTTCTCCCTGAACGCGGCCAGCAGCTACAAGATCAACGGGCGCACCATCACTGGCGAGCAGAACGTCGCCCTGGAAAACAAGCAGCAGGTGGAAGTGCTCAAGGGCCTGGCGGGCCTGCAAAGCGGGATCTCCGAACCCAGCGGCGTGATCAACTACGTAACCAAACGCCCGGAGGATGTACGCTCGGTAACGGTCTCCACCGATGATCGCGGCAGCGGCTATATCGCCACCGACGTTGGCGGCTGGTTTGGCAGCGAGCAGCAGTTCGGCCTGCGCGCCAACGTGGCTCATGAAGACCTCAATTCCTACGTGGAACACGCCAACGGCCAGCGCGACTTTGTGTCCCTGGCCTTCGACTGGAACATCAGCCCCGACGCCGTGTTGAAACTCGACGCCGAGTACCAGAACAAACAACAGCGCTCGGTACCGGGCTACCAGTTGCTCGGTGGCACCGAAGTGCCCCATGACGCCTCACCGAAAAAACTGCTGGGCCATCAGAGCGGGTCCAAACAGGTCGGCATCGACTCGCTGAACCTCAACGGCAGTTTCGAGTACCGCTTCAGCGATCAGTGGAAAGGCAATGTCAGCGCGGCGCGCAGCAAGGTGGTGATTGATGATTACAGTGCGTTTGCGTGGGGCGGTGACACCAGCGGTGTCGGCAATACCTTCACCCCGCAGGGCAATTACGACATCTACGACTATCGCAGCCCCGACGACACCCGCCGCGACGATGAAGTCCAGGCCGCCATGACCGGCCTGTTCGACACCGCCGGGCTGGGCCATGAACTGACCTTCGGCACCAGTGCATTTCGCCGGGTGATCGACAAGCGCAAGGCCGTCAACGAGTGGCTCGGCAGCGGCAACATCGACGCCGACGCGCCGACGTTCGCGCCCGCCGACGTCCCGCTGAACCCCAGCCACCGCAGCCTCGACAGCCGCCAGTACGGCCTGTTCGTCACCGACCGCATCCGCTTCAACGAGCAATGGCAAACCCTGCTCGGCGGCCGCGAAGTGCGCCTGGACGAAAAGGCCTTCGACAGCACCGGCGACGAGACCCGCCATACCCGGCAATACGTGTTCCTGCCCCAGGCGTCGTTGATCTACAAGCCGATTGAAAACATTTCGCTCTACACCAGCTACAGCAAGGGGCTGTCCCTGGGCGGCACCGCGCCATGGTTCGCCAGCAATCCGGACGACACCCTGGCGCCGACCACCTCCCGGCAGATCGAAGCCGGGGTGAAATACGACTGGCGCCGCATCAGCTTCGCCGCCGCCGTGTTCCAGACGCGCCAGGCGTACCAGTACGCCAAGCCGGATGGCGCCGGCAACTTCACCTATGTGCAACAGGGCGAACAGAAAAACACCGGGCTGGAACTGTCGGCCAACGGCTGGGCCACCGAGCGTCTGCAGATCGCCACCAGCGTGGCGGCGATTCGCGCCCGCGTGAGCGGCAGCGGCACGCCGGCCTACGAAGAACACCAGGCGATCAACGTCCCCAAGCTGCGCGCCAGTGTGTACGCCGACTATGCCCTGCCGTGGTTCAACGGCCTGGCCGTGCTGGGCGGCGTGCAATACAGCGCCAAAAAGTACGCCAACCGCAGCGGCAACGTGGAGGTGGGGGATTATGCGGTGGTGAATGTCGGCAGCCGCTACACCACCCGCGTCGAGGGGTATGAAACGGTATTTCGCCTGAGCGTCGACAACCTGTTCGACAAGCGCTACTGGCGCGACGCGGGCGAATACATGGGCGATGATTACCTGTTCCAGGGCGCACCGCTGACGGCACGCCTGAGTGCCTCGGTCAACTTCTGAACACCCGCGGCGTTGCCAGGCACAGCGCCGCCATTGCGCATACCAGCAAGCTCCAACCCAGGTCTTGCGCCCAGGCCACCAGAGTCAGCCCGCCGCCAATCGCCAGGTAATACAACAAACCGAACACCGCTGCCGCCGTGCCCAAACGATCGCGGTATGCCATCAACGCGGCCCCGAGCACGTTGGGGATCGCCATGCCGAACGCCAGCACCACCAGCAGCATCGGCAATACGAATAACCCTGTGTGTTGCAGCGTCAGCACCAACAGGCTGCCCAATACGGCGATACCGGCTGCGGTCAGTACCAACTGATCGCCGTTCATCCCCCGCTTGAGCAACGCTTTGTTCAACCACGCCCCCAGCCCCGACCCCAAGGCCAACAGCACCCCGCTGTAGCCGAACTCGGCGGAGGACAACCCCTGTTGCGCGAAGATGAACGGCGCCACGCTGTAATAAGCGAACACGGCAATATTGAATACCGCCACCAGCCCGACCGAACACCATATGCCCAAGTCCTTGAACATCAGGCCCACGGTTTTGTGCATTGAGGTGGCGGGCAGCGACGCCGGGCGCGTTTCCGGCAGGGCCCATACGCACCAGCCCCACAGGAGCAACACGAGTACCAACAAACCGCAGAGCATGCCGCGGTAACCGAAGAACTGCACCAAAACCGCGCCGCTGAACAAACCAATCGCCGGGCTGGCGGCCATGGCAATGCCCACCACGGAAAACACCTGGGCCAGTTCCGGCCCATGGAAGCGGTCGCGCAACACCGTTTGCGTGACCACCGACGCCACCGCAGCGCCAAAAGCCGCCAACGCCTGGGCCAAGAGCAGGCCTGTGAAGGTGCTGACGCTCAAGGCCAACACCGACGCGCACGCGTATAGCGTCAGCCCGGCCAGCATGACCGGGCGGCGCCCAAGGTGATCACACGCCCGCCCCCACACCACAACACCCAGGGCAAAGGCCAGGAAATAGACCGACAGCGTCTGCCCCGCACGCTCGGGCCCCACCGCAAAGGCCTGGCCAATATCGCCGAGCGCGGGGCTGTAGAGGGTTTGGGCCAGTTGCGGAAACATCAGCAACGCCACCGCCAGGACCAGTAGATTTTTGAGGGTCATCGACGCGTCCTTCCAGGAATATAGTGGAAGAATTTTAAACAGCGTCGAATGCACTATTATCCGGACTTCGACAATTTATCGATGAAATCGGACAACCTATGGCCTGGCTCGCCGCCGACGCATCTTTCGATCCCGACCACCTGGCTGCGCCGGTTATCGGGATTGCCGCCCTCTTGGGTGATCACGATTCGGGGTTGCACCAACACCAACGTGGGCAGCTGCTGTTCACCCGTGAAGGCTGCACGCGCATCACCCTGGACAACCAGCTGTGCCTGCTGCCACCCACCCGTGCAGCCTGGATCCCCTGCGGGTTGCCGCACCGTGCGGTGATGCAGCGGACCGTGGATTATCGTTCGGTGTACTTGAGCCCTGCATTGGCGCGGCAATTGCCGTCCCAGGTTCGGGTGATCGAGGTCAGCCCATTGCTGCGGGCGGTGTTGGAACCGATGGCGATGGCGGCGTTCGATACCGATTGGTCCCGCGGCCGATATGCCCATCTGCTGGCGCTGTGCCTGAGCGAGATCTGCGACGCCGCCGAGCAACCGATGCTGCTGCCGCTGCCCCAGGACAAACGCCTGGCCCCGTTGATGAGCAGCCTCGACACCTTGCCGCCCTCGTTGCAGGCCCTGGAACAGCAAGTAGGCGCCAGCGCCAAGACCATCGGCCGGATTTTCCAACGGGAAACCGGCCTGGGGTACCAGCAATGGCGTCAGCAGTGGCGACTGATGCGGGTCATCGAACTGCTCGCCACCGGGCGCAGTATCAGCTACTGCGCCTTTGAGCTGGGTTTTACCAGCGACAGCGCGTTGATCGCTTTTTTCAAGCACATGACCGGCACCACGCCACGGGGTTATTTCAAAGCCCGTTGATGGCTTACTTGGGCATTTTGCGAAACCCCACCGCCAAGCGGTTCCAGCTGTTGATAGTGGCGATGGCCACGCTCAGGTCGATCTGCTCCTGGGCGTTGAACTCGGCGGCCAGTGCATTGAAATCTTCGTCCGGTGCATGGGTGTGGCTGATCAGGGTCAGGCTCTCGGCCCAAGCCAGTGCAGCGCGTTCACGTGGGGTAAAAAACGGCGTCTCCCGCCAGGCCGACAAGGTGTACAGGCGACGCTCGGTTTCCCCACCCTTGCGCGCATCGGCGGTGTGCATGTCGAGGCAGAAGGCGCAGCCGTTGATCTGCGAGACACGCAGGCGAATCAGTTCCAACAAGGGCAGCTCGATGGACAGTTTGCCGACGGCGGCTTCCAGGGCGAGCATGGCTTTCATGGCATCAGGGGAAGCGCTGTAGAAATCGGTACGCGGTTGCATGGTGCTTTCTCCGGTAGGGTGGGATTGGTGGCTAGGTTAGTCACCGGTGGGGGCGGGAGAAATAGCCAATTCCGGGGAAGATGCGGGGGCCAATGGGGCAAGTCGAACCGTCGCACCGCCCCTCCCACATTTGACCGCGCTCGATACGCAGAATCGGTCGGATCCAAGATCACCGTGAGTGACCGCAGCAGCGGCTATTTGCGCAATCAGACCACGCCTGCCATATGCTCCGAAATCCGCGCCCGCAACCACCGCTCCGCCGGGTCGTTGTCATGCACCCCGCTCCACACCATCGACAACTCCGCCGCCTCGATTGCGAACGGTGGGTCCTCGGCGCGCAACGCCGTGCCTTCGGTCAACGCACACGCCGCATAATCGGGCACCGTCGCGATGATCTGCGTGCCCGCCAGCAACGCCCGCAGTCCGCTGAATTGCGGCACCGCCAACACCACTCGCCGCGCGCGGCCAATGCGCGCCAGGTCGAGATCGATATTGCCGCTCAGGTCGCCCGAGAACGACACCATTGCGTGGGGCCGCTCGCAGTAATCGTCCAGGGTCAGCGGTTCAAGGCCGTCATCGCCACGCAGGACCTTGCACGGGATATCCCGCAGCTTCTTGCGCTTGGCGTTCGCCGGCAGTTCAGTGGTGTAGCTCACCCCCACCGAAATCTCGCCGCTGGCCAGCAGCGATGACATCAACAGGTAATTGGCGCGGCGCACCACCACGATGATGCCCGGTGCTTCCTCACGCAATTGACTGAGCAATGGCGGGAACAGGCCGAACTCGGCGTCGTCGGACAGGCCGATGCGGAACACTGCGCAACTGGTGGAGGGGTCGAAATCCTTGGCGCGGCTGACCGCGCCTGAAATGGTGTCCATGGCCGGTTGCAGCTCCTTGAGTATCGCCACGGCACGTGGCGTGGGCTCCATGCCCCGCCCGTTGCGCAACAGCAACGGGTCGTCGAACAGATCACGCAGGCGCCCCAACGCCGCACTCACCGCCGGTTGGCCCATGAAGAGTTTTTCGGCGACCCGGGTCAGGTTCTTCTCGAACATCAAGGCTTCGAAAATCACCAGCAGGTTCATGTCGACGCGGCGCAGGTCGTTACGGTTCATGGTGGTATCCAAACGGTTATCAGGTCGCCAGATAAGCACGCATGACGCGGCGGCGATTGCATGCCTGTGCTGTCTTTTCCAGCACCGCACCTGGCGAAATTAACAACGATTAACTCGTCAGCCGGGCGGTCCGGCAACAAGATTGGCGCCATCTACACTGGATCCATTCACCGGGAACGCTCCCATCGACTGCGGATATCTGTCATGGCCCGACTTGAGTACTGTGCCCCTCGCTTGCCCACCACCGGCGGCCTATGCCCCCGGCGCGAACGCATCGCCAAGCAACTGATCCTGGCCAATCTCGGCGAAAGCCTGGCCATCGCCGACCTGGCCCAGGCCTGCGCCCTGTCGCGCAGCCATTTTTCCCGCGCATTCAAGTGCACCACCGGGCTGTCGCCCCAGGAGTGGATACGCCAGCAGCGTATCCAGCGCGCCAAGGAGTTGATCACCCAATCGTCCCTGAGCCTGACGCAAATCAGCCTGGAGTGCGGGTTCTGCGACCAGGCGCATTTCTGCCACATGTTTACCCGCAGCGAAGGCGTCAACCCGATGACCTGGCGAAATCACCAATTACGCAACAAGCCTCAAGAGATTGCCGCCTAGTGGTCCGCGCGCTCCTGGCCTATGCTGGTCGCCTCCCGTTCCCAGAGCATGGCCACCCATGAGTGACCTCAACGACCAGGCCGTGCATTTCGGCCCCTACCGCGTCCATCCGCGCCAGCGCCTGGTGCTGGAGGCCGGTCGCCCGTTGCGCCTGGGACGACGGGCGGTGGATATCCTGCTGGTCCTGCTGGAACACGCCGGCAATGTGGTGAGCAAGCAGGAGCTGATCGCCAGGGTGTGGCCCAAAAGCGTGGTGGAAGACGGCAACCTGCGCGTGCATATGGCGGCGCTGCGCAAGGCGTTGGGCGACGGCCAGGCCGGGCAGCGCTATATCGTCACGGTGGCCCAGCGTGGCTACAGTTTTGTGGCACCACTGAGCATCGAACCGATGACGCTACCCACCGAAGGCGTACCCCAACGCCCGAGCCACAACCTGCCCTTGCGGCGCACCCGCATGATCGGCCGCCAGGCCCTGATCGACAGCCTGGTGCAGCAGTTGCCCGCACAACGCTTCATTACCCTGACCGGCGCCGGCGGCATCGGCAAGACCACCGTCGCGTTGCGCGTGGCGGAGGTGCTGATCGGCAATTACCGCGATGGCATTCGCCTGCTGGACCTGGCACCCCTCAGCACGCCGTCGATGATCCTGCCCTACCTCGCCAGCCTACTCGACCTCACCCACACCGAACACGCGCCGCTGGTGACCTTTGCCCGCAGCCTGCACGAGCGCCAGTTGCTGCTGGTGATCGACAACTGCGAACACCTGCTGGACGACATTGCGCTGATCTGCGAAACCCTGCTGCGCCATGCGCCAGAGGTGCACATCCTGACCACCAGCCGCGAAGCCCTGCGGGCCGAGGGCGAATACGTGCAGCGCCTGGAACCGCTGGCCTGCCCGCCCGTTGCCGGCAACCGCGCCCAGGCCCTGGGCTACCCGGCCCTGCAATTGCTGATCGAACGGGCCATGTCCCACCAGGACAGCTTTGAACTGGGCGAGGCCGAACTGCCGCTGGCAATCGATATCTGCCAGCGTCTGGACGGTATTCCCCTGGCAATCGAACTGGTGGCGGCGCAGATCGAGCGTTTCGGCCTGCCCGGGCTGCTGGTGCAGATGGAAGACAACTTCCGCCTGCTGACCCGTGGTCGACGCAGTGCCCTGCCCCGCCACCAGACCTTGCGCGCCACGCTGGACTGGAGTTTTGAGCTGCTGACCGAATGCGAGCAGATCTGCCTGCGCCGCCTTGCGGTGTTTCGCGACGGGTTCAGCCTGGCCAGCGCCGCGGCGGTCATCGCCGGCGAGCAGATCGCGCCTGCCCAAGTGCTGGGCTCGATCACCCAACTGGTGGCCAAGTCGTTGCTCAACGTGGAGGCCGCCGATGATGAGATGGTCTATCGCCTGCTGGACATCACCCGCACCTACGCCCTGGAAAAACTCAGCGTTGCCAATGAGCTGGACGCCACCCGCGAGCGCCACGCGGCGCGCTGCCTGGCGTTGATGGAGCAGGCCCAGGCGGATTGGCAACAGACCGCCACCCAACCGTGGCTCGACCGCTACGCGCCGTTGCGCGAAGACGTGCGCGCCGCGCTCGACTGGGGCCTGGCCGAGGGTGGCGGTCACCTGCTGGCGATCCGCTTGACCGTCAGTGCGATGCCCTTGTGGCAGGAGCTGTCATTGCTCAGGGAGCACGACTTGTATGTGGGCAAGGCGCTGGCGCTGATAGGCACGGTGAACGCGCCATGCACGCGCTTGAAAATGCAATTGCAGCTGGCGCTGGGCAGCCTGTCCTATCACGCCGTGGGTGGCGCCGGGCAAACCATCGCAGCGTTTATCGACGCTCGGCGCTTGGCCGATGAGCGCCAGGACCTTTCCGGACAGTTGCGTGCAATCTCCGGGCATATGGCGGTCAATCTGTGTGCCGGCCTCTATCGCCAGGCGCAGGAGCAGAGCCTGCAATTCGAGCACCTGGCCCCGCGCACCGATCCGCTGCTGGACCTGAGCGCCCAGCGTCTGCGCGTGCTGGCGCTACATTACAGCGGCAATCAGGTGCTGGCCCGGCAAAACGCCGAGCAGGTGATTCAGCGCATGGCCCACAGCGGCCACCTCAACCGGTTTGGCCGCTGCATCGGCGTGCAATACGATCAGAACGTGGCGTCGCTGACGGTGTTGGCGCGGATCCTGTGGTTGCAAGGTTTTCCCGAACAGGCCTGGCGCACCACCCACCAGGCGCTGGAACTGGCGCTGCAGATCAATCACGGCACGTCCATCTGCTACACCCTGGCCCTGGCCGGGGTGGTGATCGCGCGCTACAACGGCGACGACATCGCGGCCCAAACCTTACAGGCGCTGTTGCTCGAACATGCCCACAAGCACTCGGTGCAATTGTTCCAGACCTGGGCAGGGCATTACGCCGGCATCCTCGGTCACCGCGATTTGCAGGGTCTGGGGGTGGTCCAGGACATCCTGATCACGTTGGGTCTGCATGAGGTTGATGAGGCCGGATTGGAACGCGCTCGCCATGGCGATGCGGGCTGGTGCGCCCCGGAAGTCCTGCGGCTGCACGCGGAACAACGGCTGCGCCAGGATGACCTGAGCGGCGCGCAAACTCTGTTGCTTGAGGCGATGGAGCTGGCGCACCGACAAGGCGCGTTGGCCTGGGAGCTGCGCTGCGCGGAATCATTGGCAAGGCTGTGGCGCACCCAAGGTCGCGTGCAGCCGGCGCGCGACCTGTTGAGTGCGGTCCATGGGCGATACACCGAAGGTTTTGCCACCCGCGATCTAGTCCGCGTACGCCGCCTGCTCGATGAGCTGCAGGACAAACGGCCGGCCTGAAAACGGCCCCAGGTAGTGCCCGTCGCCCTGCTGCAGTCGTGCCACCTGCTGCGGGTCACGCAATTGCGCCAAGGCATAGCTGCGCACGCAATGCAGCAAGCGATAACGTTCGGGACCGAGACCGGGCTCCACCGCCAGCAGCGACATGTTCACCAGTCGCCCCAGCACATACGCCAGGTCGGCATGCTCAAGCTCAGTGCCCGCCACCAGTTGGGTCAAAGTGGGCAAGGTCACCGCCATCTTGAACAGGCCCAGCTGCAGGAACAGCCAGCGCTGCGGCAGGCTCAGGCGCTCGTAGCTCCAATCCAGCGCCGCCGTGAGCGACTGATGACGCTCTACCGCCGTGCGCCGTCCCCGCGTCAGCACCTGCAAGCCTCGACGCAATTGTGCCTGCAAGCCATGCACGCCCAAGGCGTGGACTTGCGCGGCCGCCAGCTCCAGGGCCAAGGGAATCCCATCCAGCCGCCGACAGATATCGCGCAGCGGCGCCAGGTCCTGAGGCCGCAACACGAACCCCTGCTGCCCGGCGCGCGCCCGCGCGACGAAGAGCTGCACCGCCGGGCACGCCAATGCCTGCTCGACACTGCCCAAGGCCGACGGCGCCGGCACTGCCAAGCGCGGTACGCGTTGCACCCATTCGCCGGGGGCCTGGAGGGTTTCGCGACTGCTGATCAACACCGTGACCTGGGGAGCGTGTTCGCGCAGTACGCGCAGCAAATGTCGACAGGACGCGAGCAGCAGGTCGGCGCCGTCGAGCACCAGCAATAACTGGCGCGTGGCCAATTGGCGGCACAGTTCGGTCGCATCGGCGCAGGGCGGCAGTTGCAGCGCGGTTGCCAGATGCTGCAACATCGCAATCGGCGCGTGCACCGTGGCCAGGTCGACCCACCACACACCGTCGCGATAACGCGGCAACACACGCTCGGCCAGCGCCTGGGCCAGGGTGCTCTTGCCCACGCCGGCGCAACCGGTGAGGGTCATCAGGCGTTGCCCGGACAGACGCCGTACCAGCACACCCAACAGTTCTTCGCGACCAAGGACAGGGCTGAGCCGTGCGGTCAGGTTGTGTGGCGGTATCACGGCCTGCACGCGGCCGTGTACCGGCGCGGCGAAGCAATAGCCGCGCTGGGGCTCGTTGATAATGAAGCGTTGCCCGCCAAGGGCGCGGCGCAGGGCGGCAATGTGCACGCGCAGATTGCCTTCTTCCACCACACTGCACGGCCAGACCCGTTCGATCAGGGTGGCCTTGCTGACAAATTGCCCAGGCACTTCGAGCAACACCGCCAGGATATCCAGCGCCCGCCCGCCCAAGGGCACCGGCCAGCCCGCCTTGCTGACCAGCCGCTGTTGGCGGTGAAAGGCGTATACACCGAAACGCAGCGTGCCGTCAGCGTCAAATGCCTGGGAGTTGTTCATGGCTGCAATCGCGCTGAAACGCCCGTTCTTGGGCGTCCGCGCATCCTATTCCGTGGGCTTGACGCTATTCTTGCCAGCTACCGGTGACAGAACAATGCTGGCACAGGGAGCGACACGGACAATCGGGTGCGCGAGACGGACATCCTGTCGCTAACTGAACTGTTGTCGGTATTGGGTGGGGTTCAGGCCAAGCTTTTCACTGAACAGAGAGCGCATATACCGCACGCTGCCGAAGCCTGCGTGGAAAGCCACGGTCTTGAGCGGCAGGTCGGTGCTTTCCAACAATTGTCGGGCACGGTCGATACGCGCGCCTTGCAAAAAGGCCATGGGTGTCATCTGCACCTCCCTGGCGAACAAGCGGGCAAAGTGGCGTGCGCTCATGCCGGCCAACTCGGCCATGGACTCGATGGTGAACGGTTGTTCCAGATGGGCCAGCACATGGTTCTGCACGCGGGTGATCGCGGTCTCATGGGGCGACACGGCGGCGGTCATCGGGCTGAACTGGGCCTGGCCACCCTGGCGTTTCATCACCACCAGCAGCACCTTGGCCACGTCCACCGCGACTTGCTTGCCGTGGTCCTGGGCAACGACGGACAACGCCAGGTCGATGCCTGCCGTGACCCCGCCCGAAGTAATCAGACGTCCGTCCTGCAGGTAGATGCGATCCGTTTCGACGATGGCCTTGGGGAACGCCTTGATCAGCCGCTCGGTGTAGTGCCAGTGGGTGGTGACGCGGTGATTGTCGAGCAGACCGGCATGACCCAGCACAAACGCGCCGGTACAGATGGAGCCGAAGCGCCGTGCCCGAGGGACCGAGGCCTTGAGCCAGGGCAGCAGATCGGGGTGGCATTCGTTATAGGCCCCCGGCCCGCCAGGCACCAACAGCAGGTCATAGGCACCGTCGGCCTGTTCCAGCAACAGATCGGCCTGCACCATCACGCCGTTGGAGGCGCGCAGCGGGCCGGGCTCGGTGCCAATGATGAGGATCTGGTAATGCGCGGCTGCAGGCAGGTAGCGGTTGGCAATGGAAAACACTTCGAGCGGCCCAGCCATGTCGAGCAGGAGGAAACCCGGAAACAGCGCCATGGCCACGGTTTTCATAGCAAAGAAGTCCATCGGGGAAGGAAAGCGGCGGCCATTATGCCACGTCGCAGACTGTCAACTCCATAGAGACAGTCATTCAGATTTCAGCTTCTTAATGAATCGATCAGCAACCATTAACCTTCTTCTCAACGCCGGAGCCCTGCATGTCGCAGCCCGCTCCCACTTGAGGACACTACCATGCTGACCCTTCGCAAAGCTTCCGAACGCGGCGCCGCCAATCACGGTTGGTTGAAGTCGTTCCACACCTTCTCGTTCGCCAACTACTGGAACCCTGCCGAACAGGGCTTTTCCGACCTGCTGGTGATCAACGACGACCGCGTCGCCGCCGGCAAAGGCTTTGGCCAACACCCGCACCGCGACATGGAGATCTTCTCTTATGTGCTCGAAGGCGCCCTGGAACACAAGGACACTCTGGGCACCGGCTCGGTGATCCGCCCCGGCGATGTGCAACTGATGAGCGCCGGTAGCGGCGTGGCCCACAGCGAGTTCAACCACAGCCAAAGCCGTGGGGTGCACTTTCTGCAAATCTGGATCGTGCCGTCCGTGGCCGGTGCCGAGCCGCGTTATCAACAGGAGCACTTCAGCGAGGCGCAAAAACGCGGGCGCCTGCAATTGATCATTTCGCCGGACGGTACCGACGGTTCCTTGAGCGTGCGCCAGGATGCGCGGGTGTATGCCGGGCTGTTCAACGGTGATGAAGCCGCCACGCTCGACCTGCCGCCCAATCGCCATGTGTACCTGCATGTGGCCCGGGGCAGCGTGGAAGTCAACGGCCAACGCTTGCAGGAAGGCGACGGTGCGCGAGTGCGTGACGAACGCCAGATCCGCCTCAGCCACGGCGACGATGCCGAGGTGCTGGTATTCGACCTGCGTCCTCAAGAACTGCCGCAGATGCCATGAAGTGCGCCGTGATGGCCCTTCGAAGCGGGCCATCGCTGGCGTCGATAGTCACCATCAGCGCAATGAAGTTCTCTTAAAAAATGCAACGCGTAACATCAAACCCATACCCGGCAACACCTACTTAAAACACTTGGAGTACACACTCATGAAACGCCAAATCTTGCTTAGCCTTGCTTTCTCGGTACTCGCTGCAAACGCATTTGCCCACCCGGTTGTTGCAGAAGGTGGCGCGGACCGCCTGATTGAAAGTCGTGTTGCTGAAAGCGGGGCCGATCGCCTGCAAGGCAACCGTGTCGCTGAAGGCGGTGCCGATCGTCTGCAGGAACGCGGTCTGGCTGAAGGTGGCGC